>JBKCUI010000022.1:0-2877 GCA_046318495.1 Pirellula sp. | reverse complement strand
ATTGGTCGAGCCGATCATGGTACCCTAAGCCCCTCGTCCGATGCTTCACTGGGCTCGCCATAGACCTACCGTCGAAGGATGGCCGCTCGCGAGGCGAACCTTGCGTTGACGCCAAGAGCTAAACGGGTTCGGATGTGTCGACCTTCTCCATCCTCGAACCAACAAGTCCTCTACGGGAGATCCGAAAACGATGTTGTTCGATCGGTTCGTCAAAAACGCGGCACCGTTGGCTTTTGTGGCGTTGCTGGTATTCCCCTTCGTCGCCACATTGTCGATGGCTCAAGACATCCCCCAGTCCATCGCGAGGCCCGACGGGCAACCGGCCGACATGACCCAG
This sequence comes from Pirellula sp., assembly GCA_046318495.1. Lineage (GTDB taxonomy): Bacteria > Planctomycetota > Planctomycetia > Pirellulales > Pirellulaceae > JBKCUI01. The sequence continues at coordinate 2,540 of JBKCUI010000022.1, read as the reverse complement.
CCGGTTCAGGTCTTCATCTTGCTCGGCCAGTCGAACATGGTCGGGCTCGGTAAAGTCCGAGGCGGCGAAATCTCGTTGGAGCATGCGGTGAGGGAAAAGCAGAAGTACTCGTATCTCGTCGACGACGCGGGAGCTTGGGCGGTGCGCAAAGACGTTCGCTATGTTCAGTACATGTCCGGCAAAGGACCGCTCAGGAACGAGTGGATGACGGTGGCTGGTGACAAGCTCGGCCCGGAATATGGCATCGGCCATCCGTTGGGCAATGCGATCGATGCACCGGTGATGATTCTCAAGTGCTGCATCGGCAATCGTGCGCTAGGCTGGGACTTGCTGCCGCCGGGAAGTGAGCGTTCGGAGTTCGTTGCCACGGACAAGTCTGGCATGGAACAGCGACTGGTCTACGCTGGCTACAAGGACAAACCCGAGTTTTGGCCGATGGATCCAGACAAGGGACTGGCGACCGAACCTGCGCCGTGGTTGGACAAGAACGGCAAGCCGATCGATTGGTACGCTGGCAAGCAATGGGACTTCGACATCGGGGATGCCAAAAAGGCTTTGGAAGATCTTGAGAAACACTACCCGGGAGCGCATGCGTATGAAGTCGCCGGCTTCTTCTTTTGGCAGGGAGAGCGCGATGCGGGGAATGCTGGCCATGCCGCACACTACGAAAAGAACCTCGTGGCATTCATCAAAGCCCTCAGGAAGGAATTCAACGCTCCTGCCGCGAAATTCGTCTGCGCCACCCTAGGCGAAGCCGTGAAAGGGAGTGGTGGCACAACCGGGATGATTTTGGAGGCTCATCTGGCGGTGGACGGCAACAGCGGCCGGTACCCAGAATTCCATGGAAATGTAGCGACGATCTATACCCATCCGATGGCGCAAGGCGGCAGTGGCAACAGCCATTATGGCGGCAAGGCCGAAGTGGTCATGGATGTTGGTGAAGCGATGGGCGCGGCGATGGTCGAGTTGTTGAAAAACAAATAACGCGAGAAACAAATCGAGACCAGACGGATGGACGGACGACGAAACCGCGAATGGAACAAAGGATGGAATCGCCTTCGATGTAGGCCGGGAATATGGCGATGCCGGGTTGTCGGATGCGATTCGGCGAGGTCTTCGTGGACTGGCGGAGTTCCATGCGCCGTGAGTTTTGCTGCGTCCATCCAACCGGCATGTGACGGGGCGTTCTCTGTCTGAAAAGGATAACTGCGATGCAACGAACATTCGTTCTGCTAATTTCGATTCTGCTGACCGGTTTCAGCCCAAGCGAGCCTTTGCAAGGCTTCAACGACGCAGAGCGACAGCCTGCAGATCAACACGTCCAAGTGGAAGCCAACACGGTGGCAGAAATCACCTTCGAGGCAAGTCGCTTCCATTCGGATCCGTTTGTGCAAGTGATGCTCGATGTCGAGTTCACGGATCCAACCGGGACCAAGAAGCGTGTTCCTGCTTTCTGGTCTGGCGAGAATCGATGGAAAGTTCGCTATGCTTCGCCGATGGTCGGTATCCATGGTTGGCGATCCGTTTGCAACATCGCAGACGATACCGGATTGCATGGCATCGAGGGCAAGGTCGCGATCGCGCCCAACACAGGGACGAATCCTCTCTATCTCCACGGTCCGATCCGCGTTGCACAGGACAAGCGGCATTTGGAGCATGCCGATGGCACTCCGTTATTGTGGCTCGGAGACACGTGGTGGAAGTGCTTGTGCAAGCGGATGACTTGGGAGGGCTTTCAGCAACTCACGGCCGATCGCAAGGCAAAAGGATTCAATGTCGTGCAAATCGTCTGCGGTCCCTATCCCGATGAAGACATGATGGAGGCACGTTGGGAGAACGAAGGCGGGAAACCGTATGAGAAGATCGATTTCAGCGTGATGAATCCAGCCTACTTCGATCATGCCGATCGACGGTTCCAGCATTTGATCGACAACGGGATCGTCCCGGCCATCGTGGGGGGATGGGGACGCCCACAAGGGGGTGGCCAGCCGACGATTGTCCAGGTTGGACTGGATGGCTACAAACGCCACTGGCGACATCTAATCGCCCGTTATGGCGCGTATCCGGTGGCATGGATTTTGGGGGGCGAAGCCAGCGACGGGAATGGGCCTTGGTCGGAGCTCGCGAAGTACGTCCACGATACCGATCCCTACCGACGACTTCTGGTCTATCACTCCCCGTCCGATCCGCGGCAAGCGATCAAAGCTAACAACGCGTTGTTCGACTTCGATATGGTGGGCATTGGGCATGAAGGAATGAACACGGCTCGGCAGACGTTGAGTTTGATTCAGTCCAGCCTCGCGCAAGCTCCAACTCGCCCCGCGCTGTGCGGAGAGGCTTGCTACGAAGGGCATATGCAGACCAACTTCCAAGACATTCAGCGACACATGTTTTGGAGCTTCATGCTCAGTGGCGCGGCGGGGCATACGTATGGTGCGGCGGGAATCTGGCACGCTGGGGTAGAAGGGGATGCGGGCCATACCGGGATTCGCGGCCAGGAGTATGACTTCACGACGTGGCAAGAAGGGATGGGATATCCT
>JBKCUI010000021.1:0-12077 GCA_046318495.1 Pirellula sp. | reverse complement strand
ACACCGCGTCGCGACCCGGACCATCGCTCAACAAGGCGCCTTGATAGGGAATCGATTGTGTCTTGTCCCCTTCCACGACCTCGACGCGATCCTTGGCGTAGCGAACCGAGAGAGACTGCCCGGCCCGTACCACTTTGCGGGCCAACGGCTTCAGGTCGAGGGTATACGTTTCCTCATCCGAGAAATCACCCAAGGGGCTGCTCGTCGTATCCTTGATGACCCATACGTCCTTTTGGCGTTCGATGGACCGTTCGGTTTTCATGTTGAGCGTCTGCCCTTGCACGGCGATCTCAACGCTCCAAGATTCCTTGCCGGGTGCGATTAAGGGCTTGAACGCGGGCCAATTCGACAGCAGCGGGACGTCTTTCGGGTTGACGAAGGTCACCGAAGCAAGGTCGACCTTGAGTTCCGCTAGTCGCTTGGCTACGTCCTCGGGCATGTCGCTTTGGTAGCGACCACCCAGTTTGCCTGACAAAAAGCGTTCGACTTCTGCATACATAGCCATCTGGTTGACCGGTTTGGCAAACCCGTGGCCTTCGTCGTCGGCCAGCAGGTAACTAACGTCATGTCCGCGATCGCGAAGCGCGATCACGATCTGGTCCGCTTCGGCTTGCTTGACGCGCGGGTCGTGCGCGCCCTGAACGATCAGCAGCGGCTTGTTGATCTTTTGGGCGCTGAACAGCGGGCTGGCTTGTTGGATCGCCGCTTTTCCGGCTGGAGTGTTGGGATCACCGACCATTCCATACAAGAAGGCCCGCCCGGATTCCCAGTAAGCGGGAATCGAATCGAGCAGCGTGAAGATGTTGCTCGGACCAACGATGTCGACGCCGCACGCATACAATTCAGGCGTGAACGCCAGCCCTGCCAAGGTGGCGTAGCCTCCGTAGCTGCCCCCCATAATGCCGATTCGGCTGCGGTCGGCGATGCCCCGGTCCACCACGAATTTCACACCCCAAGTGATGTCGTCTTGCATGAGGCGTCCCCACTGCATATCTCCTGCATTCATGAAGGCTTTTCCATAACCACCGCTTGCTCGAAAGTTGGGTTGCAATACGGCGTATCCGCGATTGGCTAGGAATTGGACTTCGGCATCGTATCCCCACACGTCGCGCGGACCTTTGGGACCACCGTGGACGAGCACGATCAACGGCAGATTCTTGGGTGGTTTGCCGACGGGCAACGTCAAGTAGGCGGGGATCTCTAAACCATCGCTGCTCGGATAACGCACCGGCACCATCGGTGCAAGGTGTTGTTCTACCGCTTTGAGATCCGGCCGAGGGGTGTATTGCGGAATCAATTGCCGGGTGTTGGCATCGAAGAACCATGCCTCGGCGGCGTACTTGTCCCCAGTGATGGCGATCAAGAACTTGCTGTAGTCGTGGGTAGAGCTTTGAAATGTGACTTCGCGACCTGGAAATTTCTCGCGCAAGAACTGGTAGTTCGCTTCCCAAACCGGATCTTTCCAGTAGTAGCGCACGCGATCATCGACATACGACGTCGAAATCACACGCCGAGTGTTTCGATCGAGCTCCAGGCTGCCGAAGTCCACGCGGTTCTCGGGGTCGGATTCAAAGGGAGTTACTTTTCCCGTTCCGGGATCCATCAGGAACACCGAACTTAAGTTCAGGTCCCCCTTGTTGGTGACCAAGTAAAAGCGTTGATTGTCCGCTTCCCATCCCGCCACGCCAGCGTTCTCGGTGACCAGCGTTTCGTAGATCGGTGTCAGCCGATCGCCATCTTTTCTCAAGAGCGTCGTTGTGCCGTTCTCATCGGTGCGGCTGAGCAGTCGCAACTGATCGTCCCAATCGAACTCGTAACCGGTGATGCGGTCCCGGTTTTCGTAAACGAGTTTGAGATTGCCGTTGGAGATTTGGAGTTGGTACAGGTCGTGCCACGCTTCATCGCGTTGATTCAATCCGACCCATAGCAAGTCGGGGTTCTTTTGACTGACGTGCACAATCTGTGCGGTTACGTTTTCCATCGGCGTCAGGTCACGCGATTCGGGCAATGCGCCTGCCGCGACGTTTTCGTAAGGGTCGACGGCAAACACGTGCATGTTTTCGTCGCCATTGTTGTCTTTGGCATAAAGGATGTACTTGCCGTCCTCGGTCCAGGAATAGCCGTAGAGCGGGCGGTCCGATTGGGTGATCGGCCGAGCGGCTTCAAAGGGGGCATCGAACGGCTTGACCCACACGTTCATGATCCCTTGATAGGCCTTAAGAAAGGAGATCGTCCGACCGTCGGGACTCAGTTCCCCAGCGGCGATCTCGGGATTGCCAAAGAAGAGCTTGCGATCGAGAAGCGGTGGATCTTGTGCGAAGAGGTTGGGCATAGACGCGAAACCGATGCAAAGGAAAAGGACGTGACGAAGCAGCGAAGGCATGATGGCTCCGAAAGCATGGACGCAACGAAACATTAGCCAGGCAAAGACTCCGGCTACGGCGTCGATTGTAGAGCAAAGCCCATCGGCAATGGAACCTCATCTACCGCACGGCGACAGCTCGTGTTGTTGAGCATTCAACTCGGCTGCATTCCGGAGATTCGAAATCGCGATTTTGCAATGCCAAGGTTTCGGGAGCGGTCGATCGCGGACCGCTGAACCGCGATCTTTATTCGGTGGCGGGCTGCGATGCAGGAAGCGATTTGCGAAACGAAGAGTCAAACCAAGCTTGCGCTGAGAGCTTCAACTTGTTTTGCTGCTTGGCAATTGAAGCATTCATTTTGTCGACGAGTTTTTCGCGATAGTTTGCCAATCGGCGATTGAGGACGCGATGCAGCCCATCCCCCAGCCACTCCGCAACATCGCCGTGGATCTGGCTGATTTCGCTGACATCGAATTGGCGCAGCTCAATGGAGGCGTCGGTCACACTCGGGCGGAACTCGACTTCGGGGGGCAAGACCAGCGGATTGATCCGGATCTCGACATCGCAGTCGACGCGCATGGCGACGACGGCGTCGGCTTTGGTGGAGATGCTAAACCATTGCACGTCGCGTTGGAATTGGCTGACTCGACCAAAGAGTTTCATGGGTGCTACGATTTGGATCGACGTGGTGAAACGCTTGCCGGTCGGATGGATTTGCAGCTTAAGGACATCGACCTGCAATTGATTGGCTGGATCGATGAACTCGATGTAATACCGGGACCATGTCCCATGATTGACGGTTTTCCATTTGCGTTTGGTGTCCAGACGCCAGCCGTCCATCTTCATGTCGACACCGTCGAATACCTCTTTTCGGCGTCCCCACTTGCGATTGTCTTCGATGTTTGGCGGCAAATTCATCAATGCCAACCAGCGAATCCACTGGCTGAGTTCTTGCAACTCGCTTTGCGTTGGGGTGACCGAAGCATGCTCGAGATCGCTTGCCAATTGCATTCGCCGCGGCGCTGGACGTTCTTCTGGGCGCACCGCGAGGGTCGTAGCGTTGGCCTCGTCTCCGCCCGCTGGCAACACCACCACACCGTCGTGCGGCTGCGGTGTTGGAGATTCGCGCTTGGCATCGTTCGCGGGTGCGTCGTCTTCCAGTGGGGTGTCCAAGTCAAACCAGTTGCGTTGCGCCGCGACGGGCGATCCCTTGGGACGATCCGGTTCCTGCGCGCGGGAGCCGTTGGTTAGGCAGGCAAGCCAACCGACGACAACGACGCAAACAAGGATGCATTGCGAGTTCGAAGCACGAAGGAGATTCCATGGCGTTCTATCGCTGGGCTGAAGTTGCATGGTCAGCGCGGTCCCTTTGCGTAGAGGTTGGACTCAATTCCTGCATCACATCGCCGACGATTGGTCCGGCGCGAATCTCTTTCGACTACAATACGCAGTCGTCGAAACCCCGTCCAACCGAGTTTCCCGCTCGCCGCGCTGGAGCACGGCTTGCCGATTCCTGGCGATGCGCGTTCGACCCCCGCCCTATCCCCTCTCCTGCGAGTGATGCTGCTCATGAGCACAGGTTTTTTTTCGACCCATTCGTTCTTGAAACTTGGGACCAGTTGTTCCCGATTCCATAGGATCCTTCGCACTGCCCTGGGTTTGCTAGCGATCGCCGCGGCGAGTACGGTTCAGACCGCGATGGGGACCGCTTACCAGGATGCCAATGGCAACGCGGCAGCAGCAGTCGGTCCGGATGATGCTGCGGTGACGGCAGGGGTGGACGCTCTGGTCGCCGCCGCGCAGCAGCATGGGGATGTCGAGCGTGGACTGAATGTCTTTACACGAGCTCAGTTGGCCTGCTTTTCGTGCCATCGCATCGGACAAGCCGGCGGACAGATCGGTCCTTCGCTCTACGAGGCTCAGCTGTCGAATGCAGCGGAGCGGCGCACGCCGCAATACTTAGCTGAAAGTTTGCTCTGGCCAAACCGTACAGTTGCACCGGCGTACCGTCCCTACAAAGTTCGCTTGGTCGACGATCTGGTTCTAACAGGTTACGTGGTGGGTCCAGCGGAAGCGGATCCGTTGGTCTTGATCGACCCTGCGACACGGGAGAAACGTTCTATCCCGCGTAGCGAAATCGAGGAGCTCGTTCCAACCGCATCGCTCATGTCTCAAGGGCTGTTGGATGCGTTACCGATGGGCGATCGCGCCGATCTGTTGCGGTTCTTGATCGAACTGAACGAACGCGCCAGCGGAAAGGCATCGACGCCAGCTTCGCGATTGGACCTGGCGACGGTGGAAGCCCGTGTTCGGGCGGCCAGCACGCACGAGCCCACGCGATTCGCGTGGAAACCGGGACCGATCGATGCAGCCATGCATCCTCTTTCTTCCGAGAACGTCAATCGCGACCGCGTGTATGACTTCTACACCAAGCAAGCCGTCCACTTCTCCGCTTTCGATCCCAGACCGACTTGGATCGAAGAGTATCCAGGTTTGGATGGTCCAGGCTTTGGCCATTGGGGGAATCAAAACGAAGACTCGTGGAAGGGCAATGCTTGGAAGTCGATGGACCTGGGGTCGGTACAAAGCAATGTCTTGGTGGGCGAACCAAAGGTTGTTCCGCGCGCCATCGCAATCCGACTTGGTCCCGACATGCAGTGGTCCGCATGCTTCAATACCGACACCCTCGGGTACGAAGCTGCTTGGCGAGGAGGATACGTTCAGTACTCGGATGTCCGCCAAGGCTACATCGATGGCTTCCGAATCGAAGGAGAACGCTTGCCGTTGGGGGATTGGGCCAAGCCATTTGCGGAGATCGTCGGCAAAGATGCAGCTCCACGTTATTTGGGATACTATCGGGATGGAACCTCGATCACGTTCGCCGTTGAGAGCGACGGTGTGGTCTACTTGGATGCATTGGAAGTGGATAACGGCAAATGGACGCGTGTCATCGCACCGGCCGAGCAACATCCGCGGCGATCGGTCATGCAAGGGGGCCGCCCGCAATTCCTCCAACCGATGACGTCGCGCATTGCGATGGGCGAAGGCCAGGGGTTTGTCGTCGATCGCATCGAGTTGCCTAAGAACCCATGGAACACGCCTATCGCCGTCGGCGGACACGCGTTCCTAAGCGACGGCACCGGCATCGTCGTCAGCATGCAAGGGGACGTGTGGAGCGTCCGAGGGCTGGATAGCGATACCGCCGTTTGGCGACGCATTGCTGCGGGTATGCATCACTTATTGGGTGTCGTGGTGCATGACGACGTGATCTACACGTTGGGCCGTAACCAAATCACGCGGCTCCGCGATTTGAACGGTGACGGCGAGATCGATTTTTACGAGTGCTTTTCCAAGGCATACATCACTTCACCGTCCGGGCACGACTACTTGTGCGGACTGGAGCGAGATGCGGAAGGATACTTTTACTTTGCATCTGGGAATCAAGGCTTGGTGCGCATCTCGCCGGACGGGCGGACCGCCCAAGTCATCGGGACAGGCTTTCGCAATCCCGATGGACTTGGGTTGCTAGAAGATGGAACCATTACCGTGCCGTGTTCTGAAGGCGACTGGACGCCGACGTCGATGATCTGCCAGATTCCAGCCGTTAGCCAGGGAAACGTGGCGAACAAGTACAACACCTCCCCCGTTCCCTTCTATGGGTATCGCGGTCCGCAGAAGAACCAATCGATCGAATTGCCGCTGCTGTATTTGCCGCGCGGTGTGGATAACTCCAGCGGTGGTCAACTCCAGGTGCGTCATTCGAAGATGGGACCTCTGGAAGGCCGGATCATTCATACATCCTTTGGTACGGGGTCGGTGATGATGATTTTGCGAGACCGCGTTGGGGACCGCTGGCAAGGAGCCGCCGTGCCGCTTCCAGGTGAGTTTCGCTCGGGGATTCATCGGGCTCGGATCCATCCCGTCGATGGCAGCTTGTATGTCTCCGGGATGCATGGCTGGGGAACGTACACGCCAGACGCCGGATGCTTGGAGCGATTGCGATACACCGGCGCGCCCGTGCAGCTACCGCTTGGCTTTCACGCGTATGCCAACGGCATCGAGGTCGAGTTTGCACAGCCAGTGCAAAAGGAAGCTGCGTTGAATCTGTCACTTCAATTCGCGCAAGCCTGGAACTATCGCTACTCGCCCGGTTACGGATCCAAAGAATTCTCCGTCGTGCACGAAGGCGCCGTGGGGCATGATGTGCTGCCGATACGGGGCATCCATCCATCGGACGATCCTCGCCGCGTGTTTTATGAGATTCCTGATCTGCAGCGATGCAGTCAGTTGCATCTGTGGCTGAATGTCGGCGCGGACCGACCGTGCGAGTTGTTTGCAACGATCCACGAGATGGATCTTCCGAAGGATGTCGGAAGCAAAAACGATCGCTCGAACGCAGCCTCCGCGCTCGCGATCAAATTGCGACACCCGATGCAGCGCGATCTGGAGTGGTTGGAAAAGCGAATCCCCAATCCGTGGCAAAAGAAACTCGCCGGAGCGCGCGAACTGCGGATCGAGGCGCGCGATAACTTGCAGTTCTCCGAACGCGCTTTGGAGGTACGAGCTGGGGAAGCGATCAAACTTACGTTCAAGAATCCGGACGTGGTCCCGCACAATTGGGCTTTGATCCAGCCGGGGGCTTTGGAACGCATCGGGGATGCAGCGAACCGGCTGATCGGGACGCCCGATGCGTACTTGAAGCAGTACGTGCCCGCCAGTGACGAGGTGCTGTGCTACACCGACATTGTGGACCCAGGCGTGGAGTTTTCGATCTACTTCCAAGCTCCGCAGACGCCGGGCAAATACCCGTACCTATGCACCTTCCCCGGGCACTGGATGGTCATGAATGGCGTGATGATCGTGCGCGAGGCCGCGACCAAGTAATGGCGGTCCGCGATCTTGATCAATCACCCCGGGATCGCTGGAAATGGTCGAGGATCAAGTTCGGATTGCCATCTCCTTCGAAGACGTGAAGATGGTAACGCTCTGCGAGGGCAGCAATGGCTTGCATGCCCCGAACACTGTTCCCTTTTGGGTCGAGCCGTGGAGAGTAAGCAGCAATCGCCACGCGTCCGGGCACGACCGCCACGATTCCTCCACCAACGCCGCTCTTGGCGGGAATCCCAACGCGATAGCTCCATTCGCCGGAGTAGTTGTACATCCCGCAGTTGTGCATCACGCTGAGCAGATCCTTGACATAGCGAGCCTCGATCGCACGCTGGCCGGTTACGGGTTGGATGCCTTGATTGGCCAGCGTGGCTCCCATGATGGCTAGCTCCTTGCACGTCACCATGATGCTGCACTGCTGGAAGTAGAGATCGAGCGTGGCTTCGAGATTTGGCTCGACCATGTTGAAGTTCAACATCAAGTGGGCGATGGCCCGGTTGCGATGTCCGGAGGCTCGCTCCGATGCAAAGACCGAGCTGTTGACGTGGACAGGATGGCCGATGTAGCGTTCGAACATGGCCAACATGCGGTGAACGCGTTCGGGATAGTCGGCGCCTCGAATCAAATCCGTGGTGGCGATGGCTCCCGCATTGATCATCGGATTGAAGGGGCGATTGGACGATTCATCCAGCGAGATGGTGTTGAAGGCCTCGCTAACCGGCTGAACGCCGACGCGCGACAGCACGGCGTCGCGTCCGTTATCCTCAAGCGCTAATCCAAAGACAAAAGGCTTGGATACCGATTGGATTGTAAAAGGCGCATCGAAGTCCCCGACCCCCACGTGCTGACCGTGGACGGATACGATCGAAACGGCAAAGTCGTCGGGATTGGCCTTGGCGAGCTCCGGAATGTAATCCGCGATCTTACCGGCGGTGTTGCTCCGGCAGTCGGCATGGATCTGGAGCAAGGTATCGCGCAAGGGAGATGCCGCAGCTTGCATCCGCCCGAGGAGCGCGTCGAGTTGTGAGTCCGAATGGGATGCCATGGATTGCTAATCCTCGTGGGGGTCGAGAATGCGTTTTGCAACGTGATGCATCTCGAGCGTAAAGGGGTGATCGGGATAGCGGTTGACGAAAATGCCGCTGCTACCCAGCCGAACGATCTCATGATTGAGCGGTAGCATGCCGACGACGCGGCGGTCGTACAGAGCTTCCACGCGAGTCTTCAGGGAATTGGCATCCATACCTGGCGGAATTTTGTTGAGGAGCAGCCAAGGTTCTTCGACGCCCAAACGCCGAGCCAATTCGAGGGTTACGTAAGTGCCCTCAAAATCCTGTTGATCCGGTCTCAAGATGAGCAGCAAAACGTCGGATACCACGATCGAGAGCAATGTCTCTTCGTTGACGCCCGGATGGGTATCCACGAACAAGTAATCCAGTTGCAGCTTGGTGATCAAACGCTGAAAGCCGTCGTTGAGCAGTGCGACATCGTAGCCTTCCTTCAGCACGCGACCGATATCGCTTGTTTTGATGCTGGATGGGATCAAGAACAGTTTCGGGCGATCCGCATCGGGGTCCGCAGTGCCGATCGAAGCCTGGGTGACGTCGTACGCAGTCTGTTCAATGGTGCATTCACCGTACAAGTAGTCGTTGAGCGTGAACCGTATCCTGTCTTCGGTCAACTGAAAGATGACGTGCACGCCAGGGGACTGTACGTCGCAATCGACCATGGCCACACGTTTGCCCAGTTTCGCAATGAGCACCGCGAGATTTGCAGTGGTGTTCGACTTGCCCGTGCCTCCGCGGTACGAATGGACGGAGATGATTTTTCCCACGAAGGATGGTTCCTAAATCGATGAAAAAGGGCGATGCGAAAGACCGTTCGAGCATTGCGCATCCGGCGCCGATGTGAACTCGTGTTCGCGACTCGAACTTGAGCTTGGCAGACCGCCATGCAAGGGTGACAGTCCGATCCTTTCGGATTCAAGGATTACTCCGGTTCCTCAGGGCGTGCGGGCAGTTGAATCTTTTGCTGAAGTCGGCGAAACGCTTCGGACTCAGCGATCTTGGCCACTTCATCGGCAAGTTGTTGCGGATTGATCTTGAGAAAATCAAAGTCATCGCATTCTGCGTTGTCGATGGTCGCAGTCGTTGAAGATTGGATTTGGTTTTGGCACAAGAACCGTAGCATCGGGCCGCTGGATCCCAAATGAAAAACCGTGCGATCCGAAAGGAGATGGCGATCGACTTTCTCGCTCTGGATCCACGTTCCGTTGCGTCCGTGCGACAGAATCATCCACGTTCCATTCGTGTGAACTAGCTCCGCATGCAGTCGGGACACATGCGGGTCGAGGATGCGAATGACATTCTCTTCGCCTCGGCCGATCGTCACTCGGTCTACGTTGCTACAGTCCCAAACTTGTAAAGGCATCCCCGATGCTGAGTCGAGCAATTGCAGTGTTGTGGATGTTGTCGTTCCTTCTTGCACAGATTCCCTTTCGTGTACCGTCGTTGGCATTGCGATCCTTCGACGCTAGGGACGATGGATTTCGCAAACAAAAAACGCCGCAAACAGTGTGCCATGCCGTCCTTGCCCGCGAACCTGCGAGTTTCGTTGGGCTTTTCGTTGCGTTTAGTGAAATCTACGGCACGCCCCGACGCTCGGCGGCTAAACGCATGGATGGAGATGCCTCGATTTTAGGCATACGCTTAGAAAAAGACTTACCGGGAGTCTTGATGCAAGACGCCGAAACAAGTGTGATCGCATCGATTCCGCTAATACCAACCTCCGGGCGAGAGCTACGAGCCTACAAGGCGTGAGTGCGAAGCGCGGTACGGAAATGGGAAGTCGAAGATTTTCGCGTTCGATTGGGGGCTGCCTCGAAATCGTGTCAGCAAATATCGTCATAATGCGCTGCTCGTGTTTGCATCGGTCCTCTTCTCGAAAGGAAACAGTATGAAGTTGCAGATGTGCTTAGGAGTTTTTCTGTTGATGGCGGGGTGGGTTTCGACTGCGGTCGCCCAGACCGACGCCAAGAAGCCCAACGTTTTGGTGATTTGGGGGGACGACATTGGAACTTGGAACATCAGCCACAACAACCGTGGCATGATGGGATACAAGACCCCGAACATCGATCGAATTGCGAGAGAAGGCTTGGCGTTCACCGACTATTACGGCCAGCAGAGCTGCACGGCAGGGCGAGCCGCCTTTATCAGCGGATCGGTGCCGATTCGATCGGGCATGACCAAAGTCGGACTGCCCGGCGCAAAAGAAGGCTGGCAAAAGACCGATGTCACGATGGCGACGGTCATGAAAAGCCTTGGGTATTCGACGGGACAATTTGGAAAGAATCACCAAGGGGACCTCGACGAGCACTTGCCCACCATGCACGGCTTTGACGAGTTCTTTGGGAACCTCTATCACCTCAATGCAGAAGAGGAGCCCGAGAATTTTGATTATCCCAAGAACCCTGAATTTCGAAAGAAGTTCGGCCCGCGTGGAGTGCTCAAGTGCAAGGCCGACGGCAAAGGTGGGCAAACCATCGAAAACACAGGCCCGTTGACCAAGAAGCGAATGGAAACCATCGACGAAGAAACTCTGGCTGCGGCCAAGGACTTCATCCAGCGCCAAACCAAGGAGAGCAAGCCGTTCTTCTGCTGGTGGAATGGCACCCGGATGCACTTCCGAACTCACGTCAAGGAAGCCAATCGCGGCAAATCCGGACAAGACGAATACAGCGACGGGATGGTCGAGCACGACGGGCATGTTGGCGTCTTGCTCAACTTGCTCGATGAATTGGGAATCGCCGACAACACGATCGTGATGTATTCAACCGACAATGGCCCGCACTACAACACGTGGCCTGATGCGGGAACCACGCCCTTTCGAAGTGAGAAGAACTCCAACTGGGAAGGGGCATACCGTGTCCCATGTTTTGCGCGGTGGCCAGGCAAGTGGCCTGCAGGTACGACGCTCAATGGCGTTGTAGCACACGAAGATTGGTTGCCAACTTTTGCCGCAGCGGCGGGGAATCCGAACATCCGCGCCCAACTCATGAAGGGCGGTGTGGAACTCAATGGCCGAACATACCGCAACTACATCGATGGCTACAACCAGCTGGAATACTTCAGCGGCAAAGCCAAAGAATCGCCTCGCAACGAGTTTTGGTACGTCAATGATGATGGACAAGTCGTAGCGGCGCGATATCAGGACTGGAAAGTTGTGTTCCTCGAGAATCGGGGCGAAGCCTTTGGCGTGTGGCGAGAACCGTTTACGGAACTGAGAGTTCCATTGCTGTTCAACCTGCGCCGCGACCCCTTCGAGAAAGCGCAACACAACTCGAACACTTACAACGATTGGTTCCTCGAGCGTCCGTTTGTAGTGGTTCCGATCCAAGGCATGATCGCCCAGTTCTTGACGACCATGAAAGAGTACCCCCCCAGCCAAACGCCCGGGTCTTTCAATTTGTCTAAGATCGAAGCCATGCTCAAAGAATCGGCCGGCAAGTAACCCTGCCGCAGCGACTCTCTCAATCCGGAAAGCAGGCCCCAAAGCCTGCTTTCCTTTTCCCCCCCTTTCGCTCAGTGCCTGGCACCGGTTGTCCTGTGAGGGAGATGCCCCGTAGAATGGCAGGACAGGAGATCTGCCATGCCTAGACCATTGCGATGCGAACTCTTTAGGCCCAACGAAATCTCGATTCTGCACGTCGTCCAGCGGTGCGTACGCCGTGCCTACCTCTCGGGCGTCGATGAAGTCTCCGGAAAAGACTACTCCTACCGCAAAGAATGGATCCGCCAACGCATCGAAAAACTCGCTTCCGTCTTCGGA
>JBKCUI010000020.1:0-5344 GCA_046318495.1 Pirellula sp. | reverse complement strand
GTGCAATTGAAGGGGTATTTGCTCCGCTGGACCCATCAACGTCGCGCCGATGCGACCTCTGCAGGAGCAGGCAAAGCTTCATCGCGAATGTTGGGCGCCGCTCCCCCCAAGGTGTCGCTGCATGAAATTGCAAAAGCGGTTGCCAAGGAATTGAAGGTCTCGGTCGAAACGTTGGTCGGGCCGCTTCGCAAATCCGGCGTGGTGCGGGCGCGCGGGCTGGCCATGCTGCTGATGCGTCAACTCACGAACGACTCCTACGAAACCATCGGTTCCTATTTCTCCAACCGCGATCACACCACCGTGATGCATGCGTGCAAGAAAACGGAATCGGAATTGAAGCACGATCCGGAGTTGGCTCGCATCCAAGAGCGCATCCGACAGCGCTACCAGCGCGGGGCTTAGGTCCCTGCTCCCATCCCACCTGCCTACCCTACCCTCCCGTCCTCACCTCCCTCCCTGCCCTTTCCTCGCGTTGCACGTTGACGATCCTATGATTCGATCTCGATTGTTCTTTCGTTCGGTGGCTGCGTTTGTTCACCGCGTCCACTGCATGCTCGTGAAGCCATCTGCAACCCGCAGTTCCGCCGCATTGATCGGCTGGATGTCGGTCGCTTGTTTCGGCCTCGGTCATACCCGGGATGCAAATGCCCAATCCGAATACGATCCCAAGCGATTGGAGAAGACCACCGTTGCGACCGGGTTGATCCAGCCGATGGAAATGGCGATCGCACCCGATGGAACCATTTACTTGATCGAACTCGCCGGTGAAATCAAACGCATCGATCCCAAATCGGGCTCGATCGTCAGCGCAGGAAAAATCACCGTGACCACGGCGCAGGAAAACGGGTTGATCGGCTTGGCGCTCGATCCTCAGTTTGCAGCCAACCGCTGGATGTACCTGCAGTATTCGCCTCCCGACTTTCCCGGCCAGCACATCAGCCGCTTCACGGTCCGCGAAGATGGCAGCGTGGACATGGAGAGCGAGCGGTTGTTGATGAAGTACGAAGAGCAGCGGCAAGAGTGTTGCCATCACGCGGGTTCGATGGAGTTCGGACCGGATGGCTGCCTGTACATCGGCACCGGCGACAATACGAACCCCTTTGGGGACTCGCAAGGCTTTGCCCCCATCGATGAACGGGATGATCGCGGGGCCTTCAACGCGCTTCGCACGGCCGCCAACACCGATAGCTACAACGGGAAGGTGCTGCGAATTCGGCCGATGCCCGATGGGACCTATACCATCCCGGAGGGCAATCTTTTCCCTCGCGATGGTTCCAAGGGACGGCCTGAGATTTATGTCATGGGTTGCCGCAACCCATGGCGTATCAACCTCGATCAACGCACCGGGTTCTTGTATTGGGGAGACGTCGGACCGGATGCTGGGGGCGATGGCGAGCGCGGGCCGCGAGGATACGACGAAGTCAATCAAGCCAAACAGGCTGGCTTCTTCGGTTGGCCTCTGTTCATCGGCAAGAACCGTCCGTACTTGAAAGTCAGCTTTGCCGACGGCGCGATCGGCAGCGCCTTTGATCCGCTCAAGCCGATCAACTTCTCACGCTTCAACTCGGGCGTGAAGGAACTGCCGCCTGCACAGCCGGCTTGGATCTATTATCCGGCTGGAGATACGCCCGATTTCCCCGTGGTGGGGTCGGGAGGTCGGACCGCTTGCGCGGGTCCGGTCTACTACCATTCCGACCAGCTCAAGTCTGAGACGAAGTTCCCCGCATACTTCGATCGCACGTTGTTCATTTTCGAATGGTCGCGCAATTGGATCATCGCGGTGCACTTGAACGAAGACTCGAGCATCCGCATGATGGAACGTTTCATGCCTGAGCAATCCTTTATTCGGCCCATCGATTTGCAGTTCGATGCGAACGGTTCGCTCTATGTGATCGAGTATGGAGAAACGTGGGGTGTCAACGCCGATGCCAAGCTCGTTCGCATCGACTATCTGAGCGGCAATCGTCCTCCTTCGGCCCGCATCGCCTCGCAGACACGCGCTGGAAAGCAACCCCTGACCGTGCACTTTTCGGGCGTCGAGTCCAGCGATCGCGATGGCGATCGGTTGTCGTATGCTTGGAGAAGCATTCATTCTGCCGATGCCAATCAAGTCGCCAACCTCGGCAGCGCGGCGGAGGTCGATTGGACGTTCGAACAACCGGGAGTTTACAACGTCGAGTTGGAAGTCCGCGATCCAAAGGGTGCGATCGATCGGGCCGTGGTCCCGGTCGTCGTAGGGAACTCGATCCCCAAGGTGCGCTTTGTGCGACCTCGCGATGGTGATTTCTACAACGCCGGAGAAGCGGTCGAGTATCAAGTCGTCGTCATCGACCCGGAAGATGGAACCTCGGATGTCGACGCGCCGGATGCGGAGGACCTCGAGTTCATCGATGCCAGCGCTCCGGATCGGGTGAATGTTCAGGCCGCGATGATCGCGGGTGGTTCGGCGGAAAAAGCAGAAACCAACTTGCCACCCGGATTGAAACTGATGCGAGGCAGCGATTGCTTCAATTGCCATGCGTTGGATCGGGCGATCGTCGGTCCCTCGTTCTTGGACATCGCCAACAAGTACCGAGGCCAAAGCGATGCGATGAAGCTATCGGTTCAGCGCGTATTGAAGGGCTCGACGGGCGTGTGGGGGAAGGTCGCGATGTTGCCGCATTCGCAGCACACCACCGAGCAAATCGAAAGCATGGTGGCCTGGGTGTATGCCGCGCAGCCCGACCCGACATCGCAAAGCGTGCGAGGCATGAGCCATTCGATCGCCTTGACGCAGAAGCCCGAGAACGCCAGTTCGACGTTGCGATTGACGGCTAGCTATCAGGATTTGGGGAGCGAAGGCATTCCTTCGTTGGTCGGCACCTCGACGATTGAACTGAGGCCGCGATTGCGCGAAGCGGAAACGGCCGATCGCATCCATCGCATGTCGGAGTTGGGTTCGCATCGCGCGGGCAATGGCAAATTCCTCGGAGCCATCGGGCACGGCTCGTACTTTGTGCTCCGGGATATCCCGTTGCGATCCGCGAGCCAGATCACATTCCGCGTGACCAGCGCAGGGTATGGCGGAGACATCGTGGTGCATGCAGGCGCGTTGGATGGACCGGTCATCGCCAAGACGCATGTGACCGTCAACGGCGATTGGGACGGCTGGTACGAGATCGCGGCCCCAATCGAGAATGCCCCCGAACGCGCCGATGTGTTTTTCGAATGCGTGGAGCCGGGCAAGGACAACGGCTTGATGAACATCGACTGGATACGGTTCGATCCGTAATCCATTCAGGTGATAGCATTGTTGCAATCGCTTCAATCCACAAAGTTTCGCTCAAGGAAACCAGTTGCCATTCCGATACCAAGCGATATGGCGGTTCAAGAGCGAACGATGCGCTCGGCGCCACAGCAACTTCCAGGATGGAATGGTACGATGAAAGCCAGCAAAACAACGTCGGGATTTGGGGTCTTTGCGGTGGCGATTTGCATGCTCGGTTTGAACACCGGTTGCCAAGTGCAAGTGGCTGGCCAAACGTTGCCAAGCGCCTACTACCTGGATGACGACGTGCAGTACTTCCCCGCCGGCTCGGAAAACAAGCTGGCGAACGAAACCGCTGCACTGAAGGCCCAACGCGAAGAAGCCAGGGCTCGCCGCTAGTCTGGCGAATTCGGCAAAAGTTCGATTCAACGCACGCCGGAGCGCATTTTCCAGCGTGAGTTTTCCGGGATGCGTGCGTCGCGTCTCGATCGCGATCCGTTCTGAGCTGGGGCCACGGTCCCCTGCGCTGCTCGAACGATGCGTGTAGGGTTCATCCGCTTATCCGCATCTGCGGATGGATGCCTGGGCGTGCCGAGGACTGTCTGTTTGGGCTCCGCGCGGGGCGTGCGAGCGGTAAGCTTATCTGGTCCGGGTGCCCTTCTGGTTTCCCTCGGTGTTGAGGGATCGTACCGGCGACTTGCTGCGCACCTCTGACCACTTCTCGGCCCCATCATGGTCCCTGCGGAATCCGATTCTCCCGAGCATTTTCGTTGGCATGAGGATCGGAGCGTCGCGCTTCGGATGGCGGATGCGAATCTCAATCGTGTCTCCGAGGGATTGCGAACCCTTGAGGACATCGCGCGCTTCGAGGGATGGGGGGCGTTTCAGGCCTCCTACAAATCCCTTCGCCATGGCTTGCAAGCGTGCATGGCTTCGTTTCCTCGAGCGTCCATGTTGGCTGTCCGGGATGCCGACGGAGATGTCGGTCGATTGGAGAAGCAAGCCTCTGAGCAAGCTCGCGAGCAAGGCATGCAATCGATTGCGGCAGCGGCGGCCGGGCGCGTCGAGCAAGGCCTCCGTGTGCTGGAAGAAACGGCCAAGTTCCTCGCACCGCAATCGGCGTCGGCGTTGGAAGCACTGCGCTATCGCGTGTACGATTTGAATGCGAAGCTGCAATTACGACTGCAGCGCGACACGGCGTTCTTGCAGCGAGCGAAACTCTATGTGCTCGTCGACTGTTCGTATCCGATCGCGGTATTCGTTCAACGGGTGCGCGCGATTTCGGAAGCGGGCGCGGAGTTGATCCAGTTGCGGGACAAACAGGCCGAAGCCAAAACATTGATGCAATACACGCAAGCGGCTCTGGAGGAGTTGGATGTCCAGCGCACGCGTTGGATCGTCAATGATCGAGTCGATGTGGCCCATGCAGCGGGCGCATGGGGCGTGCATGTCGGTCAAGAAGACTTGGGTTTTGACCACGCCCGTGCCATCCTGGGCACCCAGCAGGTGGTGGGATTGTCCACCCACGATGTCGAACAAGTCGCGATGGCGTTGCAATCCGGTGCCGATTACATCGGGTGCGGCCCGACGTTTCCGTCGTCGACCAAGAGCTTTGAGCAGTTCGCGGGGCTAACGTTCTTGCGAGATGCGGCCCGAACGCTGAGAGAACATGCCACGGATTTCCCAGCATATGCGATAGGCGGAATCCACTCTGGGAACCTGGAGGCGGTGCTTGAGGCTGGTTTTCGCAGGGTGGCGGTCAGTTCGGCGGTTTGGCGAGCCGAGCATCCAGGACGTGAAGCGGCAGCGTTGCGTCAAGCGTTGGATCGCCCCCTATAGGCTCTCGCTGCATAAACTCGCGCTGATGCGCTCTGCCAATGTGTGCGAGAAAATCCAGAATCGTTACACTTAGGGAGTCGCACCGATGGGCGCAGAGCCGATCGCAGACGCAATCGCTGCGTGGCATGCTCGTGGTAACCTCGCCGTTTTGTATGCCGTCGTGCTTCCCAAACCATCCTCCTCCTTACTAGAGAGCCGTAGTAGTCATGCCGGTTGGAAAAACTTTGGACAACATCGTTGAGAGCGTAGGCAACACCC
>JBKCUI010000019.1:0-27713 GCA_046318495.1 Pirellula sp. | reverse complement strand
CGCATCATCGACGAAGCTGCCCTGTTGGCCTGCTGCATGTATGTCGATCTGAACCCGATTCGGGCTCGCATGGCGATTTCGCCTGAGAAATCCAAGTACACCTCGGCCTACGACCGGATCGAAGCCCTCCAGGGGGCGACGATCGAATCGGTGGCGGCCCCCATGCAAACGATCAACAAAGAAGAAGCCGCTGCAATCTTTAAGAACTCCACCCCAGAGCAATTGACCGAGCGTCGCAAAGCAGCCGCCAAGCGCAAAGGCGCCAAGGTTCCTCGCGATGCTTGGCTCTCGCCCTTGCCCCTCAACCCACGCGCGCACGGCCACTTGGCCAACAAACAAGGCCTTCGTGCCAGCGACAAAGGATTCTTGGACATCTCGCTAGAAGACTATCTAGAGTTGCTGGATTGGACGGGGCGCCAAGGGCGTCCCGACAAGCGGGGCAAGATTCCGGACAACTATCAACCGATTCTTGATAGGTTGGGGATCGAGCCTGGGATGTGGTGCGACTTGGTGTGGAGTTTTAAGAAGTACTTTGGCCGCAGTCGGGGCGCGGGATCGCCGGATAGCTTGCATGAGATGGCAGTGGCAGGCCATCTACACTTCCATCCTGGCCAGCGGCAATCGCGAGCGTGCTTCAAGTAGGTGCTCACTCTGAGCCCTGACGCCCTGTGCAGCCCCAAAACCCATTCGCTCGCCTTGCGAACCCGGGGAAGTTGTGCCCCGAAATGCCCTGATCGAGGCCATCATAGCGATATCTGATCCAATCTCGGCTCAAAATCCCTCGCCGCAGGCTGCTCTTCGCGTTTGCATGCCCTACCTCGGCTCACAAACGGTGCCAGGCACAGAATGAGATCGAGAACAGCAAGCGGTGCCAGGCACAGGGCGAGGTGGGGGACTACTTGGCGGTGGTGATGGAGTACAGTCCTAGAAGGATCAAGGATCCGCCGAATAGCAACGACCATTGCAGCGACTCGCCGAGGAAGAGCACGCCCCACAGAACCCCAAACAAAGGGATCAAATAGGCAACGGCCATGCTCGGCATTGCCCCCATACTCTGCAACAGCTTGAAGTAAATCGCCAACGCACCTCCTGTGCACAGCAGCCCTAGCATCGTAGCTGCTAACCAAGGATTCCACCCGGGACTAACGGGTGGCCAATACAGGATCGCAAGCGGGAGCAAGACTAGCGTCGATGCAACTTGGCTGCTGGCGGCGATTGCCATCGGGGCAACATCGCGAAGCTGCCTCTTGGAGTAATGCGCCGCAATCGCGTACAAGCAAGCGGCCACCAAACACGCAGTCACCCCTTTCCAACCTCCCTCCACCGCTCGTTGACTGGTCACTAAGATGCAAACCCCCAAAAATCCGACCGCCAATCCCATCCACTTCTGAAAACTCAATCGATCCTTTAGAACCCATGCCGCGATCAGGGCGCCAAAAAATGGAGCCGTCGCATTCAAGATCGACGCAAAGCCGGCAGTCATATCGAGCGTTGCATAGGCAAACAAGCAGTACGGGATGGCTGAGTTTGTCATTCCCACCACGAGCATCCTCCACGGATACCTCCACAAGTCTCTCCCGACTCCTTGGACCATCGCCAATAGCACCAAGAAAACTCCAGCTATCGACACGCGCACCGCGATTAACCCGATCGGCCCAAATGCCGGCGCAGCCAATCTCATGAACAGGAAGGACGCGCCCCAGATTGCGCCTAGCACCAGCAATAGCGCTCCATCGGCAAGCCCAACGCGTCGATCCTCGTGCATGATCTCCTCGCTATGCCGGGTCGACGAAGTCTGCAGCGATCCCTAGCCCTCGGCCCCATTGGACCTCAGTTACCAATCGAGCGAACACGAACATCCATTCCGTCAACTCAGGCGCGGAAGCAAAGCAGTCCGCGAGTTCGGTGCGCAGCTTTGGCAAGTCGCAGGGGCCTTTGAGCCGATTCCGTTCACGATACACCACCGGCCAAACGCAACTCCATACGCGTCGCAACCATGCATTGCCCCCAAACTCTTTCGAGATAAGTACTCCGCGGTGCCAAGCAATCATCGATTCGACACAGTGCATCCACGGTGCATCAATCAACTCAAACTGGCTCAAGCGAGCGGTGGGCATCAACGATTGATTGGCAAACGATAACGCGTCGATCATCGCAGCATCAATCGCCTCCGTCTCGGGCCGAGCCGCATGGACGACACCTGCTTGCTCCAGTACCAACCAATCGGGCTGTGCAAAACCGATGCTCCAACGCTGCCCATCCCAAGAAGCATTGCAAGGCAATTCCACCCGTACGCCTTGAGGAATCGACGCGACACTCAACGGCTTGGATCGTCGAACGGCTTCGCTTCGCAGCAGGTTCGTCCAATCGGATTGCGTGACACTAGCAGTCCACTCCAAGGCAACCGGTTCGATCGCCAGCGCCGCTACAAACTCGCCCTCGCTTTGGATGTTTTTCTTTCCGTCCGCAAGTTGACGCGGCTGAAACGCGAACAGTTCATCCTCTTCGAACCGCCAACGAGACTGACGAAGCGGAATCTCGCTGAGCAAACTGACCAGCCCTCGCGGCTGCGAGTATTGCCATAGCTGCTTTGCTGCCGCCAGTTGGTCGGGGAGCGGCTCGCTAGCCGACAGCGACCCCAGCGCCGTCATCCATGGACGAATGCGACGAGCCGCTTCATTGGATGCGGATAGGGTCAGAGCTTGCAACCAGCTTTCAGTGAATTCGCGCGTTACCGCCATAGAGGCCCCAATACGGGAGAGAGATACGAACAGCCGACGATCGAACCAAACACGAACTTTGGGCTCATTCGGCCCCGTGCTTGTATTTGTCGAGTTTGCGATAAAGCGTTCTGGCACCGATGCCCAAGATGTTGGCGGCTTCCTCACGATTGCCAGCGGTGAGCTTCAGCGTCTCCTCGATGGCCCAGCGCTCGATATCATCCATCGTTTTGCCGATCAGCTCATTGGGAGCCGCCGCTGCCGAAGCACCTGGCACAGAGGTTTCGGCAGGCAACGCTGCGGGAGATGCCGCGTCCTGCAGCTCGGTGCCGTCGGCGAGTTCTGGAGGAAGATCGTCGACATCCAATCGGCCATCTGTATCCAGAACGACCATCGTCTCGACGAAGTTTCTCAGTTGGCGAATATTGCCCGGCCATGCATAAGCATAAAACTTGCGCGTTACCGCCGGCGAAAAGTTGCAGGGGCCTCGATTGTGCCGGCGAATGAACTGCTTGCGAAAATGATCCATCAACGGAATGATGTCTTCGCGGCGTTCACGCAACGGCGGCAAATGCACCGTGACAACCTTGATGCGATAGTACAGGTCGTTGCGAAACTGGCCATCCTCGATCATTTTCTCCAGCGGCCTGTTGGTAGCAGAAATCAGTCTCACGTTGACCTTGATCGATTTGTTGTCCCCGACACGAGTGATTTGGTGTTCCTCTAGCACCCGCAGCAGCTTGATCTGCGTGCTCATGGGCATGTCGCCCACTTCATCGAGGAATAGCGTTCCGCCATCCGCGTATTGGAACGAACCTTCGCGATCGGTGACCGCATCGGTGTACGCGCCGCGAACATGCCCGAACAATTCGCTTTCAACGAGATTCTCGGAAACCGCGCGGACGTTCAAGGCCACCATCCGCTTGGCTTTGCGAGGGCTGTTTTGGTGAATAGCCCGGGCAATCAGCTCTTTGCCAGTGCCGCTTTCGCCGGTAATCAAAACCGTAGCGTCGGTCGGGGCGATTCGCTTGAGCCGCTCAATGAGTTGCTGCATCGAAGGACTTGCGAAGACGATCCCCTCGAAGCCGAACTTTTCGTCGAGGCGTCGCCTGAGCTCTAGATTCGTCTGCTTGAGCTGGACCGCCTCAACCGCTTTCCCCGCAACCGCTCTGAGCTTGTTCGGCGTGATCGGTTTTTCCAAGAAGTTGAACGCCCCCAATTGCATGGCTTCTACGGCCTTAGTGACGGTCGCATGTCCAGTGACCATGATCACTTGCGATTCCGGCAACAATTGCTTGGCCAAGGCCAAGATCTGCATGCCATCCACATCGTTCATCACCAAATCGGTGATCACGACATCGTAGGTGTTCTGTTCCAACATCCGCTTGCCGTCGGGGCCACTGGTCGCAACATCGCAGCGATAGCCAACGCGTTCCAGGCTTTCTGTCATTGCGCGAGCGTGAGCTGGATCATTGTCCACGATCAGGAACGCAAACGCGCGTGGGTCGATCTCGGGGTTTAATCCGGAATCCACAGTGGGTGCAGCGATCAGATGGGCGTCGTCGTTCGTCATGATTTGCAGTATACTCTCATCTGCCTAACTGTCACAGGCTCACTCCTAGGTCGGCTCACCGGGTACCCGGACTCCCAGTAACGCGGCGACCTAGAGATCTAGGAAACCAAAGAGCTTCGCAGTTGGAAAATCGATCTTTTGATTTTCAGATATCTCGTGGATTTGAAAAGGACTCATCCGCCATGTCCGAAGGGAAGCTATGCCGCGGCGTTCGCGGGGCAACAACCGTCGAAGCAAACTCGCGAGAAGCCATTCTCAAAGCAACACGACAACTCCTTGCGCTGATGATTCGCCGCAACGGAATCGAAAGCACGGACATCGCGAGCGCGATCTTCACCGTTACGCGCGACCTGAATGCAGAATTCCCTGCTTTGGCTGCCCGCCAAATGGGACTGCTCGATGTTCCGCTTCTTTGCGGCTACGAAGTCGAAGTTCCAGGTTCGTTGATGTCTTGCGTTCGCATCCTTTTGCACTGGAACACGACCGCACAGCAAAGCGAAATCCATCACGTCTACATCCACGACGCAGTTGCCCTCCGCCCGGACTTGAGCAAACTGCCTCCCGTCGACTGGCGGGAGTTGGAGGAGTGGATTTCCGTGCAGATGTCCAGCCGCGAGACCAAGTAAGGGATCCAAGATGCAGATTGATTGGCAGAAGAGCTTTTCCGCCAGTGCATTGCATGCGGCATATGCTTGCCATTGCGTGCCCAATCGCGTTGCCGACCCTCGTTTGCTGCAGGCCTTGGGCGAATATGCAGACAAGCTGGGCGCGTGGTTTCCTCCTCGACCAGCCGTTCTGAGAGACGCACCTTGGAACGAGTTGATCGTCCTCGGCGCATCGATCGCATCCAATGCGGAACTCGCTTCGACGCTCGCGCGGCAAACAAACCCTGCGATCGAATATGGCCCCAGCATTCAACGCTTGGCGGGATTGATCACCGACGTCGAAGCCGCTTTCAAGCTTCTCTACCCCAAACACGACGAGCAATCGGCCCTGCGCACCCGCCCCTTGCAAGAACAATGGCTGGGCTACGGATCAGGATTGATCGCCCACTTGGGCCGCTTGACCGAAAAACGTTTCTTCCAGGGCCCATGCACCATTATCGCGCTGCAGCCCGCGCTCGGCGGCGGAGGTCACACGCATCCCGGCCACTCCGCCGTGAGCATCGAAGCCTTGCTGATCAATCCGCTGGCTGAGTTGCCCGAAGTCGTGCGACTTGCGTGGCTCTTGGCTCAGAACGCAATCCATCGAGACGCCGCTTCTCGCGACCTACCCGATTCCAGCCGTCTACGATTGATCCCACTCGCAATGCTTCCGCCGGTGATGGCGGCTGCCGAAGTCCTGGAACTGAGCAAATGCAACGAAGCAATCGCCGAACTGGCGATTGAGCACTGGCACATTGCCGTCCCCCACTCCATGGATGTCGCGTCGGAACTGATCCCGAGCTTGATGGATTGGTGGGAAACCTACCTGCAAACGAGGCCGACGTGGGAGCTGGCTCTTAAAGCGCTCAGCAAACGGCTCAGGCTGGTGGAAAGCCACTGAAAACTCGCTGCTCCGAAAGGGCTAATGCCCCCGGCGACCGCGTCGCAAGTGGACTCGCAGCATCTCGACCCGAGTTCCGATTGCGCTAAGGGACAACTCCCTCCGCCCGTCCATCGATGTCCTTCACCTCTTCGCTTCCTTCGGGCGGCAGCGGGACCACGCCATCCAACCGCTCTCGGAACGATCCAATGTAGGATCGCACGGAGGGTTCAACGCAGCGAACCACCCATAGCGCATCTGCTTCGACGACATAGATCGCGTCTTGGTGGTATGCCAAGCCAATCGCTACGGCCGTCGGTTCATCGACTTCGATTAGCCAGCTTGGCTGCGCATGCTGCGTTCTGGGCGAGTACCCTACGATGCGATGATGCGGCCTCTCGATCTGAATCAATTTGGCCTTCAGGGATTCATCGGCCATGCGATTGCGTTCGTCCGTCCAAATCTGCCCAGTCGTAGCATATGCAGAAACGATGGCAAAGGAATTGGACAGCCGCCCCACAGGCGACTCCAGACGAAAGCGAGTCTCGAAATAAGCAGGATGCATCGCGAAAGACCACTGACCCGAACCGACCAAGGACACGCACGAGTATACTAAGAGCTCACGTCATATCGCCTCCCTCCCCCGATTTTCCTGACGCGACCTCATGCACGCATCGCTTCCCCTGCGACGATTTCTTTTTCTCAATCAAGATCCTCAGCGAGCGTCTGCTCTGTTGCACGACGATCGAATCTATCCTCGCACCGGCGGTGTCGCGATCGCATTGACACTGGCGTGTTTGAGTTGGCTCTGGAGCGGAACTGCAGTCGCACAAGACGCTGCCAGTGCCAAGTCCAAAAAGCCCCCGGCAACCAACGCGCCAACGATGGTGCCCTTGAAGTTTCGCGTACGCGTCCCCCAAGGCACCCCGCCTGAAAGTCGACTCTTTCTCGCAGGCAACACAGACGCTATGGGACCTTGGCAACCCGACGCATTTCCGTTGAAGCAAACGGGTCCGACCGAATTCAGCGGCGAGATAAGCTTGCCCAAAGGCTTCACCCTTCAATACAAGGTAACGCGAGGCAGTTGGAGCACCGTGGAAAAAACCGCGCTAGGCGGTGAGATCAGCAATCGCGTTTACCAAGTCGATCAGGCCGAAACCGTCGACGTCGAAGTTGCTGCATGGGCAACAACGCGCGCCGCACCCAAAAACACCGGTCGAGGCGAACTGCGTTGGCGAACCTTCGAAAGTCAACATCTGTCAGGCCCCAGACGCGTAACGGTGTGGTTGCCATCGGTTCCCGCAGAGCAATCCACAAATCGAAAGATCCGATGGCCGGTGGTCTATTTTCTAGACGGACAGAATGTCTTCGATGCTAGCCGAGCGGCCTTTGGCAATGAATGGCAAGCCGACGAAATCGCTCGCCAATTGATCGACGCACAACGTGCGCATCCATTCATGATTGTCGCCGTCGATAATTCTCCCACCCGTGTCGATGAGTACACCCCTGTGTCTGGAACTCTGCAAGGCCGCACCGCAGGAGGCGCCGCCGACAAGACGCTCGCTTTCGTTTGCGATGAACTCAAGCCCTGGATCGATCGCGAGTTCCCAACGCAACCCAATCCGGATTCGACTTGCATCGTCGGTTCCTCGCTGGGTGGGCTTACGGCGTTGCACGCACTGCAGACGCGAGCCGATGTATTTGGAAGCGCGGCTGCGGTTTCTCCCTCTCTCTTTTGGGGCGAGCAAGCCGCTCTCCGAAGTATCGACACCTGGACACTTCCCAAGCCACCTCACGCTCCACTCCGATTGTGGATCGACACCGGAACACGCGAAGGAGAAGACGCTGCGTCGCACCGCCGCAACGTTGAGCAGTTCGAAGCCATGCGAACGCGTTTGGCCCAACTCCCCAAAGATTCGATTCAAGTGCACGCGGCGACTTATCCAGAGGCTCAACATCGCGAAGCCGACTGGGCTGCTCGCTTGCCCGAAATCCTCGCGTTTCTTCTCGAAGGACACGAGCCAACCGACACCAAGTAAGGGCCATCGCATGAGTCCATTCACCGTCCGCGTCCATGCTCGCGTCGCCACCATCGCCATCGCGATCGCTTGCGCGACACAAGGACTTGCCTATCAGTCGACGGACCCATCGGTCACCGCCGACACCCCGCGCGTGCTGCGCAATCCGGCGCTGCCACTCGACCAAGTCGTTCGATCGATCGAGGTTTCTCCAGGCTTCGAAGTCGAACTCGTTGCGTCCGAGCCGCTAGTACGATCGCCCGTTGCGATGCAGTTCGATGCGTCCGGCGGGTTATGGGTGGTGGAGATGGTGGATTACAGCGAACAAGACACCCAAAGCTTGGGCCGCGTATCGCGATTGGAAGATCGCGATCACGATGGGGTCATGGACCATGCAACGGTGGTCGCCGACCGCCTTTCCTGGCCCACCGCCATCGCGTGTTTGGAACGATCCACTTGGGTTGCGGCTCCCCCAATGGTCTGGCAGTTAGGCAGCGATCCCCAAGCGTTGCGCCTCGACACGGCCCATTCAACGCAGACTCCACAAGGAGGTATGCTTCGGGTCTTGGATGGGCTCGGGCGACAGAACGTGCAAGGCATGGCGAACTCGTTCCGATGGGGAATCGATGGTCGATTGCATCTTTCCACGAGTTCTAATGGTGGGGTGCTGGTCTCGCCGGCCGGTTCGCCGATTCGATTGCCCTCCACCAACTACAACGTGGCTTCGCGCGACCTAGCGTTTGATCTGCGCACAGGACAGATGTCGACGGTTGTCGGATACGGACAACACGGGATGGACTTTACCCCCTCCGGCGAACGATTGCTGACCAGCAACAGCGACCATCTCCAACAAGTCGTGGCTTGGTACCTGCCGGAACTGACCGATGCCAATTTGTCTCGGAACGTCGCTTGGCGGCGATCGATTGCAGAAGATGGCCCGCAAGCCGAAGTGATTCGCATATCGCCGGTCGAGTCTTGGCGCGCGTTGCGCACGCAAATGCGACTCTCCGGTGCATCGGTCGGTTTATTGGAAGGGAATGGCCGAGCCAGTGGATACTTTACGTCCGCGACTGGGGTGACCGTCTACGATGGCGATCAATGGCTGGAATCTTCGGAAACAATGGCTTTCATCGCGGATGTCGGGAGCAATCTGGTGCATCGCAAACGATTGATCGCCGAGCCAACGCGAGCAAACTTGGTCGGCCAGCGGATGGATCCTGGAACGGAGTTTTTGCGAAGCACCGATACATGGTTTCGGCCGGTCCAGATGAGCAACGGACCCGATGGTTGTCTGTACATCGTCGATATGGCTCGCGAGACGATCGAACATCCACGCAGCCTGCCCGAACCGATCAAGAGCCAGGTTGACTTAACTTCTGGGCGCGAGCTGGGACGCATTTGGCGAGTCCGCGCCAAAGACCGTCCGATTCGAAGAACGACCGACGATTTGTTGCAGTGCACGCAGGCGGAACTTAGGGACCATCTGTCTTCATCCAATGGCTGGCATCGCGAAACGGCAGCCCAGCTTCTCGTCGAACGCTCGCTTCGCGAGCCGCTCGACACGGCTCCATTGCAAGCGATGGCGATGCATCATACTAGCGCTTGGGCGAGATTGTCCGCGCTCAGCGTTTTGGCTGCCGTTCCAGAAGCCTGGACACTGGAGGTTTGGCAAGCGGCAATCCGCGACTCCCATCCGGCACTCCGTCGTTGGGGCGTCGTCTTTACCGAGCGATTGCCAGCAGCCACCTCGAGGGAAGCCGTCGCTGCGGGGTTGCAGCATTTATCGGGGGATCCCGATGTCATGGTATGCATGGCGGCAGCCGTTCGCTCGGAGAAATGGGTCTCCGATCCGTCGCAGCGTGCAAAGTTGCTTGTGACTTGGACGCATACGCATCCGGATTCGGATGAAATGCGTGCGGCCGTTGAGTTCGCTTGCCGTGGTGAAACCGCAAGCCGACTATGGAGCGCTGTCGCTGCGGAGATGACCAGCGAATCGGATTCGCTTCTGCGAGACCACTGGATCGATGGGATCGCGTACCAGATGCACTTGGCCGGCGCATTGGAGGCGCGTGTGTCAGGCATCGATATCGCCATGCCCGCATCCCCCCAAGACGCTTTGCTGGTCGCTTCCATCGCCCGACTGATGCAACGTCGTTTGATCGCAGAGGGAAGCGCGACATATCGGGCGATTGAGCAACGAGTGTCGGAGCAGATTCAACCGTTGTCGCAGCGTGTTGTGCGAGCCATGCCCTCCGATTTGGAATTCAATTCGACGGAGGGAAAATCCCGTTCGAACCTTCCAGACCTTGTAGCCTGGCTGCGAGCAACCTCTCCCGACGCGCGACGAAGTTTACTCGATGCACTGCTGCATTCCGATCCTAGCAATCCCTTGCGAGTTGCTGCTGTAGACGCATGGGTTGGTTCGGATCCACAGATGCAGCGGTTGATCATCGACGGCCTTTCCGATTGGGAACCGATGTTGCGATCCCAAGCCTTGATCGTCTTGTTGCGGCACGAGTCGGGTGCGAGGGGACTGCTGGACTGGATGGAAAACGGAACGCGAACAGCAGGCGATTTGCCCCCTTGGGTTTGGCAAGCGCTTCGCAATTCACCGAACGAGGACGTGCGGCGGCGAGCCGGCAAATGGGAAACCAAGGCCGAGATGCGTTGGGAGGATGTGGCCGCCACCTATCGCGAGGCCTGGAGACACCCAGGAGACAGCCAGCGGGGTTTGGAGCATTTCCGCAAATGGTGTGCGTCGTGCCACCGAGTGGGTGATGTCGGCATTGCCATTGGGCCTTCGTTGGATTCGTATCGCGTTCGCCCCAATGAAGCCATTGCGCTGGCGATTGCCGAACCGAGTCGCGAGATGGATCCCAAGTACGAGCAGCAACAGATCGTGACGCAAGAAGGTCGAGTCGTCACCGGATTGTTGCTTCAGAACGTTCGCGGTCGGTTGCAGTTGCTCACCGCGCAAAATGAGCAAGTATCTCTAGAACGCGATGAGATCGCAGATTGGAAGGCATCCGGACGATCGATGATGCCGGACGGTTTGCTCAAGGAACTCGATCCAACCGCGCTCAATGACCTGATCGCATTCTTGCGGAAGCTTCCGTAAACGCGAGAGACGAACGCGTTCCATCAACACCAGTCCTCGGTGATTCGGCTCAGGTGCCGCGTTTGTTTCCAAACCAATGGATGTGCTGGCGGTCGCAAACCCGCAGATCATGATCGCGACACCATCGCATGAGCCAACTGAGTTGAAGATTCAATTCTTCGTGGGTGGTGCCTCGGGGCATGAGCAAGACTCGGTCGTGCGACCAGCCTTTGAGACCGCGAAGGTATTCCAGGACCTCTTCCGCATCGAGGATGGAGCCGACGACGAATTTGAGTTGGTACTCGCCTCGTGCCATGAGCGATTCCACAATGGCAGGAGTATTGCGCCGCTCCTCATGATTTCGAATCCACTCCGGGGTGGCATAGCCAACTGGGGTGGAATTGCTCAGCTTGGGGCTGATCGACCACAGGTGGCAAATGCAGTCTCGGTCGACAGTTCCAGCGGTTTCGATGGTGATGTGCTTGCCGAGTGCATCCAATGCCGCGCACAGCTCCGGCAGATCCTCAAAAATCATCGGTTCGCCACCGGTGATCACCACGTGTTGGATCGGCCAATCGCGGATCCGATCGAGGATGGCACCGACCGCGAACGACTCGCCTTCGGGCTCCCAGGACGCGTACCGGGTATCGCAGAACCAGCAGCGCAGATTGCATCCGCTGGAGCGGATGAAAACACTGGGCGTGCCGGTGAGGATGCCTTCCCCTTGGACGCTGCGGAAAATCTCGGCGATTCGAATCACAGGTGGTTCCTTCGAAGCAGGTCTTTCCCGGTGGAAGCGGGAAAGCGACTGTTGCGTTTAACTTGGAGTGTTAAGATATGCGAGCCATTGCGGAGAGCCAAGCGACGATTCCCGGCGAGCCCCATCGCCTTCGCCGGTTGCGTCGCTTGGTAACCCAGATCGGCGATCGATCCACGAGGGCAGATCGACGTCGAGAGCGAATCTTCGCGGAAGCAATGTGCCCTATCCCCATGATCGGAATTTGACACGTGCCAGGAACACCTTTCATCGAAACGCTGGAGTGCTTTGACAACTCCTATCCGAACCGCGACTACACCATTGAGATTGTGTGTCCTGAGTTCACCTCGATTTGTCCCAAGACGGGGCAGCCAGACTTCGGCACGTTGGTGTTTCGCTACGTTCCTGATGCGAAATGCGTGGAACTCAAGAGCCTCAAGCTCTACTTGCAACGCTTCCGCAATGAAGGCATTTTCTACGAAAACGTCACCAATCGCATCTTCGATGACTTTGTAGAGGTGCTGAAACCGCGTACCGCACACCTGGAAAGTCGCTGGGGGGCTCGTGGCGGCATCACTTCGACGATCTCAGTCTCTTATTCCAAAACGACCTGATCGGCTCTGCGGGGACATCCATCGCGTCCCCTTGAAGGCCAGGATTCCCATCATCCCGCGTTCCCGGAGATCTACGCGTAACCATGTCCCAACAACTTGCCTCAACGCCGTTGCTATTGGGTGGTTTAGCTGATGAAGCAGCCAATCAGAAAACGGCCATGCAGCAGTTCTGTGCGTTTGCCGCTTTGGGTCTGAAGTACTACACACTTCGATTCATCGACGCTGGCAAAGGCATCCAAAACGTGATGTTGCTCGAACCGGATTCGATTGCGAAGATTCTCGAGTTGCAACGCGAGTATGGATTGTCGGTTTCCTCCATCGGGTCGCCGATTGGCAAGATCAAACTGGTGGATCGAGACGACGGAACGACGAATCGCTATGTTCCCTTTCAGGAATACTTGCAACGCGATGTGCGCCGAGCCTGCGAACTCGCCACGCAATTCGATTGCAAACTGATTCGAGGATTCTCCTTTTACCATCCGCGCGGCGAGTCCCCCGAAGGGTACTTGTCGCAAGCCGTCGATCAGATCGGTGAAGTGGTGCGAGTATGCGATTCGTACGGCTTGACATATGGACTGGAAGTCGAAGCCAATCTCGTTGGTCAATCGGGCAAACTGCTTGCCCAGATCTACGATGCTGTCCGCCATCCTGCGCTGATGTTGGTCTTCGATGGAGCCAATCTGGTGTGCCAGGGTATGTCGACCGATCAAGTCATGGATGAGTACTTGGCAATGAAGCACGGAATGGGTTGGATCCATATCAAGGATTATCGGCGCCCAGCGGTTCGCGCATCGCATGTGGACGAAGAGTCGCTCAGCGCCTTCGTTCCAGCAGATCTCGGGGACTGCGGACACGAAGCGATTTTTCGGGATATCAAACGCGATTACCCTGCATTGTTGGAACGGGCCGCCAGCCGAGGCTTGCCAGGTTTCTTCGTCGACCTGGAGCCGCACGTCAAAGGAGGCGGTCAGTTTGGGGGCTTCAGCGGTCCAGATGGGTTTGGAGTCGCGTTGCGAGGATTGTGCCGCGTGCTCGATTATGTCGGTCTTCCCTATCGCCTTCGCGAATTTGAAGACATCCGACCGGATCTCGCTGCGGGTGTCCGTTAGATGAGCAGCAATGCCAACGCATGGCGGGATATCTTTCCATTCGAGTCACACCGGCTCGCGCTGCGCAATGGCTGGAATCTTCATTACGTCGACGAAGGCCCAACTCCACGCGAGATCAGCGGAAGCCCTTCTGATTTTGGTTCCATTCCTGCGAAGGATCGCCCCAGTGTGCTGGCAGTACACGGGAATCCAACATGGTCGTTCTACTATCGCGCCTTGATCGGAGCGATGCGCACCACGCACCGAGCGATTGCCATCGACCATTTGGGCATGGGATGGAGCGATAAGCCCCCACTCCGCGAAATGCGGCTCAGCGACCATACTGCGAATTTGGTCGAGTTCATCGAACGCTTGGATCTCCGCAACATCGTGCTGGTCGTTCATGATTGGGGCGGAGCCATCGGACTGGGAGCAGCTGTCCAATTGCCGGCGCGTTTCGCCGGCATAGTCGTACTCAATACGGCGGCATTTCCCCCGCCCTATGTTCCCTGGCGGATTGCGATCTTGCGCACCCCCTGGATCGGTCGATGGGCGATGACCTACGGCAACGTCTTTGCTCGAGCGGCAACGCGAATGACTTTGCATCGATTGCAACGACTGGATCCCAAGGTTGAGCGAGGGCTGTTGCAGCCCTACGACACTCCAGCCAACCGGATCGGCATTGCCAACTTCGTGCAGGATATTCCGTTGACACCACGTCATCCAACGCACGCAACGCTGGTCCAGCTCGAATCGAAGCTCCCCACCCTGAAGCACTTGCCGATACGTCTGGTTTGGGGCATGAAAGACTGGTGTTTCCGTCCCAGTTGTTTAGAGAGATTCCAAGCCCTTTGGCCTGATGCCACGACGGTGGCGCTCAACGACGTCGGACATTATGTCATGGAAGAAGCTCCGGAGGATGTTGTATCGAACGTACAATCGATCCTAGCAACGCTCGAAAATCGAACAGCTTGGTAGTGCCCCAGTCGCGAACTGGAGATCGAGGCGATACATTTGGTGCGGGGGGGGGTGCGGTGGCGATTCCACTTCATCGCCCCAGCTATTGGAGCGGAGCAAACGCTGTCCCAGATGGCAATGCTCGAGTGCTAGATGTCGTCGTATCATGAAGACGGTCCCATGCGGGATCCGTCCTGAGAACAACATGCCGAATTCATGGTTTTCGCGTAGCGTAATCGCCTTGAGTGTTGCATTCTCTCTAGCTGTTCTAGGCATCTCCCAGACGAATGCAATGCGGAGCAATCGTTCGCGCAAATCGTTGGATCAAAACGCAACCGGAGCGCATGCTACGCATCAGGCAAGAACGCTACACCCAAGCGAGCCGATCGAGCCTTTACCATCCGCTGCTCGATACATCCGCTTCCAAGATCCCCAAGAGAGCGGAGCCGATACGCTCCGCGAAGGCGAAGCAAACTCGCAGGAGACCTCCACAACGCCAGAGAGTTTGTGGGGGACGCCCGCGACGCATGCGTTTGGCGCGAGCGTGGAGGCGCTTTCGCCATCGTTTGAATCCCCCTATCGTTTGGAACTGGCCTACCCACGATTGAGAGTTCCCGAAATCACCGCTGTGGGTCGCTTCCCCGCCATGGGTCTCATGTGGGGAATCGAGAGCAGCGCCGACGGCAGTTTTGGGAGCATCTGGCAATGGCACGACCATCCGGACGCAACGGCCAAAGCGCTATTCCTTGAGTTCGACAGACAAGTCATCGGACTGGCGTTTCCATCGGATTTCGAATCCACTGGCGTGCTCTATGTCGCGACCTCAAGCAAAAAACTTCGCGATGGTGGGCGCACTTTGGAGGTACTGCAGTATCGAGTCGATACCATCCCTCCCTTTAGGCTCAAAACAGATCGTCCGTTGGAGGTTGCGCGTGGCAGTACGCGCTCAGGACGAACAGATGTTCTGAGCGCGGCCAGCAATGGAACCATTCTCGTCGACGTCGGGGAAGCAGGCACGTTGATGGCGGCTTCGGTTGCGGTTCGCGTGCAGGAGTTACCCAAGTCTGTTTGGAACTTGATTCCCATCTTCGATTCCTTGACTGGGGAAGTCCGTCAACGCTCGGCCGCCCCCCCTCCAGCAAAACCCGCCACTCCAACAGATTCTCAGGAGCCTCAAGAAATGCAACAGGTGTGGAAGGCGGTACGCGTCCCTCCCCGCTTGATGCTGCGGGATCTGACCGGTGCTACCCCGGATCGCTCCATTCAGGGGAGTTGGAACAAGCAATCCACGATCTCTGGAATCCAGGTGGAGGCGGGGCGTTTTGGTCTGCCGCACGCATCGCTGTTGATGGCCGACACATCCACAGGTGGTATTTGGGCGGCCCCCCTGAACGCGAGCGATGGTCCTGCCAAGCTCATTGCGTCCACAAGCCTCAAACTGTCGGCCTTCGGGAGCGACTCCAATGGCCAACCCATCCTCATCGATTCGACTGGCGGGATGTTTCAGTTGGTCAAGAACACCCCGTCACCCTCATGGAAGATGCCCGAGCGACTGAGCGAGACCGGTTGGTTCGCATCGATTGACGACGGGAATTTACATGAGCCTTTCGTTCGTTACGCCACCGGGAAGTCACTCGAAGGACACGCCGATGCGCATGAATCTTGGATCGGTTTGCCTCGCGGTGAGTCCATCGATGCCTCAAATACTAAGCAATGGCAATTCCCAGACGGAGCGGTCCTGTTGCAGACCCTGTTTCGGAAACTACCACGAGGTTCGAAGCAAGCGTTGCAGCGGATCGAAACGCGAGTGCAACTGAAGCGGGACCTTGACTGGTATGCCTATTCCTACCGCTGGAATGAGGATCAAACCGATGCGACCTTGGTGCCTCCGGAAGGGACTCCGCCGGTTGTCATCGCCGGAGGAGTGAACGATGAGCCAATTGTGACTTGGCAATTCCCTAGCCGTTCGCAATGCCGATCTTGCCACACACCCAACGAAACAGGCTATTGCATCAGTTTCCAACCCGAACGCTTTCAGAGCGACTCGAGAGCCGCGGCCTCACGCTTGCTCATGAGCGAAGAACAGCTTCGACAACGGGGCACTCTCGGAGTTGGATCGATTCGTATTGGCTCACTGGATACGATTAAGCGTCGCTCGACTGGCGGCACCTTGGTCACGGATGTTGATCGCATGGCACGTAATGGAAACATCCTTACTGGGATGGATTCCGAATGGTTCAGAAAGAGTTACGTTCAAGAGTATTTGGAGCCTTGGTTTAAGGTCAGTCCAACTGCGAACGGATTTCTCATGGCTAGCTTTGATGGACAATGGAAAGCAAAGCCCAACCAGATAGCAACCATCGCTTCGCAAAGCGAATTGTTGCAACTGATGTCCGAGGGGGCGATTCTCACCGGACAAGACAAGTACAAGGCAGCGGCAAACCAAGCCGCCGACTTCCTCTTGAAGTCCTTCTACGATGCCGAACATGGTGGCTTCTTCGAAGCGGTAGATGCCACCCGGAACCCGACAGACCGAAGAAAAACGCTGACGGGTCAGGCGAAAGCAATCATGGGGCTGGTCGCAGCCGCTCGCGCAACAGGAAACAATCAGTACTTAGCTGCCGCAGTCAAGGCGTGGACATTTACAAAAACCAAGTTCATACGAGCTACGGACGGTTGGAGTACTTCTGCAAACGAAGACTTTTCGCAATTCGCCGGTTCCTCGCAGACCGCCCTCATGCACTGTTTCGAAGCTTTGCTCGCGATGTATGAAGCCACCAACTCGAGGGCTCTTGAAGCCGATTCTACTGCGTTGGCAGACTTCGTCCTGGATCGCTTATGGCGAGAACCCGGTTACATTGCAGAAGAGTACGACGCAGGATGGTCCAACCCGATTCCATTCGATGGAACCCGGACCATCGAACCTGGTCATCTCGCAAAATGGGCCTATCTGTTAAGCGAATCCGTTCGATTAGGTTTGCCGCGGCGCTATCTGACTTCTGGGCAACGAATCTTTGACTACATCAATACCTACGCCAATGACGAGGCGACATCAACCACCATCGACCCTACCAGCCTGCAGATACAGGGCGTGTGGCAGCAAGCCGAGTATCTTCGCATGCTGATTCGATATGCGGACGTGCATAGTCGGAGTATGAGTTGGCCGACGGCGTCTCGATCTCAGCAGTGGATCAAACGCCAAGGTATTGATTCCAGTGAAAACGGCTGGATCGAGTTGCGAACCACAGACAAGGGGGATCCCCATCGTTCCATGATTCATCCGCTTGGTATGTACTTGGAAGGCATCCGATTCATGAGTGAACAAACGGGCCAGGCTGCGGTTGATGCGAAGTGATGGTACTAGTCCGTCAATCGCAGTGCTACCATTCCCGTGCCAACCTCTCCCTCTTCGACTTCGTC
This sequence comes from Pirellula sp., assembly GCA_046318495.1. Lineage (GTDB taxonomy): Bacteria > Planctomycetota > Planctomycetia > Pirellulales > Pirellulaceae > JBKCUI01. Next base: position 9,945 of record JBKCUI010000019.1, on the reverse strand, counting down.
CCCCATCCGTATGGATGAGGCGTTCCTTCAGGCGGCATGCCGTGAACTTGCCAATCGCGAAGTAGAGTTCGAGCGGACGCTTGATCTATGGGGGTTTCCTCCGTTATGGGAACGGCCGCAAGGTTTTGGGACCATGGTTCACATTATCTTGGAACAGCAAGTGTCGCTTGCCTCGGCGAACGCGACATGGAGTCGTTTGCAGTCACTTCTCGATCACTCGGTCGAACCGTCCCGAGTGCTCGCGCTCGCCGACGATGCAATGGCTCGCATCGGATTTACTCGCCAGAAACTCCGATACGTGAAGGCGATGGCAGAACGCGTCGTCTGTGGCCAATTCTCCTTTGCGGAACTCCCTCATCTGGACGACGAATCGGCTCGGGCTCGCCTGAAATCCTTGGTCGGTGTCGGAGACTGGTCCGCGGCCATTTACTTGTCCGAGTGCCTCTTGCGCCCGGACATTCTCCCCAAAGGAGACATCGCGGTTCTTGAAATGACGCGCCAAATGCGGGAATTGCCAACGCGTCCAAACCATGATGAGCTTTTGAATATCGCCGAACCTTGGCGGCCCTATCGCTCGATCGCAACGCGTCTGCTCTGGCATCGCTACTTGAATTCAAAAAACCTCGGGCACAGCCGTCCGGGATGACGGGCGTCTTGCGGACAGCGAAACCATGCGGTGCACCGGCTTGTGCAGATCCACCTGCAGCACCCCTTCCACGACTCTGAAAGCACTCGTCAAGTCCTCCGAAAGTCTCGGCGCAAAGCCACTTCTGCCGGCCTTTCAGATCGCCGTCTCGCCCCCCATTCAAATCGATTCCGCCGTGCTTTTTCCACAGTCGAATGGGGATTCCACTTGTTTCCGCCCCGAGCCGTGTCAGGATGGAAGGGTCCCTTCCCGATGATCCTAATTCCAGCGAATCCATGCATCGTCACGAGATCATTCAATTCTTTGAATCCTCGCCGGCCACAAGATTGCTGCGCTCGGATCTAGCTGCTTGGGTGGTTTGCTTTCTGAAGTCCACGTTCAAGGATGATGTCCGAATTAGCATCGGTCAGTCCGAGCTCCGGGGACAACTCGCTGAGTTCCAACGCTGGGTACGCAGCATGCATCCCAACACGATGCAAGGTCCGCCCGAGCGCTACCTCTCCCAATGGACGGAGTCGCTATGGCTAAAGCGATCGATGGAAGCATCCTCGAACGAGCCGCAATATCAGCTTACCCCGGCTGCTGAGGAAGCGATTCGGTTTGTCGAGGAATCGACCGAACGACGCAAACGCAGCATCGGCACGGAAGGAAGACTGCGTCTAATCCTCGACACCCTTCAGGACATCGTTCGCGGCGCCTCGTCCGACCCACAAAAGCGTCTGCACTTTCTGCGATCGCGCGTCGATGAGCTGCAACAGGAAATCGATTCAATCGAATCCGGAACAGCCGTCCAAGCCTATCAGCCCGCGCAGATTCGGGAGCGATTCCAAACCGCCGTTCACTTGCTCCGGGAGCTGCAAAGCGATTTTCGAGCGGTCGAGGAGCAGTTTCATACGATTGCATTGCGAGTGCAGTCGCTTCAGGCCGAAGACAACGGACAGCGCGGCTCCATCCTCAAGTTTGCACTCGACGCAGAAGACATGCTGAAATCCTCCGATGAAGGGATCAGCTTCTTTGCCTTCGTCCGTTTTCTGCTATCGCCAAACGAACAGATGGCCGCCCGAAAGAACCTGCAAGAGATTCAAAACCTGGAGCCCCTTGCAGAAGAATCCGAATCGTTGGCGAGGATGAACCGGATGATGCCAGCCCTTCTGGCCGAGGCCGATCAAGTCATGCGCACCACGAGTCGCTTGTCGACAATCCTGCGGCGCGTGCTGGACTCGCGAGCCAGCGCGCAGCGAGCTCGAGCTGCGAAGGTCTTAGGGGATATCCGCCGCAGCGCGGTGCAAATGAGAAACGCACCTCCGAGCGACTTCGAGTTCACCATCGATTGCCCCCACGATTTCCAGTCTCCTATGGCTCGACCGTTCTGGAGCCCCGCCCCCGAATTCGTGTCGCCAGAAATCATCGAAAACGTGGTGGACGCCGAAGTGGCACAGCAAGCGACAACCTCTCTACAACGGCTCCAACGCCTCGATTTCCGAAAGCTCCGCAGTCACGTTCGCGAGGCCACGCTCGACGGCCGAGAATGCACGTTGCAAGACCTGCTCGATTGCTTCCCAACGCGGTTGGGGATGGCCGATATTCTGGGCTATATCCAGATTGCACATGATGACGGTCACACCATCGACTCCGATTCGACTCAATGCGTGACCTACTTCCGGCTGCAATCCGAGTCCCCAGTCGCCTCGGATAGGAGTTCCCCCCAATCCGCCCCTGCTGAAAAAGTACAGATCACGGCCCCTCGCATCCTGTTTCGGGCGAAAGCCAAATCTCGGCCCGATGGAGGTAAACCCCGATGACCAGCGACCGCGATTCGGCCCCTTTTGCGGACGACCTCGAATCCAAGCCAACCAAAGGTACACCCGCATGGGCGGGAATCGCGGTCCGATTGTTGCAAGGAGCCGTGTACCACGAAGAGGATTCCGCCGGTTGGGAGATGCTGTTGCGGCATCGCGATCGACTCGCGGAGTATCTCGGGACGCTCGCCCTGCAGCTTATCATCGATGAAGGGGATGGGATGGCGTACTTGCGTCCGGCTGGCGACGCATCCCATCCCGATGAGTCTGTTTCCATTCCTCGATTGTTCCGTCGTCAACCCCTTACGTATGACGCGACTTTGCTGTGCGTGTTGCTGCGTGAAGAGCTGCTGCGATTCGAAGAACATGAGCTGCTCAGCGATCGCTGCATCGTCCAACAACACGCATTGTTCGATGTCTGGCGAACCTTCTTTCCGCCTGACCGAGATGAAGTGAAACTCCATCGCGCCTTGTCGGCGGCCCTTCGAAAACTGGAAGATCTCAAGCTGGTCAAGCTCTTCGAAAGGGAGCCCCCATCTTGGGAAATCCGGAGGATACTCAAGGCGAGGCTGCACATCGAGGAGTTGGAACGATTGAAGACAGCACTCGCATCCGCAGCCGCATTGAACCACGGTTCCCCATCACCTCCGGTTTCAGAGCCATCCTCTTAGGCCAACACTTCCCTCATGCATCCTGGCTCACCTCCATCCATCGATCCATCGATCGCACCCTGCCGTCCATCAGCAGGGGGCTATCGTTTGGACAAACTCGAAGTCCTGAATTGGGGCGGATTTGACGGTAAGGTTCACACGCTGGCCCCTATGGGGCAGACCGCGCTGCTGGTCGGCGAGAACGGGTCGGGCAAGTCCACGCTGGTGGATGCATTGCTGACGCTGCTGGTTCGACCACAGCAACGCAGTTACAACATCGCCGCGGGCGCACACCGAAGCGAACGGGATGAACGATCGTACATTCGCGGTGCCTACGATCGCACGATCGGTGACGATGGACGCCCCGAGATGCGCTACCTTCGCGGCGAATCCGATGGATACACCATCCTCCTAGCATCCTTCCGTGACGCTTCGACAGAAAACGCATTCACGGTAGCGCAAGTCCTGACTTTGTCCGCTGACAGTGCGGTGGAGCGTGTGTACGCATTCTCGCCTTCTCAGCGAAGCATCGTGCGCGATTTGGCGAATCTCACCTCCTCCGGATCGATCGCGAAACAGTTACGCGACCGAGGCTTTGAAACGACAACCAGCTTCCATCAATACTCCCTGTGGCTGCAGCAACAAACGCACCTTCGCAGTAAAGCGATGGATGTTTTCGGTCAAACGGTTGCCGTAAAGGACGTGCAGCGTTTGGATCTGTTTATCCGTCAACACATGCTGGACAAGCAACCCTGGGAAGAACGGATCCTCAAAGTCGTCACGCACTTCGATGCCGTTTACGAAGCGCATCGCAAGCTCAAGCGACTTAAATTGCAATTGGAATTGCTCCAACCGATCCTCGAGGCAGGGGAGCTTTACCATGCTCGACGTGCCGAGTGGATAGCCGCCAAAGCACGGCACGATGCGATGCCCGCGTTCTTTGCCGATGCGACGAGCCGACTACTTGCTCCACTATGCGGCAACCTAAAGCAATCGATCGAAACGCACCAATCGGAAATCAAACGACTGGACAAAAAACTAGAACGCCTCCGCGTCGAGCGATCTCGACTCGAGTCGGGGCAAATTGGAAGCGACGCGACACTCGAGATGGAGCTCGGCCTAAAGATCCATCACGCCGAGGAGTTGCTTCGTATCAAACGCGATGCCTCATCCCGTTTCGAGCTCTTGCTGCAATCCGCTGGTTTGCCCACCAATGTTCGCACTGCCGAAACCTATTTGAAAGTGCAGTCTGCGCTCCATCGACATCGAGAAATCATTCTCGCTACATGCAACGCTGCCGCTTCCGTTCATCGCAAACAGATGCTGGAGATCGCAGACATCGAGCAGAGGATCGATGAACAGCAAGCTCTCTTGCAACAGCTTGTCAGTGCCAAGAGCCATCTTGCCGGGTGGATGACCAGCATTCGCGATCGCATCTGCCGGAGTCTTGAGATTGCCGTCGAGGAGTTACCGTTTGCAGCAGAACTGATAGACATCAAGTCCGAAGAAGCTCCTTGGCGAGGTGCAATGGAAGCTGTTCTCGACGAGTTCGCGGGCTGCCTCTTGGTACCGGAAATGCACTACCGGCGGGTTGCAACGTGGATCGAAGGAAACGCATTGGTCGATGCGCAAGGCAAGGGTGCGCGGTTGAGCTACCAATGCGTGCCCGCAGACGCTGCGGAACGCAAGGCTCCACGGGTCCGAAACCCGTTGCTCGACAAACTCCGCTTCCGGCGTCATCCACTAGCTCCTTGGGTGCAAGAAGTCCTCTTGGAGCGATTTCCGTTCGTCGCATGCGACGCGATAGAGAGCTTTCTCGATGCAAAGGGCTCCGCGATGACGGCGAACCGGCATCTCAAGAGGGAGGATGGAACCCATGTTAAGGATGATCGCGCCCACTTGCCAAACGGGCGGCCATTCCTTTTGGGATGGGACAACCGCGAGGGGCAAGCCTCGCTGAAGGAGTCGATACGTATCGACTCCTCGACACTCAAAGCGTTGAAACGCCAAGCCGACACAACACAACGAGAAATCGATACCGCAATGCGAACCCTGCATGCGGTCGATATGGCTCTCGCGTACTCCGATTTTGAATCCATGGACTGCCAGGCCCTGGAAGCAGACATAGCGCAATGGAACAGCCAACGCACGCTCTTGGCAACCGAGTCCAATGTGAAGCATCCTCAGGAGGAGCGACTTGCGTCGATCACGGCGCAATGGGTGCAGGTCCAACAAGAGCGAGACCAGCACTTGGAATCGAAGGCTCGCCTCGAGTCCGAGTTGAAGCAAGCCACCAAATTGCTCTCGGCTTCTCAAGAGACCGTGAGCCAAATGCAATCCCAGACGGCATGGAATGCGATCTCCTCGCAGTTTGAAGCAATCGCCAAGGGACTGACGACGCCGTTGACGCTCGAGACCATGTCGCACTTGCCCGTCGCCAGCATGACCCAATGGCAACAGCAAGTCGAATCGCTCGCACTCAGGGTTCAACCCGCATCCAGATCGTTGACCACGGCAATGGCGCGATACCTACGTGCGTTTCCTGAAGAAACCACCGACATCGATCCCGACGTCTCTTCTTTGGAGTACTTCGTCGCTCAGAGTCAGCGCATCCTTGAAGAAGACTTGCCCGCACACGAAGAGCGATTCCGAGCGCGATTGAACGAGAAGATACTGCACGAAATCGGATTGCTGCACAGCAGCTTAGAAACCGATCGCGCTGAAATTCTGCAGCGTGTCGAGCAACTGAATCACGGTTTGCAGTTGATGCAATGGCAGCCCGGTACGACGATGCGACTTGAAGCCACTGACATCCACGACCAGGAGATCCTTGCGTTCCGAAAGGAGTTGGCAAACTGCTTGAGCGGAACACTCAGCCAAAATAGGCACGATCATGATGCGGCGATCGAACGCATCCAAGCCTTGCTCCAGAGATTCAAGGATCCCGAATTGGAGCGGTGGCGAAACAAAGTACTAGATGTTCGCAATTGGTTCCATTTCGCAGCCCGCGAAATCGTCAGCGCGACGGGTGAATCTCGAGGCTATTACGATGGAGGTAGCGGCCAGAGCGGCGGTGAGAAAGGCAAGCTGGCTTTCCTCGTCTTGGCTGCGTCGATCGCGTATCAGTACGACTTGAAACCGCTCGACGAGAACGCAAATCGGTTCCATTTGGTCATGGTGGATGAAATGTTCTCGCGAAGCGACGACGCACACGCAGAATACGCACTGGACTTGTTCTCGCGGTTTGGATTGCAACTTCTGATCGTAGCGCCGCTGGATGCCAAGATTCGCGTCACCGAGCCGCACGTTGGAGTGTACGTGCACGTCGTCAAGGATCGCGCCACGCATCGGAGCTCGCTGGTGACGATCGCAGCAGAGGCATTGGCCGAAAACCCGGCTGAACCATCCCAGTAACGATCCGAGGATCGATGCGTGAGCCGCCGCTTGGTTTATGGCACTACGGCTTTGGGGGATGTTTCCCAAGGCGTTCGATGCATGCGAATTCCGCAGGAGTCACGGGCTGAATACTCAATCGCATTCCGCGCTTGAGCAGCATCATGTCTGCAAGTTCAGGGACTTCGCGCAACTGTCGAATCGATAGCGGGTATGCGAGCATGCTCACCAACTGCACATCCACCATTTGCCAGCGAGGATTCTCGCGGGTGCTTTTGGGATCGAAGTAAGGGCTGGTTGCGTCCCATTGCGTCGGATCGGGATGCGACGTGCGTGCAACGCGGGCCATCCCCACGACCGAGGGAACAGCGCAACTACTGTGGTAGATGAGGATCCGATCCCCCAGACGCATGCTATCCCGCATCCAATTGCGAGCTTGATAATTGCGAACCCCGACCCAGCCGGTCGTCTGCTGCGGGCAACGCGCCAAATCCTCGATCGAGAAAACGTGCGGTTCGGTCTTCATGAGCCAATGATTTACGTTCGGTCGCTTAGAGTTCATGAAGCAGGTTTTGGGTTGGAAAAAGATGGTCTTGGACGAGGATTTCCGAAGCCCCGGACGGAATCAAAAGTATTGCTTTTGATGCGATTTGGCTCGGTAAGGCCAATTCGAAAGACGGCTGTCGATGCTGACGTAGCCTTCATTCCGTTGGAATAGACTACGACTTTTGAGTTTTCAGTCAGGCTCGGAGTCGTTCCGAATTCAAAGTTATCTTCCATTATGACACAATGGAAAGCCGTATCAGAGCACATCCGCTATCATGTTGGGGTAGCTCTACATTCCGTCATCTGGTCATTCATTGAGCGTACCAGTCATGCAAACCAATTCTCCTTCGTCTCTTGGATGGATCGCACCGCAGCGCTTTGCACTTTCGGCGTTTCGGTTGCTAGTGCTGGCAATGGTCGCATGGAACACGGCCCCAGATATCTACAGCCAGGACCCGCTCGATCCCAAGGGAGACGCAAACTCAAAAACCTCTACGTCGGCCGACATGATCGTTCGGAAGATCGATCAAATCACCCAAGAGTACAAAGAGTTTTTGGAACGTCGAAAGGAAATGCATACCACGTACGAGAAGATCCAAAAAGATCTTCGTCAATCCGAAGCCGCGTTGAACCGCATCGGCAATCAAGAGATTCGACAACAGATGGCAGCCATGCAATCGATGATGCAATCCGCCAGCATCGATCTGGCCCTGTCCTCGATGGCTACCGTCCAGCCCACCAACAACTTTCAAGCCCGTCGACAGAACATCATTGCCAGGCAGCTTCTTACCGACCGCATGCTGGAGGACATGAACGTCACCATCCGAGGTCAGTCGATCATGCAACTAGATGCCGCCGCCCAAGAAGTCATCCAAAATCGTTACCAACGATTTCAGGACGCTGCAAAGCTCGACCAGCAGTGGGGCGAATGGCAAGCGCAGTGGCCAAGCTTTATGGACAAGTACTGGAACTTCACCGATCCCGAGCGCAAGTTCACCTCCGAAGAAGTCAATCAAGCCATCGCGGCACTTGAGCGATGCGATGCAGAGGATTACGCAGCCAAAATCGCGACGGCTCTTCTGCTGGAACGAGCCGGTCGTATCAATGCTGGCTTGGAAGTCATCGATCCCGTCCTCGAAGCCAAGACCGGACTGCAACCCGTAGCCTTGGCAGCCAAGGCAATGCTTCTGTCCGCCGTCGACAAAGACAAAGAAGCAGCCTCATGCATTCAAACCGCATTCAAGCTGCAACGCGACAACCCGTATCTGCATTGGATGCGAGCCACGATCGCAGCCAGCCAGGAGCAATGGGGCGCTGCAGATACAGAACTCAAGCGCCTCGCGTCCGTCAAGCCGATGGAACTCGCCGTTCGGCGACTCTCGGCGCTGATTCACGCTGCCCGTGCCGCCAAGACTCCTGCGGAAGGCAAGAAAGCGATTCTGGATGCACAGGCCGCAATCGACTTGGAACCTCAACCGTCATGGTACTCTTATCTCGTCTTGGCCGTGGCACAAGCCTCTGCGAAGGACAAGGTTGCGGCCCTGGCATCCTTGGAGAAAGCCGAATCCAAGGCGGATGAGGGAAGCCGCGTTTGGTGCCATGAACTTCAGGAAGCACTCGAGCGAGGAGATGCCATCGACTGGAAGTTCGACCGCCGATTAGCCGACATCGATTGAAAATTCCCTCGCACACACCGATCTGAAGACATCCATCTTAGGGCCCCGATCTTCCATGCAGCGATTGCACTCGATCCTCCAAACCTTAGATGACTTTGCCCCCCTTTCGCTGGCCGAGTCTTGGGACAATGTCGGGTTGCTCGTTGGGGAAGCCGATGCATGGGTGCGCCGGGTGATGGTCTGCCTGACCGTCACCGAGACAACCTTGCGAGAAGCCATCGAGCGGAATGCCAATCTGATCATTTCCCACCATCCCATCCCATTCAAACCGCTCCATCGCATCACCGACCAGACTCCGACCGGACGTTTGATCGTCCAGGCGATCCGCCATGAGGTTGCCATCTATTCTCCGCATACAGCTTGGGACAATGCTCCGCGCGGCATCAATCGCCAATTGGCAGAGTGTCTAGGCCTGGATAATCTCGCACCGCTTACCCTTTCGCCCGACGCGTCCCATGCCAGTCGCGGATTAGGTTCCGGCCTTCAAGGCAACTTCCCTGTGCCACAAAGCATCGATGCGATCTTCGAAAAGCTTCAATCCCACATCCCCTCGGCGCGTCCGCGTTGCACGCATGATGGCCTGCGCCAAGTGTCGCAAATCGCCATGGTCTGCGGCAGCGGCGGAAGCTTGGTCTCGCTGGCGGCCAAATGCGGTTGCGATGCGTTTCTCACCGGAGAAGCGACCTACCATCAATGCCTTGAGGCGGAAGCATACGGCATGGCACTCTTGATGATCGGACATCACGCGAGCGAGTTCTTCTCCCTTTCGACACTTGCGGCGCATCTGCAGAGCTGCTGGCCGGATGTGGAGTTTTGCTGTTCCGAGCGAGAACATTCCACGTTCTAGTTTGATTCCGCGTTCTAGTTTGTAGAGGCCTCACACTCCCCATCCCGACACCACGATTTCTCCTTGCGATCCGTTTCCTAACTTTTTCCATCCCGCAGGACAGAGTCATGAGCGATTCCAACGCTTCCTCCGACCCCAACTCCCAAAATCCCTACGCCTCCAAACCGCAGGTCGCTCCTCCGGTAGTTGCGCCTGCAAGCAATCCACAACAAGGAGATGCCACCGGAGGCGTGATTCCTTACAAGAATCCCAAGGCGCTGATCGCGTACTATCTGGGAATCCTGAGCGGACTTCCTGTCATCGGATTGCCGATCGGAATCGCCGCCTTCACCCTCGGAATCATGGGATTGAAAGCCCGAAAGCAAAATCCGGCGATCAAAGGCAGTCT
>JBKCUI010000018.1:0-3845 GCA_046318495.1 Pirellula sp. | reverse complement strand
CAGTCGCTCGATGATTCTGGGTTGCACTGCATTGGCCTCTCGCACGGACTTATCTGCGTTCCCAGGCGACCACTGCATTTGTATCAGGCCTTCGGTTTTCGCCCTTTGCGTCTTTGCGTCTTTGCGTGACCACTCGTCCATTCCATCCGCAGCCATCCGAATCAGAACTTTTGACGCCACCACATAGAGTCTGATATAATCCCGGCTGGGACAACCCGGACCGATCAACACGCTGCACCAAAGCCCTCGGTCGACTGCGTTGACTTGCGTGGAGTCATCCCCTCGGGCTCGGTGATCGCACACGTTCGTCCAGGAGAAATCATGTCTTGGCCTCGCCAGTACGGCATAAAGATTCTCTTGTTACTGATGGTGGTGGTCGCGCATGCTTGTTCAAAGACTGGGGTTGCTAGGACACTGCATCCTGGGCAAATTGAGTCGATCTCTACGTCAACACCGTTCGCAATTACTATTCAGTACCCGGATGAGGAAAACCTGAACGATCATATCGAAACCTACATTGGCGCATTTGGACAGTATTGGCTTTACTCGCACCGAGTCTCAGTTATTGGCGGTTTACTCCGCCCCGATTCCGCGATTACGGTTTCGAATAGTAATAGAGTTGCGGAAGGTTCGAGCGAGTGCAGCGATTGCGAAAAGGGCATGGAGACGCAAGAATAAGGACGAACAAACCATTGCCCCGAAGTTGCCGGTCGTCGGCGCTCGGCTGTTGATACCTTACTTGCTGCCACTCGGTGAGTGGTCGCGTTCTGCCAACATCACCGATAACTTTCGCGACGCCACATCACAGTTGAGTGACCGAACGAAATAGCCATGAAAAAGACATCCCTTCAAACAGCTGATGGCCCGACCAAAGAGCTCTTTGCTGACGGCACGGTTTCAGGAGAAGGCAAAATGAAGTCGGGCAAACGACATGGCAAATGGAAATTCTATTACCGCAATGGACAAACGAAAGCGGTTGGCAAATATGTGGATGGTGAGCTCGACGGATATTGGGAATGGTGGCGTGAGAATGGGCAACCGCTCCAAGCTGGCGCATTTGCAAATCGTGTACAGGTTGGGGCTTGGAAGAGATACTACGAAAATGGGCAACTTTGGGACGAAGGTGAATACAAAGACGGCAAGAAGGTTGGTGAGTGGACGACTTACGACAAGTCTGGTGTTGTCAAACAACAGAAAACCTTCAAACCCAAATAGAAGCAAATCGTCTGATTCGTGGCAGAACAAAAAATTCATCCGAGTTGCCGGTCGGGCGTTTCCTCGAATCAGAATATCTTGGCGGCGTCTGGGTGATCGCGACCGTTCGTGGCACCAGCGGCTTGCCTGATCGAAACGAACCGCTGCGGACGAGAGTATCGAGAATCCGCACGGTTGGAACCGTCGCGATGCAGCATGGGATTGGACGCTGGTTCGTTGCTTCGCCGAATCGGTTGTGGCTGTAGATCGGTCCCTGTAAACTCAATGCTGGCTGGGCGTTGTTGGGATGCGAGAGAACGGGCGTTCTCTCCACGAACATTGCGATCGCCGTCTACCTAGAGTCACTTCGATGAAGCAAGCTGTATATTCTTTGATCATTGCTTGGACGATCGTCGTGGCCGTGCCCGTACTTTCGGCTCAAGAGATCCAGCCGCGTTTGAAATTCAAAGCGCACAGTGGCATGGCTCGCACGGCCCTTCTCGCGGCGGATGAGAAATGCCTGGTCACCCTTGGCGGAGAGCGTCTTGAAAGTGGCGGGAATATCGTCGGCGACAACAGCGTGAAGGTGTGGGATTTCGCCACGGGCGAACAAATGGAGTTTCCGAAGCTCGCCGGCCTGTCCATCGCCTTGTCTCCTGACGGCATGATATTGGCTGTGATCGATGACCGTTCGTTGCGCCTAGTTGATCTGCTCACAGGAAAGGAAGTCGCCGCATTCAACGAAAACGAATTCCCACTTCGAGGTGTGGCGTTCTCCCCTGACGGGAAAACCCTTGCGATCGGTTGGAGCAAGGACGGAACCACGCCGGGAAGTGAGGTTGGGGTCGCGCAGCTGTGGAATTTGGCGACCAGCAAGCCCATTGCCACGCTGGAACCGAACCGAGGTCCCATGCGGGCGCTGGCGTTTTCTTCTGACGGAAAGTTGCTGGCCGTGGCAACACAAACGTTCCCGGGAATCGGTGATGTGCGATTCTGGGATGTGTCCACGGGGAAACTGCATTCCACCCTAGAAGCCGGCGGTGTCGATTGCATTGCCTTCTCACCGGACGGTAAGACGTTGGCGGCAGGATGCGGTGGCCGCCGAGATCGCACCAAAAAGGATCTGCCCCACCACGTGCGCCTCTGGGATGTGGAGGCCGCGAGCAGCCTCCAATCCATCCGACACGAGTTTAGGTTGATGTGCATAGCCTACAGCCCAGACGGTGCAACCGTAGCAGCGGGCAGCGAAGGCGGCGAATTGGCTCTCTGGAACACGGCGACGGGAGAATTGCGTTGCGACGTCCCGGACCAGCGCGGGTACGTGCTGTCCGTAGCCTTTACGAGAGACGGCAAGACACTCGTGTCTACGAATGGCGATGGCGAGGTCCGTTGCTGGGACGTGGACAAACTTCCGAAGAGAAACGCTGACAAGTAGCCCGGCCGAACCAGACACTGCAACAGCCGGCGGGTCATGATTCGTTTTCGTGGACCACAGCTCACCGGTGCCCCGCCGCTGCTGAGCTGGGTCGTTCGGGCCGATCCCACGTCTCTCACAAAGGCGCAAAGGCGATAGCCAGGTTCGAATTGCTTTTTTGCACGACTGATCGCACCGGAGCAGGACGATCGATGATCTGCACGTCGATTCTCCTCACAGTCCCTCGATGATACTGGGTTGCACCGCATTGGCCTCCCACACGATCTTATCTGCGTCCGCATGCGATCACTGCTTTTTGTATGACGCCTTCGGTTTTCTCCCTTTGCGTCTTTGCGTCTTTGCGTGCCCACTCGTCCACTCCATCCGCAGCGGTCCGCATCGAATTTTTTTGGCGCCCCGACTCGGAGTCTGGTATCATCCTGGATGGGACAACCCGGACCGAACAACACGATGCACCCAAGCCCTCGGTCGCCTGCGTTGACTTGCGTGGAGTCATCCCCTCGGGCCTCGGGCTTGGTGATCGTACACGTTATCGGAATGAGGAGCTTGCATCTTCCATGCGTTTTGGAAAGCCAATTTTGGCCCTGCTTTTCCTGATCTGTGTTGGAGCTGTGCTTCTCGCCGCATTTTTCAATCGCCGTCCATATAGCCGAATATTCGGTGGTCACGTAGTCGAAATCTGGATCAGTGCGGATGATGCTGGCTCATCGCAGCAGAAGATTCACGGCAGCTACTTCCCCAGGTTCGCTTTGATGCATGGCTACAAATCGGTCAATCTCCCTGAACATTTTCAAACGCCGACTTTTTCAACCATTCAAGAACCGACGGACAATCTTATTTGTATTTACGACAACAATGGGTATGGGTTTTTAATGCTCGTAGATCAATCCGATCACGAATGGGCAATTGGCGGTAAGGCGGGCGGTAGTTTGGGGTTTTTCCCTCATGATAAATGGTCAAAGCGTTTCGCAAATCTACGAAACAAGCACCCTGAGGTTCCCTATTGGCACTACTTGAGCAAATCCAAAACAGAGACCGATAACAACGCGATCGACCCAAGCGGCGAGCAGTCTTCTCCATGAATTCGAAAATATTGGCCGCCGCTGGGTCATCGCCCCCGTTCTTGGCACCAGCGGCTTGCCTGATCGAAACGAACTTTTGCGGAAGAGAGAATCGAAAGTCAGCGTGGTCTGAGACGTCGCGGTCTCACATGAGA
>JBKCUI010000017.1:0-4912 GCA_046318495.1 Pirellula sp. | reverse complement strand
GGCCAAAGAGACGCATGCGGCATGGCTGGCCGAGCATGACGACATCGTCCGCGAAGAACTCAACGTCAAAGAGATCCACTACACCAGCGGCGCCAGCCCATTCGTCTCCTATTCGGTGCAGCCGAACTTTCGCCGACTCGGACCGCGCGTCGGACCGTTGCTTCCCAAACTGAAACAAGCCCTCGGGGCTGCGTCGGGCGCCAAACTGATGGAGGAGATGACGACGGCGGGCAAGATTGCGATCGAGTTGGACGGGAAAACGCTGGAACTCGATGGCGAAGACATCCAAGTCCGTTTGGCAGCCAATGCCGGTTGGGCGGCGGCTCAAGGAGCCAGTTGCGTGTTGGCGCTCAACACCGAACTCACGCCGGCACTAGTCTGGGAAGGGATCGCCAAAGATGCGATCCGATTGATCCAGGATCTTCGCAAGCGAACCGATTGTCAGTTCACCGATCGCATTCGGGTCACGCTGCGCACCCAAAGCGAGACCCTCGTGCAGGCCCTTGCCGAACATCGCGACTTCATCTGCCAAGAGACCCTCGCTGTCGAACTCGTGCTGCTGACGGAGCCGCTCTCCAATCCCGATGCTGCGGTGGAGTTGGCAGATGAACCGGTCTCGATCGAGTTGGTCGTGGTCAAGGGTTCGTAGTCGGTTCGTGTCGATGGCATCGGGGACGAAGAGACAAGGAGGGGGAGGCGATGTCAGGTGCAGGCAGGTGGAGGGGGCCAATCCACCGACAATTGCGTGGCGACAATCGCCCCGCCAAAGCACTCGGCTACGTCGCTGCCGGCCGAACGCGGTCGGAGTTGGTAGTTGCTGCGATAGACGATCTGCTCGATCGATTGCGAAGTTGGTGAAGTCCGAGGCATGGCATCGGTCGGCTCCTCGCTCCGCTCGAATTCAAAGCCGAGCATCTGCGGCTCAGGTAGGCACTCTCGGAACTCCAGTGCGACCTCTTGAGAATCGACCACGGGCAAATTGAGGTTCCAAAACGTGCGCTCTGGCAGCTGGACTGCGTTCCAATGCTCAAAGGCATAGCGAGCGCGCAGGCCCGAAAGCTGCCAGTCGCGCGGGCGATCGCGGCGCAAGTACTGCGAGATGGCCATCGATCGAACGCCGAGCAAGCAGGCTTCGCGCGCTCCTGCCACCGTGCCGCTGTAATACAAATCGACTCCGAGGTTGCCCCCTTCGTTGACCCCAGACAGGACCCAATCGGGTTGTAGCTTGAGCCATTTGAGCCCTACCCGAACGCAGTCGGCTGGCGTGCCCGAAAGGGACCATTCTCGCGGGCCATGCGACGTCAAAGTGAGAGGCGCATGTGTCGTCACCGCATGCGAACAGCAACTGCGGCCTTGATCGGGCGCGATGACATACGTTTCATACCGTTCCCGCATGGCGGCGGCGAAGGCTTGCAGCCCCTGTGCCTCAAAGCCGTCATCGTTGGTGATCAATACGATCAATGGAGAAGCTCCGTGCGTTGAGGGATCGGCATTGGGCGACGGCGATGTTGCTGAGTCCAAGAGCCATTGCCGATCGCGACAGGATCAAACGTTGGCCAAGCTGCACAGAAGCTCTCGGGACGAAGTAAGCAGATGCTCGTAGTCGTATTCCTCGACGTCTTCGCCGAGCAGTTCGACTTCGTAGTAGCCTTCATAGCCGTACTTTTCAATCGTGTGGATGATCTCTGGGATGGGGACGTACCCATGACCGAGCAAGCAACGATTCTGCAGGCCGAGCGGAGCCGATTTCGCATCGCCGCACTGAACCAAGCGAATGTAAGGCACCACGCCGGGCAGCCACTCCAGCACACTGCAATCTTGTGCCATGTGATAACAGTCGAAGACGATCCCGAGATTGCTGTTGCCGATGCCCGAGAGGATATGCAGCGTCTCCGGGATGTTGGTTAAGAACGTGAAGTCTTGGGCGCATCCCGAATGCATCGGCTCGATCGCCAACTGCACACCCAACGCTTGGGCGCATTCGGCCAGTTCTTTGAGCGCCCCGCAAAACAAGCGGCGCGCATGGCTTTTGGTATGCCCCGCCCGGGAACCGGCCAGCACGGTCAAGCAATCGGCTTGGAGTTCGGCGGCGATTTGGATAGCGTCCAACGCATCGTGCAGTGACTCGCGAAACGAGCGGCCATCGTGCCCGGTAAATCCCCCGGCCCACTGCAACGAGGACACGCTCATGCCGAGTTCGTCGAGCAGCTCTTTCCCTTTGGCTTCGCCGCAGTCGGACAGCTTGGGCCTCCAGATCCCGATCGCCTCGTACCCGTGCTCGCGATAGCGGATCGCGTCGTCTTCAAAACTCCAACGCAGCGTCGAGAGTTCGAGCACCGACAACCGGGAATTCCAAGCTTTGCGCATCGACGACTTCCAACCGACGAGTGGGGGGACGAGAGGCGCTCAGTATGGGGCGGTCGACCGGTCAAGACAAGCGTAGTTTTTTCCGTCCGACACGTCGTGATGTCCCCCCGCCAGAAAAGCGATCATCGGTTGCCTAAAAACCAAGCAGCCGGTCTGCCTCCAAGCAGCGGGGCGGCTTACCTCAAGAATCTGCCGCTAGCAAAAACAAAAAAGGTTCCGGACCATGGTTCCCCGTAGAAGCGGAGCTTGGGTGATTCCAGTTCCCATTAGCAGTTCGGCCTCGAAGGTGTCGGAGAATTCTCGCGGGAGCAAAATTCGAATTGGCACAGCAAATGCATTTCTTTAAGAGCATCAAGCAACGCAGGAGCGAATCAGCCCTGCGGAGCGGATAAAAACGAACATGAAGGCATCGCGGTGGACGCGGGGTCGGCTGGAAGAGGGAGAGGACTTTCAGCTGGTTTCGAACATCGCGATGCCTTTTTTCGTGGACTCGGCTTTAGGCAAAAACCAATTCCGTTTACGATCGCCGCATGAGCAGATCCGACGGGCCGAAACATCCATCTAACCGCGCTCCGACCACTCCCCAGCGGGAACGACCGCCTGCGGCGTCCGCAGGCACCGCTCCGCATTCTTTCCTAGGCCGCATGATTTTCTGGGGCGGCCAGCATCGCGTGTTGGGGTTCTTGTTAGCGCTGGCGTATTTCCTGGGCCAGCCTCCTGTGCATTGGCCTTGGGCCGGTTGGCTGGCATGTGTGCTCTTTGCCTGGATGGTGTCCCGGTTTCCCACCTGCTCGCGGCGCGATTGGATCTGGATGTGGGTGGCTTCCAGCGTTCTATGGCTCGGGCTGCTCCAAGGGATCCGACTTGCGTTTTGGCCATTGACCTTTGGCTGGATCGCGCTGTCGTTGTATTTGGCGATCTATTGGCCGCTCGCGCGCGCTTTTGCCGTGGCGTTGCACCATCGTTGGAATCTGCCATTGTCGTGGTCGTGCGCGATGGGGTGGACGAGTTGCGAACTGATCCGCGCCTATGCGTTCACCGGATTCGCGGGATGCTCGCTGGTCCATTCACAAACGCCGTGGCCTGCGTTGCTCCCGATCGCATCGCACTTCGGCGGCTACGGCGTCGGCTTCATGATGATGTTCACCGTCGGGTGGCTGGTCGAATCCTGGGCAAAGATCTCCAATAGCTCATCGCATACGCCAGCGCCGCGGACCACGTGGCTAAACGGGTTGGTGGCTCGGTTGTCGGTCGCGCTGATCGCGGCGTGGCTGGTCACCAGCATCGCAGGCTACCGATCGCGCCAAGCCTGGCTAGAAGGCATGCAGCCGATCAAGCCGCTGGGACGATTCTTGCTCATCCAAGATCACATGCCGACGCTCTTCGATGCCACTCCGGAGCTGATTCAAGAAGGTTGGTTGCAATACGAACTGACCACTCGACGGGCTGCAAGGGCCATCGAGAACGCATCCTCGGTCGACGTGGTGATTTGGCCGGAAAGCGTTTTTGCAGGGGGCGCTCCGTATCTGGATTGGGATGGAGACCGAACACCGCCGAGCGATCTGGGGATCGATGAACGGAACTTCGGCACGATGACCCAGCGCTTGTCGGAGCATCATGCGAACAAGCTCCAGCGGCTCTCGGGTGCCTTTCCAAAAGGAGTGCCGAATCTGTTGCTCGGGACCGATGTCTTCCGCATTCGCGATGGGCAGTTCGCGCGTTTCAATGCGGCGCTTTGGCAAGCCCGCGATGGTTCTCGCCCCGAGTATTATGCCAAGCATCATCTGGTCATGTTTGGCGAATACATTCCGATCGTTTCCTGGATCCCCGGGTTGATGTCGATGCTGGGGCTGGGGGAACTGAGCGCGGGGACGGAGCCCAAGGCATGGGAGTTCGCGCCGGGGCGACGCATCGCTCCCAGCATTTGCTTCGAAGACGTCGTCCCCCAATTAACGCAATCGCACGTCCATGCGTTGAATGCGCAAAGGCAATCCCCCGATGTGTTGGTCAACGTGTCGAACGACGCGTGGTTTCGCGGTTCGAGCATCCTCGATCATCATCTCAACTCGGCCATCGTGACAGCCGTCGAGAATCGGACACCGATGTTGGTGGCCGCTAACACCGGCATCACCGCTTGGATCGATGGCGATGGACACGTCGTGAAGCGACTGCCCAAGATGGAAGCGGGATGGTTGCTCGCCGAGCCGATCCCCGATGGGCGCATCGGGGGCTGGGTGCTGTGGGGAGATGGTCCTGCCCGCGGCATCGCGGCGATCACCGTTGTGCTTTGGAGTTGGCTCGTGTTTTTTCAACGCCTCCGCAGCCGAGGCTGGGATTCGGCAAATCCAGACGCTGGACCACGTGCGTCCTCCATGAAGTAGAATGGGGCGGTCGCGGAAGCCGAGCCTTCGGTTTCCGTTCGTTCCCACCCATCCGGCATCCGATTGAGTCCCTCCCATGCCATCTCGATCTCGCTTTGTACGGCGCGCGGCTTGTGTGCTTCGCAGCGCCATCGCATCGAACGTGTTCCCTGCCTCCATCGACG
>JBKCUI010000016.1:0-3096 GCA_046318495.1 Pirellula sp. | reverse complement strand
CCTTGCAGCTTTGGTAACGGGGCCACCGCCTATCGACTATTATTTCAAAATCCGCTTGCTCGGCGTCTCCGGTTCACCGCTTAGTTCCGTCGCGTTTTGGCCAGCTCACCTCAAGGTGAAAGTTGTTGAAGTCAGGATCATCCAAATCACCGCGATGCTGAAGGACTCCGCCGGATGGCAACGAAGCCATCTTGACTTGTTGGCCATCTTGGACAACGTGGCCGAACGCTTGATGTTCGATCAAGCGATTGCAAAGATCAATGACCCCGTCTTCGAGGTCGGATGTGACATTGTGTACGCTGACATCAGGGCGGCCAAACTTCCGCATGCCGCGAGTGTGGAACCATTTCAAAGGAGGATCATTTTCTTCTTCTTCGGAGACGAGGATAACCGTGTGATGGCGTGGAACTGCGGCAGCAGGATCAAATATCTGTTGTTTCCATCCCGACGGTTGCCACCAGCGAAACATGAAGGGATCGTAGACCGCGCATCCTCCGTGATCGAGCAAATGGGTGATTAGGCCGACAGTGTCGCGTAGGTAGTTAAGCGTCGTCGAATCGGTAGGCGTGCCACGCAAGATAATGCAATGCTCACATCGTCCAACGGCCGAGGCGAGTTTGGGATCATTCGCTACAAATTCGTCCCAAAGGTAACCGTCGCGGAAACTGCCGGGGACGTCTGGGTGCATGCTCGGACCGTACGACATGACGTCGATGCCATCGGGAACGCCGTTGGAGCGGTACTTGCTGCGCGACAAAGGAGCCGATGCGTCGATTTCGCCGTAAACGACATAGAACAACATCGGGTCGCCGCCACCAGCGACGTAATGCTCTCGTTGCCAAGTTTTGAGTTCAGTTGTCACGTCGTAATTTCAGCGACAGAACGCCCGCGATCACCCAGTCGCGGCAAGTAAACTTTCCATCAGGAAGCGGCCGATCTGCGACTTGGGTGGATCGCATTGTTCGTCGTGATTGTTGTGCAAGAAGAGCTCGCAATTGCGATTCCGCGTCAAGCATCATCTTAGCCGATAATCGAAACTTGGGTTTAGGTGAACCAGACGAATTCCATGCAAATCGGCGCCAGAGCGCGAGAACGGCTGGGCCGTTCGCGGTACCATGTAGTCTCTGAATCAGATCATGCCCGTAGGCAATCAAAGCAGATCGTTCTCCATTTTCGGAAACGATCTTTTCGGCAAGTACCTGGTTCGGGTTTGCGCCAATATCGATGCCGAGTTGAATGACAGCATGCTGCTGCATTTTGACGGCGCGTTTTTTGTCGGCGGTGCTCAACGCCTTTGTTTTGAGATGCGGCGCGTCGATCATCCAGCTGCACATTGGACAAAAGCAATGCGCATCTGGCGAGTACCTTATTCTTCCCGGACTTGCAATCAGATCGAATGAGTTCTCAAGGTAGGTCGAGAAGAAATTTGCGAAAATCGGGATGTCGTCATGTTTCACTCTCGCAGCGGCGGGGATATTCAGGAAGTGCTTTTCAATCCAGTCGGCAGCAGCAAGAGGCAAAGTCGAATACTCGTGTGCAGTGCGGAACGAAAGTAGGCCTGACGATACCGCCTGACCAACCCACTTCAGCAGGGCGTAGCTCTTCGCCTGCATGTCTACTGCGATGTCGAGTTGTTGCGGATCAAGGAGCATTTTAAGAGGACGAACGTGTACGATCACCAAGCCCGAGGCGTTGACTCCACGCAAGTCAAGCGCCGTCGACCGAGGGCTTGGGTGCATCCTGTCGTTTGGTACGGGGTGTTCATTCCAGGATGATACCAGACTCCGAGTCGGGGCGTCAAAAGCTCTGATTCGGATCGCTGCGGATGGAAGGGACGAGTGGTCACGCAAAGACGCAGAGGGAGAAAACCGAAGGTGTCATACAAAAGCAGTGATCGCATGCGGACGCAGATAGGATCGTGCGAGAGGCAAATGCGGTCCAACCCAGAATCATCGAGCGATTGGGCGAAGAATCCTCCTGCCAGTGATCGATCATCCTTCTCCAATGCGATCAGTAGTGCAACAAACCATTCGAACATGGCGATCCCCTTTGCGTCTTTGCGCCTTTGCGTGAGACGTCGGATCGGACCGAACCATTGGGTTCACCGGGCCGCGGCGAACGACATTGATTTCAGAACCCGCGCGACCCGCGGCTCCGCGTGCAACCCACTGTTATGCGATCTGCTCGACTTACTCGGCGGCAAGTGCAGCAAGCAGTGGTTGGCGATAGTCGGGATCCTTTTCATTCCAATAGACGATTCGGTTGGCCAAATCCACATTAAAAAAGGACTCGTAGTATGCATTTTCATCAAGCGGTTCGCCATCCTTGCCGAACAACTTCAGTTTGACGCAATCACTCTCGAAATCCAGTTCACCCTGGTGCAGCGCGATTGCGGTAAAGGATTCTTCCGGAACCATCTTTTGAGGAGCGTCGTCCGCACCATAGAGCTTTCCAATAGCTGCGAGAAGGCGATCACTCTCTGCCCCGGACCTGACGAAGCGGACTCCTTCACGATAGACATGATCCTTAATCAGTTCCATGTTGTCATCGAAACCGCTCTTGATTGCCTTCATAAGGATTACATCAAGGCCGAGTACGCAATCGTCGTGCGAGGCTGCCAAATGAAATCGGTAGTGATTGCCGTCGTCGGCGAGCATCGTGATCTTGAGCGTGAGGTCAACAAAGCCCTCCTCGCTGTTTTGATCGATTACAGGAAAGCCGTTAGTACCGAGTTTCAGGTCCATATTTGTGCGTTGCTTAGGATGCGTGATTTGATCGCATAACGTGTACGATCACCAAGCCCGAGGGGATGACTCCACGCAAGTCAAGCGCCGTCGACCGAGGGCTTGGGTGCTTCGTGTCGTTCGGTACGGGGTATTCATTCCAGGATGATACCAGACTCGGAGTCGGGGCGTCAAAAAATTCGATTCGGATCGCTGCGGATGGAAGGGACGAGTGGTCACGCAAAGACGCAAAGACGCAAAGGGAGAAAACCGACGGCCTGATCCAAATGCAGTGATCGCATGCAGACGCCGATAAGATCGTGCGAGAGGCCCATGCTGTGCGATCCAGAATCATCGAGCGACTGGGCCGAGA
>JBKCUI010000015.1:0-2309 GCA_046318495.1 Pirellula sp. | reverse complement strand
GAAATATGACAATCGTTCAGATTGAAGCAACTTTATCGAAGATTCCGGCATCTCAGACACGGGAGCAGAATGGTTGCGGCCCCTCCCATCCGCAACTAATCTCAAGGTAGAAATTGGAACCTGCGTGTTCGGCTCATCTTGCTAGCATTTTTTGGCGATGATCACGCAAAAGCGTCGGTACGGGCCGATCTCGGCGGAGCGGCCGACCAACCGCAAGCAGGCCAGTTGTCAGCATTGAAGTCCGCGCGCATCCGAGGCGAGGCGAAAGTACGGTAGGGCAATTCCATCCATGGCATCCAAACGATCCATCAAAAAGCGTTTTCGCAGTCTGTTGCTCGAATCCCTGGAGCGACGCGAAGTCTTCGCCGGTTCCTCTTTGCACAACAGCGTCTTCCCGGAGGACGTCAACGGCGACTCGAATCTCTCGCCATTGGACGCCTTGGTCGCAATCAACACGTTGAACGGCCCGTCGCTCAAGTCCTCGCAGGTGGGCGAAGCCGAAGCAACCAATTTCCCCGATGTCGACAATGACGGCGACGTGACACCGCTCGATGTGCTCGGGGTGATCAACACCCTGAACGAACGAAACTTGCTCCCTGAGGCATCCGGAGAGCCACCGATGCCTCCTGCCATGCCACCAGCCATGCCCGGTGAAGTGACGTTGAAAACGTCCGATGTCGAGATTTTGCTGCAGAGGGCCGCCATGGCTACCACCAGCGAAGACGCCATCATCGCGGTGGTCGACCGCGCTGGACGCATCTTGGGTGTGCGCGCCGAACAAGAAGTCATCAACATGTACCTGAACCAGGGGCGCAAAGACGACTTCGTGTTTGCTGTCGACGGTGCCGTAGCCAAGGCCCGCACGGCAGCATCGTTCTCCAACAGCCAAGCCCCACTGACTTCGCGCACGGTTCGATTCATCAGCCAATCGACGATGACCCAGCGCGAAGTCCAGTCGAATCCGAACATCTTGGATCCCAACTCGCCCCGTCGTGGACCAGGCTTCGTCGCGCCGATCGGTCTCGGTGGGCATTTCCCACCCCAAGTGGCAAACACTCCGCTGGTCGATTTGCTCATGATCGAACACCAGGGGCGCGACGGCTCGATGTTGCCAGGGTCGGATGGCATCAAGGGCACGATGGATGATTTGGATTTGTCGAGCCGCTTCAATGTCGACATGGCCAACGTACCTAGCGACGCGCAAGCCTACTTGACGGTCTTCCCAGAGTCCTATGGAACCCAATCGGGCCTTCTGCCTCGCGCTCAAAACCGAGGCTTTGCAACGCTGCCTGGTGGGATCCCGATTTACAAGTTCGTAGAAAAAATCACGGTCGTGAACAATGCTCCAGTCAAGGAAACCGTTCCGGTCTTGGTCGGTGGCATCGGAGTCTTCTTTCCTGGCCCCGATGGCCTAGCGACCTACGAACAGTCCTTCGTGCATGCATCCCAGCTTAAGGGCGTAGCGCAAACAGAACTGCAACGTCTCAACGCGCCGAAGGTTCTCGAATCCGAGTTCATCGCCTTTTTTGCGACGGGTGGAACGGTCGTAGGCCCAGGGGCAACATCCGTCAAACAATTCGAAGGCAAAGCGCCTCCGCTCCCCCCGGACATCAAGGGCATCAGCGGCCGGATCGACTTGGTAGGGATCACGCTCGAGATCTATGGTCCGCATCCCACGCAATACAACACCGCCCCGAGCCAAGTCCAACTCCTGAATGTCGGTCAGAAGACTGGCGGTGGCCAAGGAGAAAACTCTGGAACCAACCAGAGGGTGTTGCCCAACGATACAGAAACGCTCGATGGCATGACGGTGCCCGAAGGATGGCTGGTCAAACCACACGCATCGAAAGTCGACAATCTGACCGCTGCGGATGTCGACAAGATCATCAAGGACGGAATCCAGCAAGCCGAGAAAACGCGAGCTGCCATTCGGCTCAATAAGCAATTCAAACCCGGTGTTGAAACCCGTATGGTCTTCTCGGTGGCGGACTCCACCGGCGAAGTCCTCGGTCTGTACCGCATGCCGGATGCCACCGTATTCTCCATCGACGTCGCGGTGGCAAAGAGCCGCAACACGGCCTATTACGCCAGCAACGCGTTGGTACCTGCCGACCAAGTCGACGCGAACAACGATGGCAATGCCGATGTGCCCAAGGGAACGGCATTCACCAACCGCACCTTCCGATTCCTGGCTGCTCCGAGATTCCCAACCGGGGCGCCCACCGGGACTCCAGCTGGTGACTTCAGCATGTTGTTGATGCCAGGCATCAATCCCAAGACCGGCGAGAACGCCGATCCGAATATGCCTC
>JBKCUI010000014.1:0-33424 GCA_046318495.1 Pirellula sp. | reverse complement strand
TCCAATCGCACTGCTCCAAGCCACATTATTCGGCACTTTCGCGTCTGAGAACTGGGCGAAAGAAACCGAAGACCATGAACCACGAAAGGAACGAAACACACGAAAAACGACCCTCTTCCTATCTTTCGTGTCGTTCGTGTTTTTCGTGGTTAGAAATCCTCGGCAGGGCTGAATGACCGAGACACGGAGCCGGTCCTTGCCCGTTTTGAACCGAGTCTCGATTGGCTATGGCGCTCTTACAGGGCTATCGAGAACTCCAAACCCAACGAGTTCGCAGGGCGATGCCCTGGGCTGCCTTATTGTGCCCCGTTCGGGCGTAGGAGCAGTGCATTCAACAAGCGCCAGGCACTCGACGGAAGATAGGCTTTGCGAATGCAGCGATGACGAAAAACATCACCTGAAAGCAGAGCCAGGACAGGCACTGCGCGAGATGGCTTGTATAACAGGGCTAGTGTTGGCGACTCATTGCCATCATTCGGAACAGTGCCAGTCCTAGTTCGTTCTCCCCTACGTGGCACTTCAAGTCGATCGTTCTTGGAAGAAAGTCGCGATCTCATTCTTCGTGCGAGTACCGGTGGCGACCGCCAACGTCAAGTCGGCAAACTCTCCGGGTTGGGAATCGAATGGGATGTTGTTCCAATCGCGAAAGACCAAGGCTGCAACGGTTCCAGTCCGTCTTCACGTAGGCTGAGCTCATGTCTATGGCGATAGCCTAAACCGAAGGGATTTGCTCGGGAGAAAACTGGGAAAAACAAGCCGCAGCAGCAGCCTCGTCATGTCCATCGCCGATGGCTACGACGGTACTTCTCCCAGGTTGTAAATCATCAAGATGTAACTCTGACCTTTCGCAAAGGCATCACATCGATGCCGACCCTGGGGAGTGGTGACGGTTCCGTGCAGGCTTTGCCGCGTTCCACAGGCCGCTCGATGTTGTGCCCACGTCGCATCCCATTTGAGTCGCAGGATGACCATCCGACCTTGGACCGTTTGGGTCGTTTGCAGGACTTCGATAGCGAACCGCACAAGGAGCATGGTGTATCGACTATGAGGTCGGCGCATGGGACCGAAACCGGCATGACTCCATGCGTTGGACATTGGACCCTGGGTGCTCAAGCAACGAGATTGGTCTTGAACTGGCTGGAATCCGGGTGTCGCCACTGGCGTTCTTCTCAACGGTCGTAGCATGGGAGTCTCTGATCGCCGTCTGGGCTGCAGGAGGTCGTGCCTCTTGGTGGGGTGATCGACCTGGACTTGAAGTCTCCTCGGCGGAGATGTCGAGCTTCACGTCAGTGACTTGCCAAGGAGTGCCAAGGCTGAGGATGTGCTGGTAGAGATCTTTGTCTTGCACTTGGGGTTCCATTCCCCAGAGATTCACCACTACCCACTCAAAACCCGGATGGACTGGTTTTTTCCGAAAATGGTTTGCTTGTGTTTTCCGGTCTAGGTATCCTCTGGATCGCATAAGAATTCGTGATCGTGAAAACAGTTTGGAGCGATATGAACGGGAACGCGCGAACTCAACCGGAACATGCTTGGAGCGATTGTCTAGGCAACAAGACGAATCGGAGCGCAAGTGAAAAATACGTCGTTGGCGTTTTACCGGGGGAGGGTATTGGGCCAGAGGTTATCGCGTGTGCGGTCAACGTTCTCAGAGCGGTAACCGAAGCCACCGACATACACTTTGAGTTGAGGTATGGAGGGCCCATCGGTCGCGACGCAGAAAAACTGTGTGGAGTGCCCCTTTCATCCGAAGTGATCCGGTTTTTCGAGGAGATTTTTGAGGATGGAGGGGCTGTTTTGTGCGGTCCTGGCGGTGGGCGATTTGTCTACGACTTAAGAAAGAACTTCGACCTGTTTTTTAAGATCAGTCCGATCCAGGTAATCAACGGTGTTCCGAAGGCTTCTCGACTTCACGCGCACGCTCTCGATGGTGTGGATATCCTGATCGCCCGTGAAAACAGAGCCGGGTTGTATCAGGGCGAGTGGAATGAAGCAATCGATTCTCTTCAAAATCGGGTTGCAATGCAGAACCTTTCCTACAGTAAGCCACAGGTTATTCGGTTTCTGGACTCCGCAGCACGATTAGCAAAACATCGGAATAGCCAATTGACCGTCGTCTGGAAGGAATCCGGTGTACCGGCGATCAGCAAGCTTTGGAAAGACTGCGCCGCTGAAGTTTCAGCAGAGATGGGAATCGACTATGCAATGATCGATATTGATTTGATGGCCTATCGATTGATTCAAGACGCGTCGTCATTTAACGTCATTGCAGCTCCCAATTTGTTCGGTGACGTGCTGGCCGATCTCGGGGCTGTGCTTCTCGGATCCCGAGGACTGTCGTATTCGGGTAATTTTACTTCGCAGGGCCATGCGGTTTATCAAACAAATCACGGAGCCGCGTACGACCTCGCAGGTTCCGACCGCGCCAACCCTGTGGGTCAAATTCTTTCACTGGCCATGATGTTGCGAGAGAGTTTCGAATTGCCGCATCTCGCAGTAGCCATCGAAAATGCAGTGCGTTCCGTCTGGAACGACGGCTACTGCACGGGGGATTTGCAAATTCCAGGCGGACAAATCATCGGCACCGAGCAAATGGGTAGGCGCATCGCTGAATGTGTTCGACAAAACCTGCAATCAGCCAGTTTGAGACTGACCCCGTCATGAAACCGTTGTTGGCCCTGGTTGATTTCCAGAATGATTATCTCGAATCCACGACCATCGAGCCTGCTGTCGATTCCGTCGTCGAGCACGCCGCTCAGCTTTTGACGACATGTCGTGAACGCGAAATTCCGATTGTGCATATCCGCACGGCGGTATCGCGGGTCCCCGATAATCGCATGAAGCATTGGAAGGATGCGGATCGTTGGAAATGTGAGCTAGGCACGGCCGGATACGAACCACCAGAGTTGCTCCTAGAGCAGCCTGGGGAACGGGTGATCCATAAAACCGGCTTCAGCGGTTTCGCGGGAACGGACTTAGCGACCATAGTTCGGCAGCATGCATCGGATACTTTGATTGTGGCAGGGGTACACCTGCACGCATGTGTTCGAGCAACTGTCATCGACGCGTATCAATTAGGAATGAAGGTGTGTATCGCTGAGGATGCAGTGGCCAGCGACAATCCGTTGCACGCGGCCATAACGCGTCGTTATCTCGAGAACCGAGCCGTGCGTTTTGCCGCCGTGGATGTACTACGCAGCGCACTATCAGGTAGGGAGATTTCGACTACCTCTGGATTGAATATCGCTTCCCTCCGAGCAGCAATCGATCCATCTGCAAGTTATCGATCGGTATGGCGAGCTACCCCAAAGCAGCACCGAATCGATCTAGCGCAAAGATTCATCCAAGGACTGGCGCATGGAGCCGGAACACTCGCCGATCTGATCGCGGACGAGATTGGCAAGCCAGTACGATTCAGCCGCACAGAAGTTCTTCGCACCGTAGAGATGCTGGATGCCATCGTGGCACGTTTTGCGGCGTACCCCGAAGTGGAAGCAGCCAGTTCCGTCAGAGTGCGACGAAGACCACACGGAACCGTTGCGGTGATTACACCGTTCAACAATCCAGTCTTTCTCCCACTGGGAAAAATCCTCCCAGCGATATTGCACGGCAATACTGTGGTTTGGAAACCGGCCCCGGAAGCAACGCGTGTATCACGCCAATTGATGACGTTGTGTCAAATTGCAGGATGGCCCGAGGGATTGGTGTCCCTTTTGGAAGGTGATCGGCGTGCAGGAGAAGCCTTGCTTCAAGACTCTCGAATCGACGCGGTGACGATTACGGGATCATCTCTTGCGGGATTCAGCGCGCAGGAGGCATGCGGCCATCGACGTATCCCGTTGCAAGCAGAACTGGGCGGGAATAATGCAGCCATCGTTTGGGCTGACGCCGACCTAGCACATGCAGCGCAGCAAGTGGCATCTGGGGCGTTCGACATGGCCGGACAGCGATGCACTGCGAACCGTCGTGTCGTCGTTCATGCGTCGATCTACGAGGAATTCCTGCGTCATTTGCATGCTGCCAGCCAAGCCCTCCCGAGTGGAGATCCCACCCATGACGAGACTCGTATCGGGCCTCTTGTCACGGCCGCTCGGCGACGATTCGTGGCGGACACGGTACGTCGGGCAGAGGCAGCCGGGGCCCAGTCCATCCGTCCAATTGGCGACGAGAATCCTCTCTTCGGTTCAGCGTCCGATCGCTGGTATCCACCGACGATCCTCTGTTGCGACAATCCTGAGCACGAAATTGTACAAGAGGAAACGTTTGGTCCAGTTCTTGTGGTTCAAATGGCTCGTGATTGGCCGCAGGCCATCGAGCTTTGCAATGGGGTTCGACAAGGGCTCGCAGCCGCGATCTTTACCGAATCGAGTGACATTGCGGATCGCTTTCTGGACCAGGCCCAAGCAGGCATCCTAAAGGTCAACTTATCCACTGCCGATGCGGCCGTGGATGCGCCCTTCGGCGGCTGGAAAGGATCCGGGATTGGTCCTCCGGAACACGGTGTCTTTGACATTGAGTTCTTTACGCGTTGTCAGACTGTGTATCAGAGCCAACAAGCTTTAAAAAAATGATCAGCCCCAGCCAGATCCTGCTTGAAGATCTTGACTTCCCCAAAATTGCTGCGGCACTGGGGACTGGACCGCGTGTGGCGTATGCGGCTGCGCATGCATATCCAGCTTCGGCCCCTATTTTTACGGAGAGTCCGTGCGCGGAACGAAATCGCCCGGCGGGGGATTCGCTTCGGTTGTATGTGCATATTCCGTATTGCAATTACCGTTGTTCCTTTTGCTTTTTCGCGGTGCGTGTGGGTGCTCAACGTCAAGAAATGGATCGCTATATCCAGGCGTTGAAACGAGAACTGGAATGGGCCGACGCTGGAATACCGCTCTCGCAATTATTTGTGGGTGGTGGTACTCCGACGGTCCTCCCACCCGCCTTGCTCCACGAAGTGCTAGAAGCAATTTTCCAGCGGTTTCCCTCAAAACTTGACAACCTACATGTCGTCGAAGCGTCCCCGGATTCCATCACGATGGAACACATCGACGTATTGAAGCGTCTTGGAGTCGGACGCGTGAGTATGGGTACTCAGAGTCTGGAAGAGGAAGTGCTTGGCAGAGTCCACCGCAAACATGGTGCACAGGAGACTCTCGACGCATGCCGAAAGATCGTCGATAGCGGACTGTTGCTAAACATTGACCTAATGTATGGTCTCCCAGGACAAAGTCAGGAGAGCTTTCGTCGCGACTTTGCAGTAATTGCTGAACAAGGAGTGCAATCGGTCACTGCGTACGACCTGCGAGTGAACGAACAGACGCCCGTTGTTCGGCACCTAGCGGAAGCGGAACGGCTCGAACTTGAGCGTCTCGTCGAATGGAGGCTGTTTGTTCGCCGGACTGCAGAGGAACTCGGGTTTACACAGACACGTTGGCACACGTTCAAGCGGCTAGACACGATTGCGGCCCGCCATAGTCACGCACCGCATCACGACAAATCGGGGCGAGGCTATCAGTTGGGTGTGGGTATGAGCGCCCGTTCGCATCTCGGAACGACGGTCTACCGCAATCATGAACGCAGTCAGAGCTATATTGAAAGAGTGGAGTCGAACCGAAGCCCGGTCGAACATGTGATCGAATTGCAAGAGGACGACCGACGGACGCAGTATGTCACATCGTCGCTTGGTGACGGAAAGCCACTCGACGGCACCGATTACGAAAAAGTGTTCGGAACTTCCTTCCACGAAGATTTCTCGGAACCCTTGGATCGATTAATGGCCGGTGGCCTGATCGACCATCATGAGAACGTGTTTTCCATGACGGAACTAGGAAGGCTTTTCTACGATCGAGTGACGTTCAATTTTTATCCACCTCGCGTCTTGGAATGGCTGTCGTCTCGCAAGTCGGCCAAAGGAATGGGAAGCGTGACGTGATGGAATCCGCCGTTCACTTTGCGTAACCCCTGAAAGCAACTTTACAGCCCCATGCTCAGTGCAGAAAAACAAAAGCTTCTCACGCAAATCGATCGCGGAACCCCGATGGGGGAACTGCTTCGACGTTACTGGTTTCCGGTCGCAGCAAGTTGCGAACTCCGTAGAAAACCGATCAAGGCTGTGAAACTGCTGGGCGAACAACTCGTACTCTTTCGTGACGCGTCTGGACGGCTGGGACTACTTGAGGAACGCTGCCCTCACCGCGGAACTTCTCTCGCTTACGGTTTGATCGACGAAGAAGGGCTTCGATGCGCCTATCATGGCTGGAAGTTCGATTGCTCAGGAAGTTGCCTTGAACTTCCTGGAGAGCCCCCGGATACAAATTTGAAACATCGCGTTCGGGCGCGATCCTACAAGGTAGAGGAGCTCGGCGGATTGATATTCGCCTATCTTGGACCAGAGCCGGTTCCCCTGCTTCCCCGTTTCGACTTGTTCGTTTGGGATAACTGCCTTCGGGATATCGGCCAAGCTCTGTTGCCTTGTCACTGGCTGCAGATCATGGAGAACAGTGTCGATCCCTACCATCTGGAGGCTTTGCACGGACACCACCTGACAGCGATTCGGCGCCAAAAGGGAGAGGCGACGCCCACGCACTATACCCGTCGACACGAGAAAATCGGCTTCGATCTATTTCCCTACGGCATCGTCAAGCGACGCGTTCTAGAAGGGAATACCGAGGAAGATGACGATTGGAAGATCGGCCATCCGTTGATTTTTCCGATCATGTTACGGGTGGGTGCCGGTGGCCAGCATCGCATGCAAATCCGAGTTCCCGTCGATGAAACACACACTCAGCACTACTGGTACGCATGCTACAAACCGATGGACGGCAGCCGGCAGGTCGTGCAGGAGGAAATACCCTTGTACGATGTTCCGTGGTTGGATGAACACGGTGAACATATCGTCGACACGGTGGATGGTCAGGACATCATGGCATGTGTATCGCAAGGAGCGGTAGCCGATCGGACGCGTGAAATCCTGGCAAGCGGCGACAGGGGGATCGCGCTCTTGCGTCGACTCTTGTTCGAGCAAATCGAACGCGTGCAATGTGGGCACGATCCACTGGGTGTGATTCGAAGTACCGATGGGAACCAAATCATCGAGCTTCCTCAGGAAAGGAACAAGTACGGGCGTGGGAAAGCGTTTTTGGCGGAATCGCTAGCGATGGGGCACGCAAGGTATAGCCCATTGATGGCAGAAATACTCGATCTCTTGGGCTTGGATGATGGTCAAGGGGACTAACTCGCCAAAGACGAAACGCGTCGTGGTGTACTGCCAACACCTGAGCGGTGTCGGGCACTTTGTTCGATCGCGAGAGATCGTTCGCTCACTCTCGCAACGGCATGAGGTCTGGTTTGTAGTTGGAGGCTCCACCGTGCCGGGGCCACCTCTCGATGCGAGAGTGCATTGGACTCATCTGCCCGCAATCCATCGAACCGCAAAGGGACTCGAGCCACTTGATTCTCCACGATCGCTAGAAGAAGTATTTGCCGAGCGAAGCGTCCTCTTGGATCGCTTGTTGCAAGAAGTAGCTCCAGACATACTGATGGTTGAGCATTTTCCCTTCAGCAAATGGGTTTTGCGCAGGGAGATAATGACCGCGATCGATGCCGCGCGATCAGCCAACGGGAAGGTGAAGATCCTATCTTCCGTGCGAGATTACCCTGCAGGCCACGAGCTTGAGTCGCGTACCGAGCAGTACCGCGATGAAGTTCTTCACACGCTCAACGAGTGCTTTGATGCGTTGCTCGTTCACTCGGACCCAAGCATCGCTCGCCTCGACTCGCAATTCCCGTGGGTTCGGCAGATTTCTATTCCCATTCACTACACAGGTTATGTTGCAGAAAGCATTCCCGATCAGACATTGCAAGTGAAGGATCGCTTTGAGGACTCACCTTCAGGGCGTGTGATCGTTAGTAGCGGCGGCTTACGGGACGGATTCAGGCTAGCCAAGCACTGCGCTATGGCTTGGAAGCAGCTTCATGAACGGGGCCTGCTGGGTGGACGAGAGATGGTGATTTTCGCAGGACTGTTTGCAGAGAAAGGGCAATACGAAGCCCTCGAACAGATGCTTCAAGGGGGCCCATTCCAGTTGCGGCGATTCGGTAACGATTTTCTAAACTGGATGCGACACTCAGATCTGTCGATCAGTCAGGCAGGCTACAACACAACGATGAACGTTTTGGAGACACGGACTCGAGCGATTCTAGCCCCAAACCGAGTCATGACCGACCAAACCAAGCGTGCTCGTACTCTTGGGGAAAGAGGATTGATAGACGTCATCGATATTGAAACGATCACTCCCGAGCAGCTTTCGAGCCGAATCCTAACTGCTTTCTCACGCCAGCGCCCCGAACATTCCATCGACACGAACGGAGCTCAAAGGACATGCGATATCATCGATTCTCTGCTCCCTGCGAACTTCGATTCAGCTTGCCGACCTTCTGCCGTTGCGAACGATGCCTCGTGCTGCAGTTTTGCCGATCAACTCCCGCAGACTGATAAAGCCTCGGGGTCCCCTGATCCTCGCGGGAGTGCCGATGAATTGATCACGCATCGGTTCGAAAGGTTTGCAGCGGAGCGTCCAACGCACCTTGCAATTAAGACCCCCACGGAGGAATTGAGTTTCGCGAACTTGAACGCCAAGTCAAATCAGATTGCACGTTTCATCCAAGCTCAAGGCAAAGTATCAGAACGCCCAGTCTTGCTCCTGATCGAACCTGGGCCCGAGCATGCCATTGGAATCCTTGGGATCCTCAAGGCGGGAAGATCTTATGTGCCATTGCGAACGTCTCATCCATTGCAACGCCTGCAATTCATTCTTGACGACTCGCAGGCCGATCTTTTGGTGACAAACAGCCTCAATCTGCCTCTTGCTCAAGAACTGGCAAACGGACGGATTCCGATCGTGAACCTCAATGCGGTCGATCAGGCAATTTCAAGTGACAATCTCAAATTGGCGATTTCGCCGGACAGCCAAGCGAGTATTACATACACATCTGGCTCATCCGGCCGGCCAAAGGGAGTGATTCACACACATCGTTCGACTCTGTATTCGGGGCAAGCCGCGGGCGATGCCAATATCACTCCGAATGATCGCGTCTTGGCTGCGGGTTCGACGATCTCATTCAATCGAGTCATGATAAACGGCGCGACCGTTTATCCATGGCACGTCGCGCAGGAAGGGCTTTATCATCTCGCCGATTGGATTCAATCGGAAGCCATTACGGTCTTCCTGTCGGTTCCCAGTGTGTTTCGGAATTTTGCTGCGACGCTGACCCAGAAACATCGATTCCCGAACCTGCGGCGAGTCGTATTGACTGGAGAGACGTTGTATCGCAAAGACGTAATGCTCTTTCGAGAGCATTTCCCGTCCGAGTGTCTTCTCGTCAACGAACTAGGATGTTCCGAGACGAAGTCCTATCTTCAGTTCGTCATCGATCGGAACACGGTCATCGACGGCGATATCGTCCCTGTGGGTTTTGAGCTGAGCGGACGAACAATTCAATTGCTGGGAGAGAATGGCCGACCTGTCAACATCGGAGAAGTGGGTGAGATGGTTGTGAGGTCTCGCCACATGTCCCATGGCTACTTGAATCGTCCAGAGTTGACGAGCGAACGATTTCGGCTGGATCCCGAATCGGACGGGGAGCGCATCTATCGTACCGGGGATTTGGCCTACCAGCTTCCTAACGGTTGCTTCGTCCATGTGGGACGCAAGGACTTTCAACTGAAGATCCGTGGCCAACGGACGGAACTGGGCGAAATCGAGGCAACCTTGCGCCATCTCAGTAGCGTCCGGGAAGCAGTGGTTGTTGCACTCGGCAACTCGTCCAGCGACACCCGCCTCGTTGCGTATGTCGTGCCAGACTCAGTTCCCCGCCCGACGGTTAGCTCTCTGGCAGAAGGACTGCGAGCGAAACTTCCCGCACACATGATCCCGACGGCGTTCGTCTTGCTCGACGCGCTTCCAATGACGCCAAACGGCAAGATCGATCGACTGGCTCTCCCGGCTCCGGGGCGGTCACGTCCGAACTTGGCGGTTCCCTACGCAAAACCTCGCGATGGCGTCGAGGAGACTCTCGTTCAATTCTGGTCTGAAGTGCTCGATGTAGACCAGGTTGGAATTCGCGATGACTTTTATGAGCTGGGAGGAGATTCGCTGAGGGCCACTATGGTTCATTCTCGAATCATCGCGAAGTTTCGCGTCCAGCTACCGCTTCGTGATGTCTTCCATATGCGAACCATTGCGGAATTGGCGCAGGCCATCGCCTCGGCTTCTCAACAATCGGTCACCCCGTGCGAATCGCTGGAGCCGATGCCAATACAATCTCGCGACGAAGCAGCCACCTTTCCTGCTTCATTCGCACAGCAGCGACTTTGGCTCTTGCACCACATTGATCCATCGGCCGCATACAACGACATTCTCGCGTGGCGATTAGCAGGCTCACTCAATGTCGACGCGTTGCGGAGTGCATTGAATTCGGTTGTAAATCGCCATGAGGTGCTGCGAACGACGATCCGATCAACAGGCGAGCATGTTGTTCAGACGATCGAACGATGGCGACCGGTGGAACTGCTAATCGTTGACCTCGATCAACAACTCGCTGGCGACGAGCGAGAAACTGCTCTGAAAGAATGCCTGGCTGCGGAGGCGAAACGTCCGTTCGACCTATCGCGAGACTCCGTTCTTCGGGCTCGCCTCGTCCGTTTGACGGATCATGAACATGTTCTCGCGTTGACGCTACACCATATCGCCACAGACGCTTGGTCCTCGGGAATTCTCGCGCGAGACATCGCAACCTTTTACAATGCTTTCTGCAGCGGCTCCGAGCCACAGTTGCTCAAGCTGCCTGTGCAATACGCGGACTACGCCGTGTGGCAAAGAAAGAACCTATCGAGCGGGGAGCTACAGGCGCAACTTGAGTACTGGAGAACGCAGCTCGAAGGAGCTTCCGAAACATTGGAACTCCCAACGGACAGACCTCGAAGTCACCAAAAAACACACGACGGAGCCCAGCATTCATTCCAATTGTCTGCAAGTGTCTCGAACTCGCTTCGCCAACTCGTCCGCGATGCAGACACGACACTGTTCTCAACGACCGCGAGCGCCTTTGCAACCTTATTGAGTCGTTATTCCAATTCACACGACATCGTATTGGGAACTCCGATTGCTGGCAGGCGTCGCGTCGAGTCCGAAGGTCTTGTGGGATTCTTTGTAAATACATTGGCGCTCCGAATAGATTTGGTTGGGGACCCGACGTTTGAGGAACTGTTGCAAAGAGTTCACGGCGTTGCCGTCGATGCCTTTGCGAATCAAGACGTGCCGTTTGAGAAATTAGTTGAGGAACTTCGTCCTCAAAGGCGATTGAGTCACACACCGCTGTTCCAAGTAATGTTTGCCCTTCAAAACGCTCCGCGGCGGGAATTGAAGCTGAGTGGGATTGAGTCGAGCCGAGTTTCAGTGCATAACGGAACATCGAAGTTTGACTTGACATTGACCCTGGTTGATACCCCAGACGGACTACGGGGCCGTATGGTCTATGACACGCAGCTCTTCGATGCTTCGACGATTGAGCGCATGTGCCGTCACTATGAAACCCTATTGGAGGGGGTGGCAGCAACACCGGAAAGCCGGCTTTCCGAATTGCCGCTTCTATCTCCCAACGAGCGCGAACTGCTACTGAAATCATGGAGCGGTGCGCACAACGCTGTTGCCATCACAGCGACAATACATCAGTTGTTTGAGGCTCAGGTCGCTGAAGTTCCGGACAATCCAGCGGTCGTATTCGAAGATCAAGTCATCACCTATCGGCAACTGAACGAACGAGCCAACAGCCTAGCGCAACGCCTTCGCGCCCACAACGTCGCTCCAGGTACTTCTGTTGCTATTTGCATGGAGCGGTCGATCGAATGGGTCGTTGGGCTTCTAGGCATCTTGAAAGCGGGAGGCGCATATGTGCCGTTGGACCCATCAAACCCACCGCAACGTATCGCGTCCGCGATGGAAACCGCCGCTGTACGCGTGCTACTTACCACGACCTCCCTGCGTGACCGTCTTGAGTGTACCAATTCGCTGCTAGTCTGCATCGACGAAGCCACCTGTGAGATCGGTCCCGATAAGAACACTCACAATCTGGAGGTAAACACCGACGCGACCGGACTGGCGTACATCGTTTTCACCTCTGGTTCTACCGGGATTCCAAAAGGGGTCGCCATCCCTCACCAAGCGGTGATTCGCTTGGTGAAGGACACCAACTACATTGAGTTAACACCAGCCGACGCTGTCGCGCAGATGTCGAATTGCTCCTTCGACGCCGCCACTTTCGAAATCTGGGGAGCGCTATTGAATGGATCAAGATTGGTGTTGATTCCCACGGAGGTCATGCTTTCACCGAGGGCGCTTGCGGCAAGGTTGAGAGAGACTCAAGTAACCACATTGTTTTTGACGACGGCATTGTTCAAACAAGTTGCATTGGAACATCCTACTGCCTTTTCGACGGTCAGGAACGTGCTGTTTGGCGGTGAGGTCGTCGACCCGAAGTGCGTACGGGAAGTATTGGCGAGCGGCCCCCCTGAGCGACTGTTGCACGTGTACGGTCCTACCGAAACGACAACCTTCGCTACTTTTTTCCAAATCGAACATGTCCCAGAGAATGCGGATTCCCTTCCGATTGGCAAGCCGATCAGCAACACTTCGGTGTACGTACTCGATGCGCAGTTACGGCCGGTTCCGATTGGCATCCCCGGTGAGCTATGTATTGGCGGACTCGGTCTGGCGGACGGTTATGCAGGTTCGCCAGAGTTGACCGTCCAAAGGTTCGTGCCCCATCCCTTCAGCGATCTGCCTGGGGATCGTCTTTATCGGACCGGCGACATCGTACGATGGCGCCCCGACGGAAACTTGGATTTTATCGGGCGTCGGGACAGTCAGGTAAAAATCCGTGGGTTCCGCGTGGAGCCGGGAGAAATCGAAGCCGTTCTGGCAGAGCATCCGCAGGTCCAACAAGTCGCGGTCATTGCGGAGGACGATGCGCACTGCGGGAGATACTTGGTAGCGTACATTGTGCCACACTCCGGGTACTCACCTCGGCCCGAAGACTTGAGACAATTCCTCGCAGGTCGGTTGCCCGATTACATGATACCTTCTGCGTATGGTCAGATCGAACGATTACCGCTGACCCCTAACGGTAAGTTGGATCGGCGTGCATTGCCATTGCTGGGACTTAAGCGACGCGAGGATGAGATCGCGTACACTCCACCTAAGGGTGAGTGGGAAGAAAAACTCTCGGCAATCTGGTCCCAGTTACTAGGACGGGAACGAATCAGTGCACACGATAACTTTTTTGATCTCGGAGGCCATTCACTCCTCGCGTTGAGTTTGTTGTCTCGGATCGAGAAAGCCGGTGGCCCGGCACTGAAGCTCAAGACCTTGTTTCAGCATCCTACCCTGCGTCAATTCGCAATCGCAATGGAAGCGTCTTCGCCTACCGATGCCACTGCAGCAATCTTTAGCCTTCGTGGACCTCTCGAAAAAACCAAGGATGGACGTGTGCCCATGGTTATCGCTCCGTCGATCTTCGGTCATACTCATGGATGGGAAGAATTGTTTGATCTGGCTGCTCGCGATCGCGCGATCTTTGGACTGGAAATAGAGGGTAGCCGTCCCTACTGGACGGAGCAACCGTCCCTTCAGGAGATCGCTCACGGCTTTGCTACGGTGTTGAAGGAAAGGTTTCCAGACGGACGATTCCATTTGATGGGGTACTCGTTTGGCGGGACTTTGGCCTATGCGATAGGCCGGCAATTCGAGTTATGGGGTTATCCTCCGCTCACGATTTTTCTTCTTGATACCTCTTTACGATCGACCAACGAAGCATGGCATGGACGCGATGTGATGTCCATGCTCCTAAATTTTCCACGTTGGATGAACAATGAGTTGACCACCTATTCGATTCGCGTCCTAGCCAAGCGTGTGCTGAAACGCTTTTCATCCGCAAAAACGGTCGGTGGCCCCACGGATCCAAGAGCCGAGGAGGTCAGCCCCGAACAAACACGATTGCTAAGGTATTTCGATTTGTCAGGGTGGCCCTCTTTCTACCAGCAACGCTTGACGCAAGGCTACCAGGCGATTCGTGAGTATCACCCAACATCGACCCGAAATCGAATTGTCTACCTCCGTTGTCGTATCCTCCCCCTAATTCATCGTGTGCGACCGGATGGCGGCTGGGGGGGATTGGTTGCCGAAGGATCTCTGGAGATTAGGGCAATCCCAGGAGAACATGGCAGCGTGTTGCATGGAAAGAGACGAGATGCATTGGCGAAAACGATCAATGACTGCCTTCAGCACATGGAGATAGAACTTTCTCGAGCTCGTCCGTACGATAACCAATCGGCAGATAGATCCTAACAGACCTATTGAACGTAACGACTTTGCAAAGAATTGATGGGTCATCCGCTCGTGCGGCAAATCCTCAACAACCGCCCTCGAAAACACGTCATCAACTAGTTCATTGGGCCTTATTCTCGGGTCCAACTAGGCGTCGATGTACCAATTGGAAAAAATCGTGCGCATCCAGACGAGGCAGGGAATGCAACTGCGAACGTAACCGCTACGCATCTAAAGATGCACGTAACCATCGAGTCTACGAATGGCAATCCTCCTTTGCCACACCAGCCGCCCTCGCAAGATCGTCCTCGGTCAACAGTAGATTGCTCTGTTGTGCAATCTGCGTCGAGTTTCACAGACAGGAGCGAAACACATGGATTGGGCACTCGCGCTGGAGTTCCATTTGCCGACAGTCCTGCATCGAGTGGAACCATCGCAGCTACGCCGGCTCGGCGCAGCAGTCGCATAAACGCGGCGTGTAGCTTGGAGTTCTTCCATCCCACGGCGGCATTGGCAGCAGGGCCTCCGGAACCGACGACCATGAACCACGAAAGGAACGAAATACACGAAAACCGCCACTTCCCAAACTTTCGTATCTTTCGTGTTTTTCGTGGTTCGAAACCCAAGGCGACGCTGATGGCCCGAGATAGCGAGCCAGTCCTTGCCTGTTTTGAAACGAGTCTCGATTGGCTTATGTCGCCCTTACAGGGTGATGGAGAACATCCAATACAACGGGTTCCCAGGGCGATGCCCTCGGCTACCTTATTGTGCCCCGTTGGGCCAAAAGAGCAGTGCAGTCAACAAGTACAGGGCGACCACTTCCAATCGCCTGGCAATGCATCCCCTAAAAACGAAAAAAGCCAACACCCTTGCAGGATGTTAGCTCGAAGATTTTATTCAGCTCGCAAGAGCGAGACGAACGCTAGATGGAACTAGTACCGCGATCCGCGAGACGATTGTCCGCGCTGGTCGCCGTAGCTGCTGTTATTCCCGCCGCCATATCCACCGCTGGATGAACGGCTTTCACGTTCGCGTGCTTCGTTGCACGAGATGGTTCGATCGCCCAGGTTCGATCGATCGAGCCCTTGAATGGCTGCACGTGCTTCGTTCGAATTGGTCATCTCGACGAAACCAAAGCCGCGAGAGCGTCCGGTTTCGCGATCCATGATGATGCTGACCTTGCTCACATCTCCATATTGGGAGAATGCATTCGAAAGATCGGCTTCCGTCGATCGAAACGAAAGGTTGCCTACATAAATATTTGTCATATCACTACTCCTATCCAATCCACACATCCATCATCCGTCCAGCACCAAAAGTCCTTCGAGCGGCGACGTCTCCACCGAAAACCTAAGTCCGTGCGACAATGCGAGCAAATCAGAAAAATGCTGAAAGACCGTCTACCGAAACAACTTGGTCGGCAAAAACCACAGGTCTTTTTCTACTCCAACCAACAGCCAATCGAATCCCAAGAAGAACAGAAGTCACCACAGATGGGACTTGGATTCATTTCAAGAAAACGCTGCATCAACTGCAAATCAGACAAGAGCAAGTGTTGCATGGTAATGGTCCAAAGTCAACACAGAATCCAAATCTATCCTCGCTTAAATGCGCCGCATGGCTCGATGCTCAAACCAAAATCCGTGGTGCTTCGGGGTCTTGCTGGGAGCTCGTAAGCATCGAATCTTCGTTCTCGCAGCTCTCGCAAAATCATCCTCGGTCACCAGCAAGTAGCTCTGCTGGGCGACCTACGGCGAGTTGCCAAGCCATGAACAGACCACGTGGATCGGAAACTCGCGTTGCAGTTCCGGCTGACGGCTGGCACGCATCGAGGGGAACAATCGTGGCCAAGCCGGTACGCCGGCGCGGCGCAGCAGTCGCATGAATGCGGTTCTGAAGTTCGAGTTCTTCCAGCCCATGGGTGGTTTGACAGCAGGGCATCCGGAACCGAAGACCAGGAACCACGAAAGGAACGAAACACACGAAAAACAATCCACTTCCAAGCTTGCGTGTCCTTCGTGTTTTTCGTCGTTCATGGGACAAGCGTTCTCCCTCATCCGAATGAGCCGTATTGGTCGGGCATGCTCAAGTTCGAGGTATTCCGGAAGCATGTTGCCGCCTACTTGTCGAACGCGGCGCCGAAAAGAGATCGCAGGGCAACAGACATCGTCGACCTTGCTGCATGGATCGGGCGGTTGTCAGCGCAGCGTGTCGCCCCTTATCCCGCCTTCGGCGCCCTTCGCCCCTGACTCCGGGGCGAAGGAACGGCGAGCGCGGTGTTTTGGACAGGATGATCAGGATCGACAGGATGCTGCTTTGGATTCGGGCTTGGGTTCGCTATCACCGATCTGATCCGACGGGGACGCAGCCCCTCGGGTCGCATCAAGGCACGCTGCGAGGATTTCGAAGGTAGTACAGTCGGCCATCTTCGGCTCCACCGAGGAAGTCGAGAATGCCATCCCCGTCGAAATCGATGGTGGTTGGACTGACATCGTGACCTTCAATGTTGCGGTCATCGAGGGGACCCACGCGCTCCATGATCCATTCCCCCGATCGCTGTTCGGTCTGAACCCAAAGGTCCGCATTCGCTGAATTGAGCAACAAATCGAATCGCCCATCTCCATTCCAATCCGCGATGCAAAGCTTGCGCCGTCCACTTTTTCCCGCAACACCTTTGTTCAATCGCATCGGCGCACCTCCTTGTTCAAGAATGCGTCGCTCCGGAGCCCGCAGTTGGAGTATCCCACCTTCGCTGTGACGCTCGAAGACTGTGAGAAAACCTTCATGATCTAGCATGACTAGATCGTTTAGCCCGTCCTGATTGATATCGAAGATGCATGGAGTCGTCCGCCATTGCGTTAGCAATTCCTTACCCATTGGCTTTAGCCATCCCCATGCTAATTGAGGCTGCTCCTCTCGCCACTCCACTTCTACAGGCATCGGGCGAGAAAGCTTGGGCGAACTCGCAGTCCCGATGTTCCTCATCCAAGAGACTTTCCCTAGAATGGAATTGAAGACAATATCATTGAATCCGTCATGGTCCCAGTCCGCCACGCTCAAGGTGGTATAGCCCCATTTCTCTTCCGCAGGTCCCTGGATGCTTCCGTTCGGACCAGCCATGATTCGAAACGGTTCCCCATCGGACTCGAGTCGAACGGGTCTCCCCCACTTCGGTGGAAAGATCCCCGGACCACTCAGGTTCTCAAACATTTCGATGTAGCCGGCTGTGTTGCCGCACACGATGTCTTGGTCACCATCGCTATCCCAATCGACTCCGACCGGTGTTGCCAGGGCACCGCACTTGAGAGTGTCGGCAAGCTGTTGAAAGTAGACAGGTCCATCAAAGGTTGGGACTTGGTCGACAAGCCCGACGTTGGCTACGAATGCGACTCGCCCATCTTCGTCACCAACGATCAAGTCGAAATCACCATCGCGGTCCCAGTCGAAGGCAATAGGTACAATCATTTGCAAATCCATCTTCAATGGCTGGCCATCGCGAGCTCTGATGGTCACGCCAGCGGTGTAGACTGGGGCATGGCGGCTACCGATGTTTTGGAAGTACGTGAAGCCATCCAGAAATTCACCGCAGATCAGATCCAAATCGCCATCGTGATCGAAGTCTTCAAAGTTCTGTGATGGGCACCCATAGACTTCGAGATCCTT
This sequence comes from Pirellula sp., assembly GCA_046318495.1. Classification (GTDB taxonomy): domain Bacteria; phylum Planctomycetota; class Planctomycetia; order Pirellulales; family Pirellulaceae; genus JBKCUI01. The sequence continues at coordinate 15,386 of JBKCUI010000014.1, read as the reverse complement.
GTTCGCCGCCTGCAATCGAAAGGGGGCATCGAACGACGGTTGCTCGGTCGTGCCGAGGTTGAGAAAGACATAGATCCAACCGTGCAAGAGGCCATTGGTCCACGTTCCTTTCGTGTCCCATGCATCGTCCCAGCCGTAGTCACTCCAATCCTCGATTCCAACCGTCAAATCCAGTCGCCCGTCTCCGTTGAAATCGACATACCTCCATTGATTGTGGCGTACCTTGGGGCCTTTCGGTTGCACTCCAACAGGCTTGTGAAATTGGGGATCGATGGGAAGCTTCCGTTTCGATTCGGTGCCGGTGGTGAGAAATCGCTCATACTCCATGCCCGGTGAGAGAACGCGAATTCCTCCGTCGACGTAGCTCGGCATCACATAATGAACGGTGGTACTCAACTTCTTCGCGGGCTGGAAGACAGGAAGCGGGGTATTCCCCTGTCGATTCTCAAAATACCAAACGCCATTGGACGGCTTATCGGGACAGGAAACGAGTAAGTCCATATCACCATCTTGATCAACATCCCAAGGAATGGGCCAAGCCCAAAGCCCAACCCCCAGATCCACGACCAAGCCCGGATTGTTGTACGCAAGAGGCTTGAGTTCCTGGCCCGGGGAGGTTCGGGCTGAAATCAGATGAAGGACGAGGACGGTAGGGACGAGCAACCATCGGGCCGGTGTTGCATCCCGAGCGGTCTTTCGAAGAGTCATGGAGAAGCCTTACTGCTCCGCTGGTACGCGTGAAGAGGGAAAAGTGCTACACAAACAACCGCACGGATCCAATCATACCTCGGTGGACCGGACCCGAAGCAGGTTCAGGGAGGCCGGCGGAAATCTTCATGACTTGGGATCAGCAATCTGGTGGCTTCCCTGAATCTGTTGGAAGTCTGGCTCAAGCATTCACTGGATCTGGGACAGACACTGCAATCGCATGTCATTCTGTCGGCCGATTCTTGGCCTGAGCAACCCTAGTCCAGCGCATCCGACATGGTGAATGCCTGGGCGACGCGGTCCCCGCGTTTCTAAGTTGCCTCCCAGACGCACAGTGAGGCGAGCACAACGAAGCAACGCGGCTTGTGCTCGAGTTCTCTGGTATTGCAGTACCGTCTGTCGTCTGGCCCACATCAAGTGGAACCATCGAGGCCAAGCCGGTACGCCGGCGCGTCGCAACGTTGGGTAGACGCGGTTCGGAGATTGGAGTGCCTCCAACCCATGGGCGTATTGGCAGCAGGGCATCCGGAACCGAAGACAAGGAACCACGAAAGGACCGAATTACACGAAAGACAATCCTCTTCCCAACCTTCGTGTCCTTCGTGCTCTTCGTGGTTCGAGACCCACAGCAGGACGGAAGGCCCGAGATTGCCTGTTTTGACCGAGTTTCGCTTGCTTTCTGTCGCCCTTACCGGGCTACCGAGTACTCCGAACCCAACGGGTTCGCAGGGCAATGCCCTGGGCTACCTTAGGCTGCCTCATTGGGGCCTTACCCACAAATTACTTCAAGAACCCGATTCTCCGGGAGGAATTAGGATGACTGGGTGTTCCTTTCAAGAAATTCCTGCATCTTTTGGAAGTGCATCAACGATCCGGCCTGCAGGCTCATCACATTCGGAAATTGATAGCTCAGAAGCCAATCTCTTAAGGCACAAGGATCCGCCAGTAGGACCTGGAGCTCCCTACGACGATCGGGGCCGAAATAGTAGTTTGAAAGCCCATGCGATTGAAAGAAGATTTTGGTCTTTCCCTCGGAAAACGCGCTGATCGTTGGCACCCCGAGCTGTAGGGCTACAATTGGAACATGAAGCCTCGACGATACTAGCAAATCGAGCGAGCTAAGTGCTTGGAAGTCCGACTCAAAACTGTGGAATTGATAGTACTGACCGAATCTTCCCGACAAAAAGTGTTTCAAAAGACTGAATGCTCCGCCGTTTACATGCTTGCTGTTCAGTACGATCCATTCCATGGAGCGTGTTTTGCGCATTTGCGTTCGCAGGAATGTTAAAAATTCAAGTGCTGCAACGATTCCTTGCTCCATCAACGGTGCTAGGTATAAGTCGATACCAATTCGAAGTGGTCGATCTTGCGCATGCTCCTTCGGTTTGAATGCAGTCGACTGCCACGTTCCCGGCATGAGCTGTGTTGCGGCCCAGACGATGTCCGGATAACAGTGGCTATCCACTCGCTTTGGCATTAGCAGACGACTATCGGAGGTATTGCGCGTGGTTATCAAGGTGGCCGCGCTAAGGGCCCTGCGTGTCATGGGTGAAAGCTCGTCAAACGTTTCGCCTCCGTCACCTCCAATCGAGAGAAGCGCCAATGGCTTATTCTTCTTTTGTACTGCTTGTAGAAACAGATCCATCTTGTGGAGATATCTTGAAAATCGACGTAGCTTTTTGTGTGCATGGGCAACCAATACACCGCCACCGCCAAAGATCACATTTTCAGATGTCTCTACGATCTGATCCAGCGATCGGCTTGAGTCGATGCGATGCGAGGTGAAGTCGTTGCCGTTCAGACTGCTAGGGCTTTGATCCGATAGATCGAATAGGACACTCGATCGGCCGAGCGTTGAGATTTGTTTGGCGATCATCCATCCCATCAGATCGTCGCCAAAGTTGCCGAGGCCATAGAACCCAAGGATCGAAGTTCGTCCTGCTTTCATGCTCAATGGAACCTCGTCATCCTTTTGAAATGCGTCCATCCGGGTTTGGTTTTGGTAATGGCAGGATCTTCGGGGAAAGGCCCCCCAAATGCAAGACAAAGAACTCGACCATCACAACCTTGGCCTTTGCACTCCACGGCAGGTCACCGACGTGAAGCTCGGCACATCCACCGAGGAGACTCGAGTCCAGGTCGATCTCTCGCAGGCCAACACGTTCTGCTGCCCGGAATTCGATCTGCAACTCCCATGCTACACCCCGGGGAAAAAGGCCAACGGCGAAGTCTGGATTCCTGCCAATCAAAGATCATCCTCGTGGCCCGAGCCCCCGGGGGGCCAATGCCCAGCGCATGAAGCCAAATCGGTCGATATCCGATCGGCCGGCCCGATGAAGAAGTTTGCCTGGACGCTGAAGTCTCGCATCGAAAACATCGTGACGAGTTGCACGTACTGCATCCTCGATAGGGCCCCATCACCAACGGAGCGGCCGACGGGATCAACAGCAAGATCCTGACGATCAAGTGTCGCGTGGGAGGCTATCGCAACCGTGGGAACTTCAAGTTGGCGATCTTTTTCCACTGAGGTGGGCTGGACCTCTACCCACGGTCATCACGAATGGATCATAAAATGCGAGTCGATCTGACGGCTTGGATCCCTCGGTCGCTTCTGTGTAACCTCCGATTTGGAGCCTCCCCCAATTACGATGTCATGGAACTTGGAATTTGATGTTGTCGTTGTTGGTGCGGGAACCGCCGGCTGCATGGTCGCCCGCCAAATCGCCATGCGGACCGGAGCGAGGATTGCCGTCATCGAAGCTGGCCCTACGTTTCCTGCATGGGCTCTGAGCGCTCCGCTTGCGAGCTTAAGAGTTAGGCCTTACTGGTCTTGGAAAAATGTTTCCGATCCCATTCCCAGCTTAAACCACCGAACCGTTTCTTTTCCCATGGGGCGAGTGGTGGGGGGGACTTCTTCGGTCAATGCCATGATTGCTGCTGCGGGACCCGCGGAGGACTACGAAGGGTTCGCACCGGATGACGCGGCTAGGTCACTATTTGTACCTTCCATGCGAAGACAATGGCTAGAGGAACAGGGGATCGTCGTGGAGCCACCTCGGTATAAATCCGAGTTTACAGGGGCTTTTCTGGCAGCGTGCCAGGGACAGGGACTACAACGAGTCGAAGCTCTGGATGGCTCCACATCGGAAACATGCGGTTCCTTCGAACTTTTTCAGCATCATGCACGCCGTTGGAGCAGTGCTCAGTTGTTGCGCGAACAAGGATTGCCGTCAAGGATCACAGTGATTCCCCGTACATCGGTCCGTCGGTTGATGGTCAAGGCAGATCGCGTCGCGGGACTGGAGGTAGGTCGTCCGGCAGGAGCGATTCAGACAATCCGATCGCGTTTCGGTGTCGTCCTCGCGGCGGGGGCGATTCATTCGCCTTGCATATTGCAGCGTTCCGGCGTTGGTGCAAAAGAAGTCCTGGATTCCGCCGGCATCCCCGTGATTAACGAACTACCAGGTGTGGGCAGGAATCTCCAAGATCACCTAGGAGTTCCTTGGGTGGTTTCGTCTTCGGTTAAGGCACCTGGAAGACCAAGCCAATGGATTCCAGCGGCGATACGTTACGCCATGCATCGCAGCGGGGTCATGGTTTCGAATTGCTGTGAAGCTGGTTGCTTTCTCGGGTCCAAGGATCGCAGCCCGGAGGTGGAAGTGTTCACGCATTTCCAGACGTCCAAACAGTCTCAGTCGGTTGAATTTTCGACAATACTCTTGCATCCGAAAAGTCGCGGTGAAGTACGCATCTCCCCTGAAACCCCTTGGGGAGCCCCAAGGATCGAGCCGAACTATTTGGATTCGCCAGAAGATATGCGGCGATTGATTCACGGCGTTCAGCGCACCGTCGAAATAGCGAACAGCAGCGAATTACTCCGATTTGGTTTATCCACTTCGCAAGTATCGGAGATCGATGAACACTGGGTTCGCAACCATGCGAGCACATACTATCACCCTGGCGGAACGTGTAGGATGGGCACGGATGAACTCGCCGTGGTTGCTCTCGATTTTCAAGTCCATGGGATACAAGGACTATGGGTTGCGGACAACTCGGTCGTACCGGTTTTGCCTGGAGGGCATACAGCGATGACCGCGATGTGGATTGGAGCGTTGGCTGGACGAAGAATATCCAACAACATCAACGCATGAATATAGGCGTTTTTTGAAGAACGGGCTTCGCCATTGTCCGATGCATATTGAGACAAGATGCGATTGGAGGGATTGGGTCATGGAGGAAGAAGACTGGGGTCGGTTGCATTCGCAACATATAGACCTGCGATCTGCTGCGTGAACCGACTGCTTTTGCTCGAATCAGGAAGGACCGAGGGAAGTAGTTTTTTTCCGCCAATACATCGGAACAGCAATTGGCCTATCGGGTGTAGTATCGCAGCGACATGCATCGGCTCTTCGCTCAATCCCGCATGCCGCTTGAATCTATTGACATTTTGGACATCGGGAATTCCCGATCTCCCCACACTGACGCGGTGGCAATTGGGTTGCTGGATCAAATATCGCAAGCTCTCGAAGAGCAAAAGATTGGATACTCCAAGCGAAAGGGCTTCTGGTCGCACCGCGTATAAGACAGAACGAAATGTACCTTGGAAATCACAAAAAACACTCAGCCCAGCAAGTCGATCGCCTTCGAAGCAGCCGAATGGGATTGTGTGTTCAAGGGAAGGGGAAGGTTGCCACGATTCGTTCCACAAAGCGGGGTTCAGCGGCTTGTTTTTCCCATTTTGCTTACGGCTGCTCTCGATCACCTCAATCCCTCTGGCTGCGACTTCTTCGAAAGCCAGCTTGCGAAAGGTCAGCTGTTTTCGAGCTCGTTGAAGTGTTTGTCGAAATTGCCTTTGAAGTGAGCTTTCGGAGTAATCTCGATCGTCCAAAACGTAATGCTGGCACGTGACTCCCGTGCGCGCGGTCGTTGCAAATTGAGCTACGAGCGATCGTGATTTTCGCAGTGCCTGTCGAATCTCCGAACGTCCTAAGTCGTAGGTAATCGCAGCAGGGCTAGTCATCAGTGTCGAGATGCCTGTTTTTCTCCAAACCACCTCTCCATCTGCGAAGCATGCGCGGTTGAGAAACCGATGGATCTGCAGGAGGAACGGGGTTACCGAATCGGCAGATCTTTGGTTGTCCGTAGCGATTCCCACGATTTTCCGGCGGTAGGGCATGAATGGATTTCTTCGAGTGGATTCATTGTGGTGCGAATCCCTTTTGTCGCTCGCGAAACCAAGCTTCACTCTACGTCGAGGAAATCCGAGGGTAAAGACGTCCTTGGGAAATTAGCGACAATCGCGATTTGTACGGAGGATCTGGCGTTTGATCGTGCCAAAAGCGAAAAAGAAATGGTCCACTTGGCTCTTGAGGATTGAGCGTGGAATCTTCTTGGGGGGGAATGCTAGATCCAAGGCTTAGAGCCGTGCCTGCACACCCTCGACCTTGTCCACTCCATGGACGGGCAACGAGCTGAAGCTCGACGCATCCCCACCGGAGTGGCCGAAAGGATCAGCAGCTTGATCCTGTCAATGAAGCGTTTCGTATCGGACTGCCTTGATCGAACGAGCTTCAAGTTGACGATCTCCCTCGAATGGGATGAGCTGACGCTTACCCACGGCAATCCAGGACAGAACTAGATTGATTATTCAATCGACGATGATCTCGCATACGGAAACAGCCAAAACAGCATTTGGCAACAACTCTATTTATTGCGCGCTTTTCGAAAGATCGTTTCGGTGATGAATCCCGACATGTTAGCTAACTGCCAAACACCGAGTGCTGCTATCAATCTCGCTTTTGCGTACATTCCTGGATAACGACCAAGGTAACTGGGTAGCCGTCGAAACACTCCTTTATGGAAACTCAAGTCATCTCCAAAGCTACCCGATTTGCGTGACCGTCGCTTACGATGATAAACTTTGGCTCCAATACCGTAACAGTAGTAGAGTTGGATGAATTTCCAGAGAGTCTGTCCATGGCGATGCTCAACGCGAGCCTCGTCGATCCATACAATACGTCGATTGTCGAATCGCCAGCGATCGCAGAAATCCCGGTCTTCACCGCCCGCCCTCCGAAATTCCTCATCGAATCCACCGATTTCGAGAAAGCGATTGCGGGGGACCAACCAATTATTACTCGTCAGAAACGTCGCTTCGTCGTGATTTCCGTTGAAGTGGTCGTAGACCAAATCTAGGATCAGTTGATTGGCTTCCGCGAGCAAATCATTGGATAAGCCATTCAAGGTGGTACCACCCAAAAGTGAATCGGGATTACTCGCGGCGCCTACAAGCAGGTTCTCAAGCCAATTAGGGTGCGGTAGACAGTCGTCGTCGGTGAAGGCAATGAAGGTTCCACTGGCCATGACCGCACCCCGATTGCGAGCGGCTGCTGGCCCTGCATTCTCTTGACGAACAATTCGAATGCGAGGGCGAGGAGGAGTTAAGGGAGCCGCCTCCTGTTCGCTCCAGGTTAACTCTACCGGCTTCTGACTACCATCATCAACGACTACGATCTCGAAACGATCGGGAGAAATCGTCTGCTGACATAATGCTTGGATGCACTCATGCAACGCGACTGGGCGATTGTAGGTCGGGATCACGACGCTGACTTCTAGCCCCTCTGGCAAGCGATCTGGAAGCTCTTGCTCCTCATGATTGTTGAGTTGTTGAGAAGCGGTCATGAGGCGTTCCGTCCTGCCCGTCCTGCACCACTTGGCTCTACCGTTTCTTTATTCATACAGAACCAGATGCCAGAACAGCAAGGCTTGGGGTCGGCCTAATGCGCGAGTGCTTTGCAATACCCACATGATGCAAGAGCACAACAACCATTTGGAAGATCAGATCGGAATAGAGATGCCTAAACCAATGCCAAGGGGAAATCTCGGTCCATCCGGTTTTGAGTGGGTAACGATGGGATTCCCCTGTAAGGAAACCCAAATGCAACCTGGTGAATCGTACCACGGCCCCCTCGGCCTGTGTACTCCTTGGCAGGCCACCGACATGACGCTCGACCCGTGCGCGCAGGAGATTCGAGCTCAAATCGTCGTATTCCCGTGGATGACAGAGTGCGATTACAAGCCAAAACTCCACGCGCAGCAGTACCCCGCCGCTGCAGGGCTGAGGCGTGAGAGGATCGCAGCGAACACGTGGCGAGCACGGAACGGAGCAAACGAGAGATATCCTTCCGATCGACTGCCAGGCCGGTATCTACCCCTCAGGATGGGCACGAAGCGAACTAGGATTGGCTTCGTGCAGGCACCCGTCCTCGCGTGACTCCCACATAGCATCTTTTAAGTTCCCTTCGCCGAGCTGATGCGCGACCAAGTTCTAGATCGGCCGTAGCAGATCGACACCGTAGCAGATCGACACCGTGGATCTCATCCTGTGTAAGCCCCCTCCATTCTATGACGCACACTATCTGCAATCAGCACTCATCGTGCGCAACAGCGCAAAGCGCTGCTTGATAAGTTTTTCTCCTCCCAAAAAAATTCCATGGATGACATGTTGAAAACGGATTGTGGCATTTCATCAACACGCTAGGTTTCAGTTTCGTCTCGGTGCATTGCGTTTTGTTGAGGCTAAACATGTTTCTTATTTCAAAGTGCATCGCAACGGATCGGAAGGGTTTGTTCGCAATGGCCTGAGACCATGCTGTTTGTCGGTTCCCCTTCCAACGTCGCGAACCTTGTCCACGCGATTGACTATGGAGATCTACTATGATCCTGTCCACCGTCCAAGAGACGACGTTTGAAGTATCTAAAGTCCCATTGGCAACGGAGCCGCGATCGACATGCCCTTATCAGGAGGCGATTGAAAGCTTTCTTGGTCATCGGGTGGAAGCCTGCTCCGGTAAGGATCGCAAGTTGATTAAGAACTTCGATCCCCACCCGCTTGTCGGAGCGGTTGCCTTGGCGTATGCAAGGCACTACCCCCTCGTGCTCTCGCCGGATATCGTCTGGTTGACCATCACTCAAGGACTCGCTCGGCATATCCAGAGCAACGCCGAAGATCTCCGCCATCATTTCGTATCGCACCAGGGCAAAGCGACGATCACGGTGGTCCGCAACGACTTTGTGAAGGGATCTCCCGACAACCCTTGGCCTGAGGTGTTTTCCGAATTCTCGACACAAGTCAAAAAGTACATCGGCGACGCCCATGATTTGATCGTTTCCGACTTTTCAACCACGGGTCCGGTAGAGCGGGCCGCATCGGAGATCGTCCTTCTGGATTCGATGCAAAGTTACTTCGATCTGTTGTTTGTTACCATTTGCGGAATCCCGTCGATCACCCTCGAAGGGACCGTCGAGGACTGGCAATCGATTGCGAGGCGAGCAGAAGCACTCGCCAAGTACGATCTGGACTGGTGGATTTCACCTCTTCTTCCCATCCTGCGGCAGTTTGCGAATGCAGCAATGGGACAAGTCGATACCGAGTTTTGGCAGTCGATATACCAGAAACCCAAGGTGGGCAGCGGGCGCGAGTACATCACCGGTTGGATCGTTCATATGTTTCCCTACTTGTGGGATGAGCCTAGGAACATGGTTCGCAATCCATGGGTATTGAATACGAAGAAGCGGGGCGGGCCGATCTTGGAGGAGTTTCCGACGGCGCCAGGAAGTGCACCATTCCAATGGAATCATCTGGGCACGACGTACAACATGGAGTTCGTCGGTGGTCTCCTGGGAGTTTCTCAGTGCGAACAGACGTTCGCGGTCCGTCCGGAGATTGGGTGGGCGGTTCGCGAAGTCAAACCAGCGAAGTAGGCTGTTGCGACTGCTAGGGAGCAATGACCTCGCACTCGCGAGGCTGGTAAAGTGAAACGGCAGATCTTCGTGCCTTCGTGTGACCCCATGGCAGTCCGCAGCCGGAGGGAACATGAAGGCACGAAGTTCGTGAAGGAAGAAGAGGATGGAACGCGGAGGTTGGGTTAGAGGTAGCAATCGGGCAACGCTCTGGTCTACCCTCTCTACCTTCGCCGTGCAGAGTACAGGCCGGATGCATAACGCGAACGCAGCATCAAACGGGTTGCGTTACGATGAGACTACGTTTCCAATGCGGCATCATGCAGTTTGATCTCGCAATGTGTTCTCAAGCCCTTTGCTTGAGAGGCGATTCACGGAGTCGACGATGACCAATGAAGTCGGACAGATCCGCCCCCTGAGTCGCATCGAGCAATTGGAGCTTGTTTCCTGGGCTAATCGAGAGGGATGGAATCCTGGTCTTCACGACGCGGATTTGTTTTGGGAGATCGATCCTGATGGGTTTCTCGGGATCGAAGTCGACCACGTGCTGGCAGGGGGAGGCGCGATCATCCGGCACAATCCAACGTTTGGATTCATGGGGCTGTTCATCATGCGGCCCGAGTATCGGTCGAGAAAGCTCGGCACAGCGCTATGGATGGCGCGACGCGATCGGCTTCTGTCCCGACTCGATGCAGGTGCGACGATCGGCTTGGATGCTGTCGACGCGATGGTCCCTTTTTACGCCCGAGGGGGATTCGTTCCATACGTGCGGCAAGGGCGTTTCGAGTGGGTTGCGCCATCGAGATCGAACGCGATTTCCTCGAATATCACTCCTCTGGAACAAATCCCTTTTGAAGCGATTCAAGCCTACGATCGGGATTGCTTTCCGGGACCACGGGACCACTACCTGGCACTCTGGACCCGTCAGAAAGATGCACATGCGATCGGGGTTACCAAGGGCAATCAACTTGTTGGCTACAGCGTCATGCGGCGGTGTGTATCCGGATGGAAGATTGGCCCGATGTTCGCTGATGCAATCGTTCACGCTGAGGAGTTGCTCGCATCTCATGCTCTGCAATCTGCCGGTGAGCCAATCTTTCTGGATGCACCGCAGAATAATCCTGCTGCGATGGAATTGTGCCGATCGCATGGGATGCGCGAGGTCTTTGGATGCGTTCGCATGTACTTGGGGCACACCCCAACCATCGCAAACCACAAGATCTTTTCGATCACCAATTTTGAAATCGGCTAGCGGCGGCGAACGTTTGGTCTGGAACCCACGGAAACGGTTGGCGAGCCGCGGAGAACCCTTCCACCCCCAATGGTCATTTCGAAGTGGACGAGCGCATGAACGCTGGTGTCTCAACGCACGGAGCCGTCATTGAGCTCTTGTGTCGCAATATGCCGGAATCAGTCTAACGTGCCGAGTAATGCGATATGCGTTGACCCGATCCGTGATGCTTCGCACCTGCGATTTGTTCGCGCTACTCTAGATTGCATTTGCGATCGCAAATACGATAGACCCGGCTCTTCACCAAGATCGAACCTCGTTCTGTGTCGACCAGCAATCCCTGCGAACGATCCGTTTACCAACACTCCCGATCGCTGCAAATCGCCTTGATTGCCTCCCTTTGCACTCAGCTTACTGCCAACGAATGGCAAGAGTCGAGACTTGACTCCAGTGACTTTTCCTTCCCCGAGACAGTGGCAAATCGCTCGACACCCCGCTAGCTATCGCTTTGCGTTCACCATCGTTCACGATGCAGACTCCGCATACAGTCGGCGTCTCGAGCCGCTCTTCGACGTATTCACGCATTTAGGGTTGCGACTGACGGTTTCAACGTTCGCATTTTGGGCTGATTGGGCGCGCCAGGGAGCCATTTGGAGTGAATGGAAAACGCCCTCAGGCGACATTCCGCTAGATCGCCCAAAATCGGTCCCATGGTGCGACCCCGACGAATTCCAGTTTTATCTTGGATTGCAAAATGCGGGGCACGAAATCGCGCTGCATTCTCCGAGCGAAACATCGAGCCCTCGCGATCAGGTCATCGCAGCATTTACTGAATTCGAACGGTGGTTTGGACATCTCCCAAGCGTTTACGTAGAACATTCGTCGCGATCCAACAAGGACGCACTTAGCAATGAAGGTGCACTGGAAGGCAGCCCCTACTACTGCTTGGACCTGATGAAGCACTACGCTCCCTGGATCTGGGTGGATGGCCAAGGCGCGTTGCGACCAGCCAACGATCGCAAAGAATTCGAATTGCTTCCGACGGATTCCTTTGCCAATGCATACGCGGAATCGTTGTACGGCTTACCCAAAACGTTTCGCCGCACGGGTAGATGGAATGCGCCGGGAGGGGACGGATTTCTGGATTGCTACACGCCCCAAAATATCCAGCAACTCGAAAGCGACGCAGGCACGGCACTAGTGTACACCCACTTGGATCATGGTTGGCTAGATACGCATACGAACGCCATGCGGGCCGACATCCGACGGCGTCTTGAGTCCATCGCTTCGCGACCAGGCTGGTTCGCCCCAGCGGGTGTGATCCTCGATCGCGCCCGTGCCATCAGCCAAGTGACCGTTCAAGAATCGGATCGATCTATCCACCTAGTCAATCATGGCTCGCAAAGCATCGACGATGGACTGCTCATGGATTCAAACAAGGAGCTGCGCATTCCGTTTGGACGATTGGAGCCTTTCGGATCGCTGACCGTTCCAATTCCGTAGGCAGAAACTCGGCATCTCCAAATGCGCCGTTTCCTCAATCTCGCAGCCAAGGGTGCATGCACTTGCCCGCCCATCATGCATCCCATGGTTTTCAAGTGGAATGATCGCAAGCCCGCACACCTATGAAACGAGTTATCTCTCGTCCGATTTGTGGTGAGGTCACTTAGCAGGTATCGGGCGTCATCGCCTTTCCACCCGTTCCAACACCTTGACGGAAACTCGGACATTCGAGGCCGCAAGATACTCAAATGGCTGAAGGCATTCCGGATGAAAAAGCGGAAACGAACCGGATCCAACTCGAGCCTGTCAACTCCAAGCCTGGCGATCCATGGATGTTGGTGATCGCATGGTTCATCCAATCTGCAATCGCCTCAAAATCTCCCTAAATCAACAGCCAACGCGTTGCGATTCCGGAATCCAGTTCGTATTCTGGAGTGGCTGTGAGGTGTAGCTAGAGTGGAAGCGGCGCAGGATGCGGAAAAACCATTCACGCTTGGTTTTTGTTTGTTTTGCCCCTGCCCGAATCAACGATTGCACTATGCTAAGCCCGCCTGCCCTGTCGCCAGATACGCCGAGAATCAGTGTCATCATTCCGGTTTTTAATGGCGGAGATGGCTTTGCGCAGTGTCTGGAAGCGATTGACGCGGCAACCCCCAGACCGGATCAAATCCTCGTTGTGGACGATGGCTCTACGGATCGCTCCGCTAGCTTGGCCCGCGAAAAGGGCTTCCACGTGCTTTCGACCGCTGGACGGACCGGTCCAGCCGAGGCCAGAAATATAGGGGCCCGACACGCGATCGGAGAGGTGCTGTTCTTTGTCGATGCAGATTGCAGCGTCAGGCCAGATGTGATTGGGTGTGTGCGATCGCTCCTCGAGGACCATCCTACAATCGATGCGTTCGTTGGGTCCTACGACGATGCACCCACTGCCAAGAACCTGCTGTCGCAATACAAAAACCTTCTTCATCATTTCACGCACCAAATGAGTGCCCATGATGGGTATACCTTTTGGGGTGCCTGTGGGGTGATCCGAAGAGAAGCATTCCAGCAAATGGGTGGTTTTGACCGAACGTACACGCAGGCCTCGATTGAGGATATTGAACTTGGGTATCGACTGAAGGCTGCGGGAAAGAAAATTCTCATGTGCCCAGAGTTGCAAGTGACCCATCACAAGCGTTGGAGTCCGTTGAAATTGCTCAAAACGGATTTGTTTCTTCGAGCTATTCCGTGGAGTCGTTTGATCTTAAAAACAGGCGAAATGGCTGACTCACTAAACATTAGCAGAGTCGCACGTTTGCGTGTTGCGCTCAGTGGACTCATCCCAATGTCCCTTGTCCTTGCAATTTTCTTTCCACCGATACTCTGGATTACCTTAGCATTGGTCGTCTTGTTGCTCGTGGCAGATGGGCACGTCCTGTCATGGCTTTATCGAAAACGCGGGCTTGGATTTACGTTGGCAATTCTGCCTTGGCATTGGTTTAGTCACTTTTACTCGGGTGTTGGCTTCGCACTAGCTATCATGATGCACATGTGGGAGGGGCTTCCAACCCGAAGACTCCAAAGCATGGCCTCGTCTATTGCAGAGCCTGCTGTGGAGAGTGCAAGCCCTCGATGACAAAGCCCACAGTAGCTGTCATCGGAGCAGGACCTGCGGGGCTTACAGCATCCTGGAAACTAAGCCAAGCCGGAGTGGAGGTTTGCGTTTTTGAAGCGGACCCAAAATACGTAGGGGGTATCGCAAAAACGGTCGAATACAAAGGGTTTCGGTTCGATATCGGTGGCCATCGTTTTTTCTCAAAATCCGACGAAATTGAATCTCTCTGGACCGAGCTGCTGGGGAACGATCTCCTTGTTCGTCCACGCTCTTCTCGGATTTTTTATGCAGGCAAATTTTACTCCTACCCATTGAACGCCAAGGAAGCTTTTTTCAATCTCGGTAGTATCGAGACCGCAAGATGCATTCTCTCGTTTGCTTGGTCGAGGCTTTTCCCGAGGCATCCCGCGGTTACCTTTGAGGACTGGGTTTCGAACCAATTTGGGAAAAGGCTCTTTGAAATATTCTTCAAAACCTACACGGAGAAGGTCTGGGGGATGCGGTGCGATGAAATCTCTGCCGACTGGGCCGCCCAGCGAATCCAAGGATTATCCCTTGCAGGGGCCATATGGTCCTCGCTTTTCCCGCGCAAACAACATCCATCCCGGTCACAAACGATCAAGACCCTGATCAATAGCTTTCGTTACCCAAGGCTTGGTCCTGGCATGATGTGGGAAGAAGCGGCTCAACGCACCAGAGCATCCGGAGGGCAAGTCCTCATGGGTATGAGGGTTACGAAGATTATGAAAATGGCAGAATCATCCCGGTGGCGTGTCTTTTACACCGCGTCAGATGGCTCCCAAGATCATCGCGATTTTTCCTACGTGATCTCGTCGGCTCCGCTTCGAGAGCTGATGCATTCGCTTGTACCAAAACCATCGGACACGGCGATGGACGCATCCAATTCGCTTCGCTATCGCGATTTTCTTACCGTAGCGCTCATTGTTAAACCAACCAAGCCGTTCGATGACAACTGGATCTATATCCATGATCCAAACGTGAAGGTGGGTAGAATTCAGAATTTCGGCAGTTGGTCTCCTGAACTGGTTCCTGATCCGCAACTTGCTTGCTACGGACTAGAGTACTTTTGCTTCGAAGGAGACGGGCTTTGGAACAGTTCCGACGAATCTCTCGTGGATCTTGCAAAAGGTGAACTTGCAAAACTCGGATTGGTCAATCCCGAGGATGTAATCGATGGAACCGTTGTCAGACAAGCGAAAGCGTATCCGGTTTACGACGATCATTACGCAACGCATGTCGATTGCATTCGTCGGGAACTCGACGCACATTATCCCAATCTATTTCTCGTGGGACGAAACGGGATGCACAAGTACAACAACCAGGATCATTCCATGATGACTTCCCTGTTGGTTGTAAAGAACATCTTAGCGGGAAAGACATTATTCGACGTTTGGCGTGTCAACCAGGATGCCGAATACCATGAAGAGAGTTCACCCACCCAGGGCACTTCCGGTCGGCTAGTCCCGACATCGATCAAGACACCAGACGAGCAGGGCAACTAAAGGACGAACCATCCGCGTATCCATTGTCTACCAGACCGTTGAAAAAACAGAATCTGCAAGCACAATGGGGGCCGCACAATGGGAG
>JBKCUI010000013.1:0-2665 GCA_046318495.1 Pirellula sp. | reverse complement strand
GCACCACATCCAGTTCCAGCAGTGACGATGCCCCGCCTCCAGCACGCCGCGCGACGCTCGATGCGTCGCATTACCGCTGCATCACCGACCTCGCTGCCCTCGACGAAGTCATCGCCGCTCTGCGCGATGCAACCCTCATCGCGATCGATACCGAAACGACCTCGACACGACCTCGCGATACCCAACTGGTCGGCATCAGCCTCTGTTGGGCCCCTGGCATGACAGCTTACCTACCTATCCTCTGCCCTGAAGGAGAACTTCGACTACCGCTCGAAGACGTGAGACGTGTCCTCGGTCCCGTCCTAGCCGATCCGAACAAGCAATGGATCGGCCAGCACATCAAGTTCGATGCGATCGTGCTTCGAAGCCACGGGCTACCGATGCACAACATCGGCTTCGACACTATGGTGGCCGATTACTTGCTCGATGCCGGCGGCCGCAATCACGACCTTGGCGATATCGCGAAACGCTGGCTGGGCGTCGATTCGGTCTCGATCGAAAGCTTGATCGGCTCCGGAAAAGCACAGATCACCATGGACCGCGTTCCGCTCGATCGCATCGCCCAGTATGCCGGTGAAGATGTCGATATCCCGATTCGCATCTTGGATAGCATGCGAGAACGCCTCCAGTCGGAATCCCTCATCGAAGTGATGGAGCGATTGGAGTTGCCGTTGATCCGCGTTCTGGCCGATATGGAGTACCTCGGCATCCGTCTGGACGTTGCCCGGCTGGAAGAACTTCGCTCCCAGTTTGCATCCCAATTGGAATCGATCCGCACAGACATCATGGAGATCGCTGGCGAGTCGTTCAATCCCGACAGCCCCAAACAACTCGCGCAGATCCTCTTTACCAAACTGGGATTGCGCGTGGTGAAAAAGACCAAGACAGGCCCCAGCACCGATGCCGAAGTGCTGGAAGAACTCGCAGCCGAACATCCGCTTCCAGCTCGCATCGTCGAGTATCGGCAGATGGCGAAACTCCTGAGCACGTACGTCGAGGCCTTGCCCAAGCTCGTCTCGCCGAACACAGGACGCGTTCACACCTCGTTCCGTCAAGACATCGCTGCCACCGGCCGACTCAGCAGCATCGAACCCAACTTGCAAAACATCCCTGTCCGCACTGCAGCCGGCCGTTCCATTCGATCTGCCTTCGTTCCTGGGCATGCAGGCTGGCGGCTCATGACAGCCGATTACTCGCAAATCGAACTTCGTGTCCTTGCTCATTGCTGCGATGATGAGAACCTGTGCGAGGCGTTCCAACAAGACCTCGACATCCACGCCAGCGTTGCCGCTCAAGTCTATTCCGTGCCGCTCGAGTCGGTCACCTCGGACATGCGCCGCGCCGCCAAAGCGGTTAGCTTCGGAATCCTCTATGGCCAAAGCCCATTCGGCTTGGCCAAGGCCCTTGGCATCTCGCGCAGCGACGCCGGCAACTTCATCGACGAGTACTTCGCTCGTTACCCCAAGGTCCGGGCCTTCATCGCAGAAACGTTGATCCAGTGCCGCGAACGCGGGTACGTGACCACCATGTCCGGTCGCAAACGATACCTCAAAGGGATCCGCGATTTCCAAACCTTGGACGACAACAAAAAGAAGCAGCTTCTGGAACCCGAACGCATGGCGGTCAACACCGTCATCCAAGGCTCCGCAGCCGACATGATCAAATTGGCCATGATCAGCATTTGGAACCGCCTCCAAGCTTCGACCATGCAAGCCAAGATGCTGCTGCAGATTCACGATGAGCTCGTGTTCGAAGCTCCCGAAGAGGAAGTCGCGACCCTTAGCGCTCTGGTTCGCGAGGAGATGACGCGTGTCATGCCGCTCAAGGTTCCGCTCAAGGTCGATGTCAAAGCAGGAGCTCGCTGGTCCGAGTGCGAGGCCCTATGAAGCGGCCAATCGTTGCGGGCATCGTTGGTGGTGTTGCCAGCGGCAAGAGCGAGGTGACGCGATTGCTGCAGGAGCGCGGTGCCCACGTCATCCACGCGGATGCGATTGGTCATCGTGTGTTGCTCGAACCGTCCGTTCGCGATGCCGTGGTCAATCACTTCGGCCAATCCATTCTCGCCTCCGACGGGGTGCAGATCGACCGCTCTCGACTGGCCACCATGGTGTTCGGCACCACTCCCGAAGCGACCCAAAATCGACGTTGGCTGGAAAGTGTCGTGCATCCACTCATTCGCGCTCGAATCTCGGATGAACTCGAACGCGAGATCGCTCGAGGCGTCCACCCTTTGATTGTTCTCGACGTGCCGCTATTGATCGAATCGGGCTGGATCGATCATTGCCAACGGGTCTTGATGGTCGAAGCCGACGAAGCCGTTCGTTTGGAACGAGCCAAGAAACGAGGTTGGACGGAAGCGTCGTTTCGAGATCGCGAAGCCTCGCAACGTTCCCTCGCTGACAAACGGTCTGCGGCGACCGACACCGTGGACAACTCCGGCTCCCTCGAAGCCCTGGAGCGCCAAGTTGCTGAACTTGTGGCGCGATGGAACCGGGATGCGCAATAGCGAGGGAGGGAAGCGTTAGCAGCGTTACCCGATCGAGGCCTTCAAAACATCTAGCGTTCGCTGGATTTCTTCCTGGGTGTTGTAGTGCATGCATCCCAAACGGACCATGCCAGCCGGCTCGACGCCCAGGGCCGTGGTCAATGGCAAGGCATAGTAGTT
>JBKCUI010000012.1:0-2284 GCA_046318495.1 Pirellula sp. | reverse complement strand
TCTGACGCGCGAACCAATCCTGCAAGGGCGCTTCGCGTCCGCGCAGGCTTGGAAAGCGCACCAATTCGGCCAGGAATTGCACCTGCTTGTCGAAATTCGAGTCTATGGCAGCGGCGATCCGCGCCATGGCTTGGCTATCGGCCATGATGAATTTTCCCATTGAAGTTCAAGAATTGTGATTCAGGGCGGGCTCGCCAGCAGCGCATTGGTGTACCAGGAAGGCGAGGCATCATACTTCACCTTATTCCTGAGCCCCGCCCAGGAAACCTTGAGATAGAAAATGGGAATCACCCCGGCATCTTCCATGCCGATGCGCATGGCCTGGGCGGTCAGCGCATTGCGCCGCGTTGTATCCATGGTACGCAGCGCTTCCGCCAGCGGCGCATCCATCGCCGGGTTGGAATAATGTTGGCGATTGAAGGGCCCCGCACCGGTTTCACTATTTCGGGTCATCAATACCTGACGCAGCGTATTGGCCGCGATGGAGGAGGTGAAGGTGGTCATGAACATCGAAAACTCGCGCGCCGTCGCACGGGTGAAAAGATTGGCGGGCGGCAGGACCTCAACACGGGTTTCAATGCCAAGCCTTGTCCAACCCTGCGCGATGGCCTGCGCCACATCTGTATCCGATGCGAACCAGCCATTGGGGCTATGCAGCGTGATACGAAAGCCATCCGGATAGCCCGCTTGACGGAGCAAGGCGCGTGCCTGATCCAAATCATAGCGCGGCGACGGCATATTGGGGGCGCGGTCCGCCACCGCCGGGGCGGCAAATTGTTCCGCCGGCATGCCCTGACCCATCAGCAGCCGATCCACAATGGCCTGGCGATTGATGGCAAGCGAAAGGGCGCGGCGCACCCGCGCATCACGCAACGGGTTGCGTTCCAGAACGCGGCCCTGCTTGTCGGTCACGAAGGGCGATGGATCACGCGCCGCATCGGGGAAAAGATAGGCGGTGCCATTGCTGGCCACCCCAAAGACCGCCAGCCGCGCATCATTTGTCAGGCGTTGCACATCCTGTACGGGTACAAAATCAATCAGATCCACATCGCCGGACAGCAGTGTTGCCACGCGCGCCCCGGGATTGCTGATGAAGCGCGTTACCACCCTTTCCCAGGGCTGCGCTTCCCCCCAATAATTGGGGTTGCGGATGATTTCGTGCCTTTCGCCAAGCGTATAGCTGCCATGGCGGTAGGCGCCCGTGCCAATCATCGCGCGGCCTGCGTTGAAATCGCCGAGTGTCGCATTCGCATGCAGGCTGCGAGAGACAATCATAATGTTGGAAAGATCCCAATCCAGAAAGGGATTTGGCTCCCTGGTCCGGATTACGATGCGGCGCGGTTCCGGGATTTCGATGGACGCGATGCTGCGCACAAAGGGTGTGAAGGGGCCGGGGCTATTCGTGATGGTCGGCACGCGCGCATAGGAAAAGGCAATATCCTCAGCCGTGAAGGGCGTGCCATCGTGAAATTTCACACCATCGCGCAGCTTGAATTCCCAGGTGAGGTCATCAATCGCGCGCCAGGATTCGGCAATGCGTGGCACCAGGCGGCCAGAGGTGTCGAAATCCACCAGGGTTTCGAAAATCTGCCGCAATATGGCGTTATTGGGGTTGGAGGAATGGTAATGCGGATCCATGCCCGAAGGGGCGGATTGCGCACCGATCGTCAGGCTGCGCTGCGCCTGAGAGGGCGCTGCGCACAGCAGCAGCAAGCCGGCTGCAAGCATCAGCGTTCTGAAAAAGCCCATCGCCACACCCCCAAAGGTTTATGAAGCGATAACGTCACCCTTCATGCGGACGCGGTCAAGCAGCAAAACCCAGAAAAATTGACCGCGCAACCTGGGATCACCACGCCACTTTAAGGGGAATTTCACCCTTGCCTGATTAGTATGCAACCCGTTCCTAACACAGAGCTGGTTTCCTTCAATGTTCTCTGCACCTTCGTCATCCAACGAATTTGCTTATCGCGCGCGCGGCGTGGCTAGTCATTATTGTTTAGTAGCTTTGGTGTAGGAGTTTACCCATGACAATAGCCTTGTCCCCACACCCGGAAACATCACCCTTGTACGGTTCGGAACGGCGCGCTTGGCTTGAATGGAATGCAGATACTGATAGGATCACGCTTTCCAGCGCAGCGCTTCACCTTCTACAATTGACCACTTCGGATGCGCCACAAAGCGAGATTGCTTTTGGTGAATTTTTTGACATACCCAATCGGAACAAGTTGGCGATTGCCTTCGAAGATATACTGACCCAGGAAGGGCCGGTTTCAGTTGAATTGCT
>JBKCUI010000011.1:0-10568 GCA_046318495.1 Pirellula sp. | reverse complement strand
GGATGCAGTGGACGATGCAGACTTTATTGGGTTCGAATAGTTCGGCGCGTAGAGGTCTGGGCATTTGGGGGATCTCCTATACCCAAAAAGCTTATCAGATCCTCGCGGACAGTCCAATAGGTGGGTGGCACGTATCTTTCTTAGCGAAGCTTTTTTCGCAAAACGTGAGGTTTTTGTGCGCTGCACGGGTCCCTTTGCGTCTAGTTCATTGGCGATTCAGAGTTTCGCTTTTCAGATCTCAGCACAAATACAATGAAGAAGTTCTGTACTTTTCCAAATGGCTGGTCGACGCGACATCCACTCATGGAGAGCGATCCGGTAGGGTCACGTTTCTTCGAATGCAGTTGCAGCGCACTCAACAACCCGTTCCGTCATCGCGCGTCGATAGGCAATCACTCTGTGAATGGCTGGACTGGCTTGCGAGACTGACGTATTTTAGTGATCACAATCATTTTCTTTTGACATGCCGGAGCCCGTCTAATGAATGCTCGCAGGGTGGTTGTTGGTGTTGCTTCTGTTTTCGTAGTTTGGTTCGCGCCCGGCTTGCAGGGCCAGGAACTCGGGAATGCAGATGATGCATACAACGGTATTGGCAGTGCATTGCACAATCTGAAGGAATACGATGAAGCGATAAAGTTGGATCCGAAAGATGCAACAGCGTACAACTACCGTGGCATGGCAAAACGCAACCTCAATGACTTCAAGGGTGCGATCAAGGACTACGATGAAGCGATCCGGTTAGATCCGGAGTTTTCAAAGGCCTACTGCAACCGCGGCGAAGCAAAGCAAAATCTGATGGACCATGAGGGTGCCATCCGGGACCACGACGAGGCAATCCGGTTGGATCCCAAGGACGCAACAGCGTACTACAATCGGGGAATTGCAAAGCACAATCTCAATGATTCTCAGGGTGCGATCAGGGACTACGACCAAGCCATCTGGTTGGAGCCGAAGTCTCCCACGCCCTACCTCGGTCGGGCGTGGGCAAAGAGCATTCTCAAGGACTTCGAGGGTGCCAAGAAGGACTATGATCAGGCGATCCGGCTGGATCCGAAGCAAGCACGATCGTACTACAACCGGGGGCTGACAAAGCACCATCTCAAGGACTTTCGGGGTGCCATCAAGGACTACGGCAAAGCGATTCGGTTGGATCCGAAGTATGCGTCGGCGTACAGCAACCGAGGGAGTGCAAAGGGCGAACTCGAGGACTTCGAGGGTGCCATCAAGGACTACGATGAGGCGATCCTTCAAGCTCCGAAGGAAGCATGGTTTTACTACAACCGGGGATTTTCAAAGTACCAACTCAAGGACTTTCGGGGTGCCATTAAAGATTACGACGAGGCGATCCGGTTGGATCCGAAGTTTGCATCGGCCTACAGCAGACGAGGAGGGGCAAAGGGTAAACTCAGGGATTTCCAGCGTGCCATTCAGGACTGCGACGAAGCGATCCGGTTAGATTCGACGGATGCAACAGCGTACAACAACCGGGGGTGGGCAAAGTGCAATCTCATGGATTTTCAGGGTGCCATCAAGGACTACGATGAAGCGATCCGGTTGGATCCGAAGTATGCGATTGCTTACGACAACCGAGGAAATGCGAGGAATCTCCATGGGGACTATGTTGGTGCCATCACGGACTTCGACGAAGCGATCCGATTGGATTCGAAGGTTGCGAAGGCGTATTTCTACCGGGGAGTTGCTAAGCAAAACATCGAGGACTACGAAGGAGCCATTAAAGATTACGACGAGGCGATCCGGTTGGATCCGAAGATAGCGATGGCGTACAATCGCCGTGGATATGCAAAGATTGTTCTGAAGGACTATGAAGGTGCCATTCAGGACTGCGACGAAGCGATCCGGATGGATCCGAATGTTAATAGGGTGTACAACAACCGTGGACTAGCAAAGCTCATTCTCAAGGACTTTCAGGGTGCCATCACGGATTACGACGAGGCGATCCGGTTGGATCCGATGAATGCATCCGCGCACTGCAACAGGGGGGCTGCGAAGCTTAGTCTCAAGGACTATGAGGCCGCGATCAAGGACTACGACGAAGCGATCCGGTTGAATCCAAAGGATGTAATGGCGCACATCAACCGAGGAATTGCAAAGGATCATCTCAAGGACCACGAGGGTGCCATCATGGATTGCAACAAAGCAATCCGATTGTCTCCGTACTCTGCAGAAGCGTATAGCAACCGAGGCAATGCGAAACGAAATCTCAAGGACTATGCGGGTGCAATCAAGGACTACAACGAGGCGATCCGGTTGGACCCGAAGTTAAGTGATCCCTTGTATGAAAAGTCGTTCTTATTGTCGACGGTAAGTGACCAGCCGATTCGGGATGCGAAACAGGCCGCTTTGCTAGCGGCTCAAAGCTTAATTCTAGACTCGGACAACGCGTATGCGAAAAACGCGAGGTCATGTGCGCACGCGCTTGCCGGGGACTTCGAGAGTGCGATTGCCTGGCAGAAAAAGGCTATGGACGATGACTTATGGATGAAGGACGACAGTATCGACGGCGGTGTGCACGCACAGGACCGTATTGCAAAGTGGGCAGCAAAGGAACTGTGGTTGCAACCAGAGTGACGGTTTGGTGGCTGATGTGTGAGCGTACGTTAAAGCACATCTTGCATTGGCTGGTATTTTGAGGGTTTTGTTCCCTCGAACCCAGGAGCTCCACTGTGCACAGTTCCAAGCGTTCATCTCGGGCCGAATTTTGGCAACAGGTCCTTGAGCAATTCACCGATAGCAAACTGTCCGTTGCCCAGTTCTGCTCACAAAATGGACTTTCCGTGCAATCCCCCTACCAATGGAAGCGAAAGCTCCAGCCATCCGATAGGAGCTCCCCCAACGCTGTCGTACCCGTTCGCATCATTCCATCCACCCCGGTGCCCTCGCCCCAGATGATTCAGATCATCACCCCCAAGCGGGTATTCCATTCGAGTCGATCCCTCGATGCCATCTGCTCAATTGACACAACTCATCGCGGCCATCGAAGCCGGCTCGCGAGGTGATGCATGCTGAGCATCGCTTCACAAACGCGAATCTTCATCGCGCTGCACGCGACCGACCTGAGAAAAAGGCAGTCAAATAGGGGGATGGCACCTATCTGGGGGATGCTTACAGAACGTCCTGGATGGCCTTATTGACGGCCGCGAGCTTGAATTGGCTGCCGAACGACCGACGATGGTTCATGAGTGAATCTCCTCTGAAGTCTATGATGACATAAGGTGACTCACTGTCTACCAACCTTGGGAACGTTCAGCATGACTACGCGAACTGGGACGGTTGCATCTTGGAATGACGCCAGTTAGGATCCAGAGAACGGATCGATTGCTCCCGAGCCCATTCATCATGTGAGACTCATCATGACTCAGCGCACTTCCACACTCTTATTAGTTTCGGTATTCACGCTCTTTATCGTGGGAACTTCACCCCAGAGCCAGGCCGGTGGGTTCCTTCAGCGCCTTCGTAGTAAAACGTGCTCCGGCCGCACGACTGCATGGAATCGCAACTGCCCTCCCCCTGTGAATTCCTGTCAAGCAATCGCGTGTTCGGAGACGCTGCATCCTTGCACGCCAAGCCACGCGACATACTCGATTCCCTCGCACGATTTGCCCATGCCGTCACATGCTACGACTGGTGGGGACTGTTACTCGACGTATGTGTCGAACTGCAAGAAGTGCGACGAAGTTTACGCGAATGATCCGACGAATCGCGCCAAGTGCCGACGCGTTGCCGCACAACTCTACTGCCAATGCCTTAAGGATCCACCAACCATCAAATCGCTGTCGCGAACTGCAGGCCCTTCTTTGTGCGCCTGCCAATACCCGGAAGATCCCAGCGGGCAGACTTGCCTCGATGCCTACGAGCAAGAGTCCCAATCCCAGATCCCAGGGGTTCGTGAATGCGCTCCAGCTTGCTACTTCAATTGCCTCAACATGATTGGTCGCTCCAACCCAGATGCCAAGCCACCGACGCCTCCAGTAAGCCAATAACACTTTCGACCAGCAATCGAGAGCTCCCCTACAACACGGGGTTAATCAGGACTTCCTATCCGTTCGAATTTCCCTTGCGGGGAGGGACGGATGGCATGGCGCAACTTCAAGATCGCGATCCTTCTGAAGATCAGCGGCGATGGTTGTCAGGGTAAAGTCGTTTTCGTCGGATCCACCTTCTCGGAGTCGACGCGGACGGAAAATGGGCCGCGCGCAAGACGAATACAAAACGCCCGATTGTCCGTGCGGTCGTACGGAACACTCAAGCTCCAGGTAAGCTGCTCCAGGATTGTCGTTGGCATCGTCGCTAGTTGCGACTCCCCTCGGATCATGACATCTCCCAGTCCTCCCATCAATCCGCGAAATCCCCAGGCATTTGGAAAGTACTTCCAACTGGGAATCAAAACCCTTCGATTGCGCTCGGCGCCGAGGCGGCTTTGAAAAACAGGGTGGCTGCCGATGGTAGACCAGTATTCGTCGGGGGCCCCGTGGACGGATGCAGCGAGGATTTCATAGTGGGATGCGAGGCGATAGCCATTGGCGCGTTGGTGCCATCGCACGTCGCTGTCTTTGTAGACCAGGACCGTTGCGTTGGACTCCACGTCGGGGATTTCTTGGCCAAACGAATAAGCGTTGTTTAGTCCTGCTCGATTGCTCAACCAATTGCAAAAGCGGAAGATATCGATGGCTTTCGCCGCGGTCATCGGGGATTCAGCCAAGGTTGAGTTTGCCGGTGGCGGCGGAATCCCTGCCTGTTCCGCTTCGAACACACCGAACAATCCCGAGGAAGCTTCGTCGCACGCAAGCCACGAATCACCGCCGAATTGGATACGCGTCTTGATGCCCGTCAGCTGTTGATTGTTTTGCCGGCGAATCACGGTATAGGACATTTCGCGTGTGGGGATACGCACCATGGTGAACGGGTAATCGGGCACGGGACGATCCAGCGACCATTGATCGCTGAATGTCGCTGGCGCCGCGTTGAAACGCGACCGTTTCAAGTGCGACAATAGCGATTGACATGATAGCGCGAGGGCCCGTTCGCTCGATGTGGCATTGGCTTCTAGGAACTTCGAAAGTGGCTCACCGATGGGATTGCTGGCATGATCCATCAGGGTCAACAGATGGATACAAAGAATCTTTTCATAGCGTGATTGAAGTGTCGTCCCAGAGCTGTTTTCCCAAAATTGCTTGGCGATGTTTTCGAGTTCCGAATCGGAACTGCCATCGGCGACCGCTAGCAATTGGAACACCTCTACCATCGGGTCGGCGGCGGATTGAAAGTCAGGCAACAGGCGGAAGTCTTTGTACTTGAGAAATAGCCATTGCAATTCGCACAAGCCAAGGGGCTTGGCTGTGTCTGTGCGAGTATTCCATTCGTCAACGAGTTGATCTCGGATGTTCGGCGATTTAAACGTCTGCTCCCACATTCGAAGTTCGTAGGGATCGCTCCGCACCAAGCACTCGAACAGACGGTCGATGGAGGGAGGAAAACCCCGTAGCGCGGTCATGAGATCGACTCGAAGCAAGGTTTGGGGGGATGCCATGCCGCGGTCTTGCCGCACGGATTCCAATACCCCGAGAAACTGGGCATCGAAGGTCTTCTGGCGACGCATGCCTTGCCAGAGTGCGGGCAGACTTTCGGATTCCGCCGTGATGAACGCGTTCAACGAGGTGGCAATCGCATCCCGTTCGAGGCGGTTCAATCGATCGCGTCCTTCGAGCCATTTTACGGTTGCTAGGAGGGTTCCGAGCAACAGGACGACCAGGAGACCAATCCATCGCATGGCCCTGGATCCACTTTTCGCAAGGACTTTGCGTTGCACTTCGGATCGAGAGGCCCGAGGTACTGCCCATGTAACCGAGATCCACTCGGGGATCGAGAGCAAATGCGGCGTGTTGGGGTCCCGCTGGAATCGTGTCGCGGCTTGAATCAGTCTGGTTTTCGCTCGACCGCGCCAAGACTCTGCATCCCGTTCAGAGAGCCATGCTTTGACGGGGTGCACCAAGAAGTCGTGAGTGAGGCTATAGTGTGGTTCCTCTTTGCCATGGACTTGATGCCGCATGATCAAGTGGAGCTCTTGATCGAGGCATTGCAGCGATTGTCTGAATCGCGTGGACGCAAGGGATTCGTTAGACGCGGACGCGAGAGCCGAAACCGGTTGCGCCATCGCCTTGAGTTCGCGTTCGTCGTTTGGGATGAGTTCACGCAGAATATCCGCACAAGTGTTCCGAATCGTTCGATGGGAAATAGGGGCGAGCGCGGAGTCGAAGTTGTCACTTAAGAAGCGGGTCAAAACACCTTGGGTGCCACCGAGTCGACTAAGCGTTGCAGCATCCCAAGCGTGGTTGCGCATCAACTGCGCGAACATGGCCAGATTCACACAGAGGATTTGATTCTCGTGCGCCAAGCCTTTGATCGCTTTGTCCAGGAAAATGCGTTGCGTCTCGTTCAACGGACCTGGTGGAATGGATTCGAAGGCGCGTCCGAAACTTTCGAGTACTCTGCGGGCATGCTGTAGGTTCATGAGAGGCAAACCTGTCGCGTTGCTATCGTCCGCAAGTGGTCGTTCGAGCACTTGCATGACGGCGCTGATCTCGCACCAGAATTCATCTCGCACCAGCAGGATGGCTTGGACGGCCTTGCCATCGCATTGTCGAAGAGCTTGAATGATTGGATGGGCGAAATCGATATCGCCACCTGCCAGGTACTGTTCGAATTGATCGAGCACAAGCAGAACTTTGTAGGGCCATTGTTGCTCACGAATGTTTGCAAGGGCTTCGGCGAGCGAATCCGAGTCCAGGGCTTGCTCACAGGATTGTTGAACTTTGGCTAGTATGCCAGCAAGGGGATCGCTGACGGTCAGGTTGCAATAGATCGGCTTGATGGATGGATCCAGGGAGGGGATCAAGGCAGCAAGGGCGAACGAACTCTTTCCGCATCCGCTCGGTCCATAGAGTACCCCCACGGGTTCTGCGGTTTCGGAATCGTTTTCGACCCATTCTTTCCAGGTGGTCAAGATCGCTGGAATACCGTTAAGGTCGTAGGGACCGGGCATCAGACGGATGTACGTTTGGCTGTCGCGTGCATCAAAGGGTCGCAATCCACGAGGCACGACTCCTTTCCATTGCTCGGCAGGGCTTTTGGATGCCGATTCGGTTTCGGTGAACGTTTTTAACTCGGCTGAGTGATCTGCGGTTGTGTCCAAGCGAGCTCCGGCGGCACGATTTGTCGATGGCGGGTCGACTTGCATCGATTGGGTCGCTTGCGAGTCATTGCCGGAGGGCGCCGTCGATCTCCAATGGTATTCGCGTTCTACTCTGTCCAATGCCGAGCGGAGTTCGGCGGCGGACTGAAATCGCGACGACATGCGAGGTGATAGGCACTTGAGACAGAGCCGCTCGAGGGATTCCGGTGTTTCGGGCCGACGTTGTCGAGGCGGAGCGATCTCCCCCTTAAGAATGGTGTGGAACACATTGACCTTTTCCGTCTCACGGAATGGTGATTGGAAGGTGAGCATTTCATAGAGGACGACGCCAAAGCCCCAGATATCGGTGCGGCCATCGATGCGATGGACTTCGCCGAGGACTTGTTCTGGCGACATGTACCGACGCGTTCCCGCCACATGGTGTCGATGCCAATGGGGAGAATCGTCCATCAACGCCAAACCTAGGTCGGTAACTTTGATTTCGCCAGTTTGGGCCAGTAGGATGTTGGATGGCTTGAGATCGCGATGGATGATCCCATGGAAATGGAGGTGCTCCAAAGCGGCAACGATCCCTTTTCCGATTTGGATCACTCTTTCGATCGGCAATGCGTTGCGGACTAGGATCTCATGAGACAAGCTGACGCCACGGACCAGTTCCATCACCACGTAGATTCGATTGTTCCATTCATCGGCATCATAGACGCGTACAACATTGGAATGGTCAAGCTTGGCAGAGGCGCGAGCTTCGTCGAGTAGGCTCGAAAGACTTCTAGGTTTGGCAGTCTTTTTCGATCGGATTTCCAGCTTCAAAGCAACATCGCGTCCCAGTTTGGTATCAAACGCTTGGTAGACGATTCCAAATCCGCCTCGCCCCAATTTCGCATCGATCCTGTATCGCCCGATCATCGTACCGAAGGGTATCGATAACGCTTCGTTTTCGCCGATGACTCGCTCGGAGCCTCCATCGACACTTGGCGAGTTGCCATGAGAATGGGTCGTGGATTCATTCAGTGAAAAATCCATATCCCCGTCTTCATCATCGGAGTTCGGATCACTAGAGTTCGAGGCGGAGTCGGTCATGGCATGCACTCTGAGCGGTGCTGGGAAAACACCCCGGCCCAATCGTCGGGGTTGTTTGTGTCGCACAAGGGCTTTGATTTTACACCACTTCCTGCGCGTCGATTCGGCCCCAGGGGGAAATTGGAAGCTGCCATCGTGCCAAGGATTCCACGTGCGAATCACGGAGTGATGATGCGTCGGCAACCTCAACGAGGATCGTTGTGCAGGTAATTGTGCAGGTTATCGGCGAGAATGTTGGGGCATGAAAATCCAAGGCATTCGTCTCGAGATTCACTTTGAGAGAGAGCCAGGGGGATCCTGGGTAGTGATGCTCCGGTCGATGCGATTGCATTGCATGGGGCCATTCCTGTCCCTATCATGCGAACCGGTCGCTCGCTCCTCGTGAGGAATGGAAAGACGTTTGGCCAATCTATGGCTTGCTCCATGCAACAGTTATCATGAAACCGATTTTTGCGACGGACGAACGCATCCTTCCATTTGAAAGGGAAAAAGTATGGCATGTACTTGCCAACGTCGCCGTCTACGCAGATTGGTGGCCACGTTCCGTTGGATTGCGAGTCTTGCACGCAGCGCCTGAGATCATCGGCAGTTCGCTTCCGTTGCGTCCGCTCGGGGGACGTGCGTTTCGATGCCGAATTGAATCGCTCGAATCCCCAAACGCAATGCGTATGAAGTACTTCGGTGGATTCATCGAGGGCCAAGGTGAATGGCGGCTCGAGGCGTTGGGATCAGAAACGCGAGTTCAATTTGAACTCGATGTCCAAGCGGTTGGACGCTTCGTTGCATGCCTTGCTAAGCGTCTTCCTTTGAACCGCTTCCACTCGTACCAAATGAAGCAGGTACTCCGAAACCTCGAGAGGAAGGTGTGTCGTACGCATCTCCACCCCTTGAAGTAGTTTTGCGAGAGATCGACGCGAAACAGAACTCGCGGGTAGGATCCAGCGCAAAATTTTCGCACGCTTGTTACGCTTGCAGGAAACGATGGGTGTCCTGATTCACAGGTAAGTGGAATAGGACACGTGTGCGTGGATGCACTTCAGCTTTACGTGCTGAGGTTTTACGTGCACCCATGCATCTGGCAAATGCATCTGGCAAATGGGGCGACCGATCTTTCTCCAGTCATGCCCGCGCCCTAAGTCTAGGCTCGTATTTTGTGATTCGGAGCCTGAACTCGTTGTCATCCCGCGAAATGCTTGATAGAAGCTCGGCTAGGAACATCCCTAACTCACGGCAGTCTGCAAGTTCGACGGAAAACCCATGCCGACGATGATGGGCTGCCGCGATGCGAGGTAGTCCCAACCCGCCCTTCCCCTGAGAGGGATACCGGACGCGGATGTCAAATTCGTTGGTGGCTTGTGTTTTTTTTCAAAACAGCATGCTTTTCGTGCGCCGTTGTGAGCCCATTCCGTCCAAGTAGGTAGCGACAAATGCCCTCACGGGAACAATGCAATGACGGATGGGGGCGGTGGTTTGATCGCGATGCTTTGAGTTTATCCAATTTTTATCCATACATGCCGACATCGCGTGCCTCAGAAAGGAACGCGTTGGGCTACTTTTTCGAGGAAAGAAGCAAACGAATCAATGCATCCGCCGTTTTTTCAAATTCAGCCTGAAGCGATCGCCTCGAGACTCAATGACGCGATGGAGTATGCGTGTCAAACGATTGCGATGCCGAGGTGCATGTTCGATATTCCGCCGGACGAATGAATCCGGCGCTTGGGCTCTATTTTTTGATATCAAAACGCGTGAATTGCGTCCTGCAAAATCATCGACTGAAAAGGGGAGGTAGGTCGCATCGCCTTTCGAAGCAAAAATCAAATGCCTACCCTGCAGGTAGCACGAACACTCGGATGCCAGGCGCACGCGCTCGGTTCCGAAGTCCTAGTCTCATCCCTTGGACAAATCGCACACGACTGGGGTAGCCGCGTTGGGTGGCACGTAGTCTACAATGCCATCTTCCATTCTGACTTTGGTGGTTTGCGTGATCACTTTGCAGCATGATGCTGCGAAATCCCCGTGCATGGAGCTTCCATTTTGCGTTAACGCTGCACTGTCAGATTCCACCAATCGGTAAACCATGACAGGCAATGATTCCAATTTAGAGGAGAAACAACATGAAAACCAAAATGATCGGTTTATTAAATGTCGTCGCGATGTCTCTAGTCGCCATGTTTTCGGCTAGGAACTGCATCGCTCAAGAATCGCTGCCCGTGACAAAAATTGTAGGCGTCAGTGTAAACCTGCTCGATCCCAACGGCACGTTTGGAGACTCCTACAT
>JBKCUI010000010.1:0-8900 GCA_046318495.1 Pirellula sp. | reverse complement strand
TACCGTTGCGAGCCTCTCAGGGTGAGATGAGTCCGCTGGTCTTGGACGCGATCGTGGATTGGTTGCGTGACACCGTGCCTGGTGTTTCCTCAAAATGAACGGGTGGCGTGCGCGTTATCGAAAATCGCGAGAACGGATATCGACCGGACCGATGACTTGGCTGAGGTCTTCGATGCGTCCGGCGACGACGTGGATCACACCTTGTCGGTTCTCCAACGTGCCATGGACGAGCCAAGCGTTGGATTGTTTGCAGATCAGATAGTAGTGCTCCCAGGTCGAGGGATGGAGTACCAAATTGATGCTGCCGGTTTCATCTTCCATCGTGACAAAGGTAATGCCTTTGGCAGTGCCCGGGCGTTGGCGAAGCAAAATCAGGCCGGCGACGCGGACGAACTGTCCATCGCGCGCGTCTGGCAGTTCGGCGGCCGTTTTCACCCGCAGGGCGTTGAGCCGAGTTCGGTAGAACTGCATAGGATGGCCGCGAAGGGAAACGCCGGTCGTTTGGTAATCCGCTAGGACCTGTTCCAGCGGGTGCATCGGTGCCAAGAACTCCGGCACAGGATCATCGGTGTCGACCCCTGCAGCTTCTAAAAGGGGGAGCGAGACAGCGTGTTGGTCTTGTCCGAGGGCTTGCCAATAGGCTGCACGTCGGTCGCCGGACAACGTATCCATCGCGCCGGAATCGGCCAGTAAGGCCAACGTGGATTGGTTTAGTCGACAGCGTTTGACCAGTTCGGTTTGATCGCGGAACGGGCCGTGGGCGAATCGTTCCTGGGCGATGGATTGACCCTCGATTTGTTTCAAGCCGCGCACCATATGGAGTCCCAGTCGGATATGCCAAGGCCCAGTCGCATCGGCGGGGCGTTGAAGGCTGGATTCCCAGTGGCTGGCGTTCAAATCGATGGGAGCGATTGAGACACCGTGACGCTGCGCATCGGTGATCAATTGCGCGGGTGCATAGAAGCCCAACGGTTGGCTGTTGAGCATGGCGCAGCAAAAGACATCGGGGAAATGGTGTTTGATCCAGCACGATGCATACACCAACAGCGCAAAACTTGCGGCGTGCGACTCAGGGAATCCGTACTCGCCAAAGCCGCGAATCTGCGTGAAGACCCGTTCGGCGAATTCGGCATCGAGTCCTTGGCTGGCCATGCCTTCGATCAGTTTGCGTTTGAATTGATCGATGACACCGGGGCGTCGCCAAGCGGCCATGGCGCGTCGCAGTTGGTCGGCTTCGCCGGGCGTGAAGCCTGCTGCGACCACAGCCAGTCGCATGGCTTGTTCTTGAAAGATGGGCACTCCCATGGTCTTGCGAAGGACTTGGGCGATGGCTTCGTTGGGGTATTCCGGTTGGATTCCGGTTCGCCGAGCCTTGAGATAGGGGTGAACCATGTTGCCTTGGATCGGACCGGGGCGAACGATAGCCACTTCAATTACCAGGTCGTAGAAGCAGCGCGGACGGAGCCTTGGGAGCATGCTCATTTGGGCGCGGCTTTCGATCTGAAACACGCCCACGGTATCGGCGCGGCAGATCATGTCGTAGACCGTTGGGTCTTCGGCGGGGATGGTGGCCAAGTTCAACGAGCGGTCGTGGTGGCGTTCGAGCAGATCCAAGCTGCGGTGGATGGCCGAGAGCATGCCCAGTGCCAAGCAATCGACTTTGAGGATGCCGAGTTCATCCAGGTCGTCTTTGTCCCATTGAATGATGGTGCGACCCGGCATGGCGGCGTTCTCGATCGGGCATAGTTCGCACAGAGCGCCTTGGGTCATGACCATGCCGCCGGTGTGCTGCGAGAGGTGCCGAGGGAAACCGAGGATGGATTCGACCAAGAACAGAAAGCGTTTGCCGATCTCGGAGTTGGGATCCAAACCGACTTGTTCGCAGCGTTTGGCCAAGGACTCGGCGCCGCCTCGACCATCGATGACCTTGGCCAAGCCATCGATTTGGTCTTGGGATAGTCCGAGGGCTTTGGCGCACTCGCGGGCAGCGGAGCGGATGCGATACGTCGTGACCGCAGCCGTCATGCCAGCCCGGTGCCTGCCGTATTTTTCGTAAACGTATTGCAAGACCTCTTCGCGGCGTTGGTGTTCGAAGTCGATGTCGATATCGGGGGCTTCGTTGCGTTCGCGGCTGATGAAGCGTTCGAACAACAGGTCGTAGCGGCTCGGATCGACGCTGGTGACGCCCAAGCAGTAGCAAACGGACGAATTGGCTGCAGAACCTCGGCCTTGGCAAAGGATATCGCGCGAGCGAGCGAATCGCACCAAGTCCCAAACGGTTAGGAAGTACGGTTCGTAGTGCAGGTCTGCGATGAGTTGGATTTCGTGGCGCAGCATTTCGACGACGCGCACTGGAACCCCTTCGGGGTAGCGTTGCTGCGCCCCTTCCCAAGTGAGACGTTTGAGATACTCGATGGCGGTCATGCCTTCGGGAGACCACTCGGTGGGGTACTCATAGCGCAAGCAATCGAGGCTGAACTCGATTTGATCCGCAATCTCCAGCGTCCGTTCCATCGCTTCGGGATGCAGGCGATATTGCCGGGCGATGGCATCGAGCGGTTGCATCGCGTGCATGGCGTTGGCGGGGCGCGTGCGAGCAACGTTTTCGATGGTCGTGCCGGTAGCGATCGCGCTGATGCAATCGTGCAACAGCATGCGTTCGGGGTGATGGTACAAGCACGCCCCCGCGGCGACGATTTGCAGATTTGATTGACGAGCGATCGCAAGCAATCGCTCCAGTTTGTGCTCGTCGTTGATGCCCGCGTGCAAATGGCTCAGCAGGTATGCATTCGAACCGCAGCGTTCTTGGATCGATCGCGCCCATTGGATCCAGGGGGCGTCGTCTGTGGGAGAAAACGCGGTGCCAGCGGCGCACCAAGGCCGCGTGGGGATCGGTCTCACTTCGAGCGGGTAGGCTTCCGCGGTGGCAAAAGATGTTGCGTCGAGCTGGTCAGCATCCGCATCCGCATCGTCGTCCGACATGCATGGCATGACGTGCGATGCAAGGTGGATCTCGCTTTGGTGGTGCGGGTGGGGCAATCGCGGGATCAGGCCCAGGAGCCAGTCGTCGCAGTGATCGGAGATGTCGTGCCAAGAGATCGCGCAGTGCCCTTTGGTGGCACGCAGGCGGCCGATGCTTAACAGGCGGCACAATTGACCATAGCCGCGTCGGTTGCGGGGCCAGACCACAACGGGGGGCCCATCGATGGGATTGAGTTCGCAGCCGACGATGAATCGCAGGTTTGCATCTTTGGCTGCGGTGTGGGCGCGGACGATGCCAGCGAGCGTGTCGCGGTCGCTGATCGAAATTCCCGCATAGCCGAGTTCGGATGCGGTGGCGATCAGTTCATGCGCGTGCGAGGCACCTTCGAGGAAGGAAAAATTCGATTTGCAATGGAGTTCGCAGTAGCGCGGGCGGGCAGCGGGAGACATGGTCGTAGTGAGTTGCTGCCGAGGATTCTGCCGCAGGGTAACGGATCAGTGCTCTTGGCGGCGAGCCAACTCGTCGCGCAGGCGAGCTGCCAACTCATACTGTTCGGATTTGACAGCTTCAACGAGTTGCTCTTGCAAGCTCGGACCGATTTCGTGTTCTTTGCAGAGGCTGTCGCGCAGGGAGCAAAGTTGTTGGATCATTTCATCTTCGTCGAATTCGTCTTCGGCACCGTGTTCGGTAAAGACTTCTTTCAGTTCGATGAGTCCTTCGTTGATTTTGGCGACGGCAGCTTCGGGGCCGGCTTCATCCAGGGCAGCCAAGGCGTCGGCTTGTGTGCGATGGAACAGGACGAAAGGACGGTACTGTTCGTGGCTCATCGTCCATTCTTCGTCGGGCGAATGATCGCGGCAGAAATCCATCAAGGCCAAGGTATGGTTGGCGTCTTCGACGGCGCGATGGTAATGTTCGAGACGCAGCCACGAAATGCGGCGATGGTAGTACTGGACGAATTCGCGGTCGGCTTCGAACTGTTCGTCTTCGTCCATGACCAGGTCGGGATCGTTTTCTTCGCGTTTGAGCATGCGGTCGAGGAACGTGGCAAAGCCTTCGATCGGTTGGCCATCCGGGCGACCCTTGGTCTCCATTTGCAGAACGCCTAAATCGACTCGCATCTGGATGACATCCCGACCGTCATCCCCTTTGACCAAACGTACCGAGAGTGCGTGCGGGTCGAATTCCCAGTTTCGTAGAATTTCGTCCAAGCCTTTCGAGGAGCGCATTGCAACCTTTCTCAATTCAACGTAGGGCAGTGGGGAGCGAGTCACAGCGAAGCCAAGAAGGACTGCGGCGCAGGGGCGGCATGTCCAAGGGTCTGGCTTCGAGCACGGGGCTGGGTCGATCGTTTGAGCGGCTTCGCTCCTGGGGACTCGGTGGAGTTTGCGATGGCTGGAACGTGGTTGGGGAGAGGGGAGAAGCGATCGCGTGGATTCCAAACCATTGTCGGCTGGTATTCCTCGTATCGTTTCCAACGCATGGTCTGACCTATCGCCATTCTAATCACTTGCAAGCGGCTTGCGGCACGCCTGAGAGCACTCCGGGGCAACTCGATTTTCATTATCGACGGGAGTCGATGATTCCTTGGAAGAATCGCATGGAATGGATGGGTGTGGAACAGGTGTTTCCCTTGGACATTTTGGGGTAATGAAGATTTCGATGGGGTGTTGCTAGCGCCGTTTGCATGGCACGCGAACCGGAAAATCACACCCATTTTATCGCATTCGCGCGCCGATCGCCCGTCGGTTTTCAACGCCCGTGCACGAAGCGCCAGCGTGGAATCGTCCGTTAGGCGGCGCGGATTCGGGACGGCTAGCACAGGACACCCGCTTTTGAGGCGTGTTCGCGCGATGCTCCATGGGGAGCCCGGGGGCAGGTGCTCTCTAGGATAAGCCAACAGGCTGGAGCGGTTCCGTGTGCTCGCCTCGATTTGCATGCGGATGGGAGAGGCATGGTTGGCTGCCTTCTGGCGTAGCGTCGTTCAAGGCGAGGCGTTTTGGGGTGCCAAATCGTTGTCTCAGATTCGCACTGTCGCCTGGGCGTTGCCTTAGCCATTCCGCTTTCCTTTGCTACAATTCCATCCCCATCCGAATACGCAAGTGGCTAGAAGCCGCTGCGTGCATGGCGTGCTCAAGCGGTTTCGCGGTTGGCACTCCAGGCGGAGCATGTCGTGGGGCCGCGCTGCGAATCGGCGCAAAGCGTGCGCACGGCGCGGATTGGGTGGAATGAAACGGTTGGATAGGACAGGATTGCATGCAACAGCAGGTGTTTGAACACAAGCTCTCGAACGGGTTGATCGTGCTCGGGGAGCGTATGCCATGGCTCGCTTCGGTGGCGTTCACCTTCATGCACCCTGGCGGCACGTGCCGCGAGCCGAGCCATCTGGCGGGACTGGCAGGATTGAGTTTGGAGCTCTCGCAACGTGGTGCTGGAGAGTTTGATAGTCGCGAAGTGGTGGAGCGATTGGACTTTTTGGGAGTGGAGCGTTCGAGCACCGTATCCACGTTCCACATGACGATGAGCATGGCCGCAATGGCCAGCGTTCTCGAGCCCACGCTGGAAGTCGCAGCCGCCATGCTGCGTTCGCCGCACTTCCCCGAAGAGGAGCTCGAGGAAGCGCGTCAATCGGCGTTGCTGGAACTGGCCTCGATCGACGACGATCCCGCGCAGAAGTGCTTTAAGGAACTCAAGCAGTTGCGGTTCGGTGAGATCTTTGGGCGATCATCGCTCGGGACGGAAGCGGGATTGCAATCCATCTCGCACGAAGACTGCGTTACCTTTCATCGCCGACACTGCTCGCCGCAAGGGGCCGTCTTGGCCGTAGCAGGCAACTTTGAATGGGAGTCGTTGATCGCGCTGGTGGAACGGCTGTTGGGGGATTGGCAAGGTCCCACTGAGGCCGAGCCGGGGCCCGTGGTCTCGCACGCGGGTTCGACCCACATTCTCCACGACAGTCAGCAAACGCATATCGCATTGGCTTACAACTCGGTCCCATACAACCATCCCGAGTACTATCGCGGTCGTGGGATCGTCGGCATCTTGAGCGATGGCATGAGTTCAAGGCTGTTCACCGAAGTGCGTGAAAAGCGAGGGTTGGTCTATGCCGTATCGGCTTCGTCACATTCCCTCAAAGATTGCGGCAGCGTCCTTTGCTATGCCGGCACCACGTCCGCGCGAGCCCAGGAGACGTTGCAAGTCACCCTCGAGACAATCCTCGGCGTGAAGGATGGACTCGAAGCGGATGAGTTGATGCGGCTCAAGTCGCGCGTGCGGACTTCTTTGGTGATGGAACAAGAGAGCAGCGTCTCGCGCAGTTCGCAAATGGCCTACGACTGGATCTACCTGGGCCGCGTCCCAGACCGGCAAGAGATTTTGCGCGAGATCGAGCAACTGACTTGCGAGAACCTCGTCGAACACTTTGTAAAGCATTTGCCCAGCGGTTGGTCGATGGTCACGATCGGTCCCGATCCCTTGGAGTTTCCCGATGCACTTTAAGCATGAAACGCTCGATAACGGTTTGGAGGTCATCGCGGAGGTCCATCCGGAAGCCTTCAGCCAATCCTTGGGGTACTTCGTCAAGACGGGATCGCGCGATGAGAGCGCCGATCTCGCGGGGGTCAGCCATTTCTTGGAACATATGCTCTTCAAGGGGACTCCGCGGCGGACCTCGTTGGATGTCAATCGAGAGTTGGATGATCTGGGATCGCAATCCAACGCTTACACCAGCGAAGAGCAGACGGTCTATTACATCAGCATTCTGCCGGAGAATCAGACGGCAGCGCTCGACTTGCTGACCGACATGATGCGACCGTCCCTGCGCGATGAGGACTTTGAGACCGAGAAGCAAGTCATCTTGGAGGAGATCGCGATGTACGACGATCAGCCTCCTTACGGTGCCATGGAACGGGCCACAGAAGAGTATTTTGGAGATCATCCGCTGGCGACGCGCGTGCTGGGGACGCGTGAATCGGTATCTGCGTTGACTGCGGAATCGATGCGAGCCTACCACGAGCGGCGCTATGCGCCGAACAACTTGTGCTTGGTCGCAACCGGTGCTGTGGACTTTGATCGACTGCTTCTGGAAACGCAGAAGCGGACGGCCAAATGGCGACCATCGAATGTGGACCGCAAGGTTTTCGAGCCCAAGGTCGTCTCCAAGTCTTTGGACATGATCCATCCGCCCGCGACTCAGCAGTACACGCTGGAGTACTCACCCGGCCCAGGATACACCGATCCAAACCGCTACGTCACACGGATCTTGGGTTCGATCCTAGGGGATGACACGGGAAGCCGATTGTTCTGGGAACTGGTCGACACCGGAATGGCCGATACGGCGGTGACGTATACGCAAGAGTTCCAGGACTGCGGACTGTTCGGGATTTATCTGGCGTGTGCCCCCGAGCAATCCGAAGAGAATTGGTCGATCCTGCAATCGATCCTCGATGACTCTGCGAACAGTCCGATCAGCGAGAAGGAACTCGAGCTGGCCAAGAACAAAATCTGCGCGGGAATGATTTTGGCCTCCGAGCGCCCGAGCAATCGATTGTTTTCGGTGGGGAATGCATGGACCATTCGGCGCACGTACGAACCTGTCCTCGAAGCGACTGAAAACTATCGCCGAGTGCGACTCGAACAAGTGCAAGCTGCCTTTGAGGCGCTCAAGCACCGCCCGCGCGTGCGCGTCAGCGTGGGCCCCGAAACGAAGGCTTAGGGACCTCTAGCAAGGAATCTGATATGGGCTGGGATGTCGATCGTGTTCGCTCTTTGTTTCCGTCCCTAAAGCGGCTCGAAGGCGGGCAACCGCTCGTCTATCTGGATGGACCGGCGGGATCCCAAGTGCCGCAATCGGTAGCCGATCGCATCTCTCATGTGTTGATCCACCACTCGGCCAACCGTTCGGGAGAGTTCATTACCAGTCGCGAAGTCGATGCCGTCATGGCAGAGGCCCATCAAGCCGCTGCGGATTGGTTCTGCGTGCCCGATCCGAGGTCGATTGCGTTTGGGCCCAACATGACCAGCTTAACGCTGCAACTTTCGCGAGCCCTCGCTCGGACCTGGAAGCCTGGAGATGAAGTCCTGGTTTCGAGTCTCGATCACGATGCGAACTTCACGCCGTGGGTCCTCGCCGCTCGCGATGCAGGCGCGACGGTGAGAACCATCGCGATCGATCCAAGCGATGCAACGCTATGCATGGATTCGCTTCAATCGCAACTCTCGACCAAGACGCGGTTGGTGGCGGTGACAGCTGCATCGAATGCCGTCGGTAGCTTGACCGACATTCGCCAGATCGCACAGATGGCACACGCCGTCGGAGCCGAAGTGTTCGTGGATGCGGTGCACTACGCCCCTCATCGTCGCATGGACATCGCGGCTTGGGACTGCGATTATGCAGTCTGTTCCGCATACAAGTTCTATGGTCCGCATATCGGACTGCTCTACGGCAGGCCTGAACGGATGCAGTCTTTGGTCCCATACAAGTTGCGTCCATCTCCCGATTCGATCCCAGGCCGATGGATGACGGGCACGCAGAACCATGCTTGCATCGCCGGGGTCACCGCCGCTATCGACTACATCGCCGATCTCGCTGGAACCAGTGGGGCAACTGGATCGCGACGCGAACGGTTGGATGCGGCCTTCGATGCCATCGAGCGCTATGAAACGCAATTGATCGCGTCGCTTTTGGACGGGTTGCAATCGCTCCCGGGAGTTCGAGTCTATGGCATTGTGGATCCGGGCAAGCTGCATCTGCGGGCACCGACGGTCTCGTTTACGGTTACCGGGTCGGATTCGCATACCGTCGCCACCATGCTGGGAAAGCATGGCATCTGCGCGTGGCACGGGAACTACTATGCCTTGCCATTGACCACGGCCCTGGGCGTCGAGCCGGCTGGCATGGTCCGTTTGGGATGCATGC
>JBKCUI010000009.1:0-13037 GCA_046318495.1 Pirellula sp. | reverse complement strand
ACCTCGATGACAGGTCGCGGCGTGTTTGTCTTTATGCGTTGGTTGGAGTGTTTTTTCCTTCCACCTACCTTGCGATGCCAACCATGAAGCGGTTCTTTTTTGGATTCTTGGCGAGTTTTTGGCTCGTGCATGCGACTGCATTCGGGCAAGGCCTGGGCGCGACGCCAGCCTCGTCCTTTCGTGTTCCCGAGGGCTTCGCCGTCGATCTGGTCTATGAAGTACCTATCGAGACCCAGGGATCGTGGGTAGCGATGTGCAATGACCTGCGCGGTGGATTGATCGTTTCCGATCAGTATGGGCAGTTGTATCGCGTGCGGCCTGGCAAGCCTGGCGAAGAATCCAAGACGACCGTGGAACCGATCGAAGTGAATCTGGGCATGGCCCAAGGCCTTTTGCACACCAAGGATGGCTTGTACGTCGACGTCAACGGCATCGGCATCCTGAAAAAGAAGGAGCCTGCAGCAGAACCCGCCGAAGAGCCTTCTGGGCCGGGGTTGTATCGGTTGCAAGATCTCGATGGCGACGATCGATTTGAAAAGGTCGAGCGCATTGTGCCGTTGGTCGGAGGGGGTGAGCACGGTCCGCATGCGATCATTCCCGGTCCGGATGGACGGTTGTATCTGTGCGCCGGCAATCAAACCGACTTGCCAGCGAAAATCGATCGGTCGCGCGTGCCTCGGCATTGGAGCGAAGACCATATGTTGGGTCGCATGCCCGATGCGCGCGGATTCATGGCAGACCGCTTGGCTCCCGGTGGATTTATCCTGAGCTTCAAACCCGACGGATCCGATGTGGAGCTGGTGGCCACCGGGTTTCGCAACGAATACGACATCGCGTTCAATCCCTTGGGGGATTTGTTTACCTACGACGCCGACATGGAGTGGGATATCGGTACGCCATGGTATCGTCCGACGCGCGTCAATCACGTCATCAGCGGTGCGGAGTTTGGGTGGCGAAACGGGACCGGCAAATGGCCCGAGTACTTTGCCGACAGTTTCGGGGCGGTCGCGAACATCGGATATGGATCGCCGACCGGCATCGCCTTTGGGACCGGGACTCGGTTTCCTGCCAAGTACCAGAACGCATTGCTGATCGGTGACTGGAGCTATGGTGTTGTGTATGCGGTCCACATGGAACCCGATGGGGCGACGTATCAGAGCAAATTCGAGCCGTTCATCAGCGCTTCCCCGATGCCGGTAACCGACATGATCGTCGATACTGCGGAAGGTTGCCTTTACATGACCATCGGCGGGCGCAAGACTCAGTCCGCCTTGTATCGCATTCGCTACACGGGCAAGGAAAGCACGGCGCCAGCTACGTTTCCTGACAATCCGGCGGCGGCACAAGCCCGCGCCGCGCGCCGCGCGTTGGAAGCCATGCATGTGCCTGGAGCCAAGCTCAACCTCGATCTGGTCATGAAGCATATCGGCAGTCCCGATCGCGCGCTGCGCTCCGCCGCTCGATTGGCTTTGGAACATTTCGATTCCAAGTTGTGGCGCGATCCGATCGCCCAATCGCTTACTGCGCAAGCCACCATTACCTTGGCGATCGCGTTGGCTCGCAAAGGGACGCCGGCAGATCAAGCCGACATTCAGAATGCGCTGTTGCGTTTGCAATGGGCCAAGCTATCCAACACCGAGAAGTTGGAGTTGCTCCGGGCTTACCAGTTGAGCTTCTTGCGTTTGGGTGAAGGGTCCCCCGAGATCCGCGCTCGCATCGTATCGCAGCTCGATCCGCACTTTCCAACCTCGGAGGGCAACGCCTTGGTCGATCGCGAATTGGCTCGCGTTTTGATCTACTTGAAAGCCCCGCGCATCGTGGAGCGATGCGTTGCGGAAATGAACGGCTCGAACTCCGCCGATCAGCAGATCCACTACGCCTTCTGTTTGCGAGACGTGCAAGAGGGCTGGACGGAAGCTACCCGCAAGGCCTACTTCCAATGGTTCTATGAAGTCGCGACGGCCCGAGGCGGTGCGTCCTTTGGCGGGTTCCTCGAGAACATTCGCAAAGTCGCGATGGGATGGTTG
This sequence comes from Pirellula sp., assembly GCA_046318495.1. Taxonomy (GTDB): domain Bacteria; phylum Planctomycetota; class Planctomycetia; order Pirellulales; family Pirellulaceae; genus JBKCUI01. The sequence continues at coordinate 11,010 of JBKCUI010000009.1, read as the reverse complement.
AGCGACGAAGAAAAGGTCCAACTCGGCGAGTTGGTGGGCAATCCACCTGCGCCTAAGGATCCTCTGGCGGATCTCGCACCGCGAGCGTTGGTCAAGCAATGGACGGTTGAGGAATTGGCCACGGCCGCCACGGCTCCCAATTCGGGTTCGCGAAGCTTCGAGAAGGGCAAGCAACTGTTCGCAGTGGCACAGTGCTACAAATGCCACCGCTTTGCGGGGCAGGGGGGCATTCAAGGTCCCGATTTGACTGCTTCGTCGCAGCGATTCAGCACACGAGACATGCTCGCGGCGATCATCGAACCCAACAAAGAGATCAGCGATCAGTACGAAGCGACGATTTTCCAAACGGAAGAGCAGACCGTCATCGGGCGCGTGGCCAATCTCAATGGCAACATCTTGATGGTGGCAACCAACATGCTCGATCCGGGGAACTTTACCAATCTGGATCGTCGCGAGATCACCGACATGAAGCCGAGCAAAGTGTCGATGATGCCGAGCGGTTTGCTCGACACCCTCTCGAGCGATGAAGTGCTGGATTTGTTGGCGTACTTGAAGTCGGGTGGAAATCCCAAGAGCGATGTGTATTCCAGTCGCTGAGCCCGCGGTCGGTGAATGTTAGCGGCACGGCGTAAGCCGTCCGGTGACACGGAGGCATATCATTATCGAGTCTCTTACCGCGAGACCGGAGGCCTTACGGCCTACCGCTAGGAAGGAGACGGGAGCGCGGGCGTCCCAGCCGCCGTGCGCTTTCAGTCTTAGCGGCACGGCGTAAGCCGTCCGATGACACGGAGGCATATCATCATCGAGTCTCTTACCGCGAGACCGGAGGCCTTACGGCCTACCGCTAGGAAGGAGACGGGGGAGCGCGGGCGTCCCGCCCGCATTTCAAGCGCAACGTAATCCGTCCGGTTGTAACGAGAAACGCGGTGGTAGCGATCGCGCAAGCCCTGAGTTGGCGAGTCTGTAGATTTTGCGGTTGAAGCGGGAGGCGGCGCTGCGATTTGAAAACTAGTTTGGAATGTGGCGACCCTCTCATGGAAACGGGGCAATCGAACCTATCGCTTGGATGCAGCGGTCGCTGCGCTTCCTTGCCCATCATCGAGCGATCGCACCATGGAGTCCGTGACTCAACTTCCAAACTTTACTCCTCTTCCAAAGACCCCAATTCATGGCAAACCAAGGCTCGAAAGCCGTCGAGGTTGGGAGATGACTTTCCCGGTTGCTTGGTCGACGATCATCCCAACCAAACGCAGGCAAGAAGCCATTGAGGGGCTGCTGTTGGGTTGCGCGGTTGCCGAGGCCTTAAGCATTCAGTACTCGGCGCTGCCTCCGCGTACCAAGCATTCGATGAGGCGCGGGCCCGTCGGCGTGTTGACCTCGATGCAGGCGATGCCCGGCCATCGAACCCATTCGATCGTGATGGCAGTGCAGTCCTTGCTCACTTCGAAAGCGGACATCGAGCCGTTTTTGGCGATGCTGCAATCGCGGTTGGCTTGGTATCGTTCGAGCCATCCCATGCGAGCCATGCTTGGACGGGTTTCCGGTTCAATGCGCGCTGAGTTGGACAATGATCCACTGATTCGATCGGCGTTGCTAAGCGTGGTGTTGCAAGGGCACAACGAATCGGCGAGGACGTGGATCTCGCATTCGACCAAGTACGCTTGCACGGACGAAGTCGTGGTGCGGGCTGCCATGCTGGTAGCCATGGCGGCGCAGTGCGCTCAAGTGCTACGGACCAATCATCCCTTCGATCCGCAGCAGTTGTTGCCCTTTATGGCCGATCATGTCGGTGACGATTCGCTTCGACGCTCTCTGATGCGATTGGACCAATTGTTGGCTCAGCGAGCATCGGTGAACCGTGCGGCCCGGTCGCTGGGCTGCATGCGCGGTGTTCATGACCATCTGATCGAGAATGCTCTGCTCGCGATCTACACCTTCTGCTTGCACAGCGCGAGCTATCGCATGGGGATCGAAGCGGTGGTTCGATTGCCAGGTGACACCACCGGGATCGCTTCCTTGGCAGGGTGTTTGCTAGGAGCGGCCGGGGGGGTTCGAAGCATTCCAGAATCCTGGCTGGATCGCGTGTCGATGCAGCCCTACAACGACGAGTGGATTGCCGAGTACGTCGAACGCGTGCATGACTGGCCGCATGGACCGGAGGACATTCAAGCGACTGCCAGTTTGTCGGCGCTCCCGATGGGCCAGCTTTGGCGAAATGCCGTTCAAGTCATCGCGGATGCTCAACTGCAGTGGATTCGGTGGGGGTTGAAACGCCCGAGGGTGCGAGCCTGATCGACCGAGGGCGAGATTCAAGCGCCTGCAATCAACGCAAGTAAAACGGCACGGGCGGAAGGAACGCGTGCTGCAGCAGGATGCTGGCGGCTCCTTCCCACAAAGCGAACTTGGCGATGTAAAGGACTCCGACATAAACGCCGATGCCGGCCAGCAGCGGCAACCATGCCGCCCAGCGCCACAGCCAGAAAGCGGGGCGCTCGCGCTGGCGACTGCGCCGAAGAGCCCAACCCGCGAGAAGTTTGGGTGGGAACATAAACGCGACAAAGAACAGCGACAGAAAGATCCACAACTGACTGGGGATGGCTTCGATTCGCAGTAGGTAGAGTGGGATCGCCAGAGCGAAGAGCAACAGCGACGCGATCAAGAACGACCAAGGGGCTTTTCGATACGACGATCGGATCGCGGGACGATCTAGAACGGCCCATAGGCGATTCTCCGCTGCCATGTGGATTTGCAAGAACGGCATGTACTGCAGGACATACCACATCCATACCGCGCCGGCCAAACCGATCAACACCAACACGCCATTGGCTCCCGGGTTGGATGGGTCGTTCGCGGCACCTTGCAAAGCGATGATCATCAAAGTGGACGGAATAGCCAGCCAAACGATGGCACCCACCGCGCCGTAGAAACCGAGCTTCATCAAGTGCGGCAGTTGCAACGATGCGGCGAAGCTCCACAATCGGTCTTCCAATGCCAACCAAGAAGAGCGTCGAAAAAGGGTTTGAACGAAGCGTTTGGGAGCCGGCCACAAAAAGTGATACCACCGGCCTCCGCGAACGATCGCCCAACTGGCCCAGATAACCCAGGCCACGGCGAACACCCGGGCGAACATCCGCCATCGAAAAGCGTAGGGCGAACCCGGTTCGATCAGCTCCGCGGAGTAGGCCAAGTCGGCGATGAGCCAGACGGGCAACCAGGAGATCCCCATCCATAGGGCACTGGCGACGCATTGCCCAGCGGTGCGGGCACCAGGAAAGCACCGGCGCAACGGCAGCCCGCGGGCGATCCTCCCAGCCGATTCGAGCATGTACCCGAGGCTCGCGAGCTGCAGGATCGGGATGGTGGCAACGACGCTCAGCACCACGATCAAACTCACGGCATTCCACAGCCCGTTCAAAAACCTGGAAATCATTCGAATCCGTGGCGCTTGCATGGGGTTCCCTGCCCGAAGGAAGGGCGGCTTCACTGGAGGACGGACACCCCGTCGAACATCCATCAAGATGGTCTTCGGAAACTCTTCGGGTGTTCCATCAATTCGTTCAGACCGTCGGGATCTTGGTCGCTCAAGGACGGTAAAAGGGGATGGAATTCGGAGGGATCGCTGCCAATTCCAGTTCGAGCGAGCTGCTTTTCAAGCGGTTGGCGGACTTCAATCTTAATTCCATTGCAGTCGCCAAAGCGCGAATTATTATGGAATTCCAAACCACCGGTTTCAATGGGATTTCTACGGGAACATGCTATGCAACGACGATTGACTTACCTGGCCGGAATCGCCTTGGCAGCCATGGGCGCCATTCCAGCTTTCGCACAGGATCCGCTTGATGAAGTGTATGGACACGCGGTTCATGCATATTATCGCGGCGACATTCAAACTGCCGAAGCTTTATTGAACGATGCGATCGGGGCTGGCAGTGTGGATCCGCGAGCGTATTACTATCGCGGGTTGTGCCAAGTGGCCCAGACCGGAGTGCCAGAAGCTGGCGATAGCGATTTTGAGCAAGCAGCGCAACTGGAGATCGACGGCAAGAAGGTCGTCAATGTCGGCAAGGCGTTGGAGCGCGTTCAAGGAAGTCAGCGCTGCCACATCGAAGCCATCCGTCGCAAGACGCGATTGGCTTCGCGAGGCCGCTATCTCGAGATGCAACGTCAGCGCTACGAAGAGTCGCTGCGCAACGCTCCCAATGCCCTTCCTCAACGCCGCGGAGACACCCCGCCGCCACCAGTTCCCGGAGCCAACGATCCGTTTAGCGACGGTCCCGATCTGAATCGCGGCAATCCCGTTCCGATGCCCGAGCAGATCCAGAAGGCACCTCCTGCCACCAACGATCCGTTCGGTGGAAACAACGCCGAGCCAACCGCACCGGCAGCCAACGACGATCCGTTCGGCGGTGGAAACAACAATCCCCCGCCAGCCTCGGATGACCCGTTCGGCAACTAGGCCATTTCACGGGGACCCTCCTCGACGTTCTAGTCGGGGTTGAAGATCCCTCCGGTTCCAATCAAAACTGGGCCGCTCGAAACGGGCGGCCCAGTTTTTTTATGCCGGGACGTCGGCGTCCATCGGGTTCGCGATTCGGAGCTCAGGGCGTTTGCGACGCTCGCGGAGCGGGCCTGCCAGGCAGCCCGGATCGGCCCTGGCGGCGATCGGCCTTGGACCCGCTAAGCTGTTGTCCGTCTACCCCGAAAAGCACTTCCGCGATTGGCTGCATCGATTTACGATTACGCCTCTGAATCGCGGCAGACAAGTTGAGGAATTCCCAGCAAAGTGTTTTTGTGACGTACGCCCGGAGGGGCCCTGGTGACAGAGCAGATCTCGCACGGCGCAAAAGACGATGACCTGAATCAGGTCCTGGGGTATTTGAACTTCTCCTCCGGGAAGCCGGATGCCCGTTTCTTATCGGCCCTCAATCGACTCTACGATCGCGCACTCCGCGGCGAAGGGGGCCAGTACTCCCCCTACATGGGTTTGCCTCCTTGGCTCAAGCTGCAGCAATGGCTTCAAGACCGATTGGCTCAGCTTCAACACGAGAAGCCGATCTTCCAAGAGTGCGAACAAGCCAAAGAAGTGCTGCAGTTGGTCTGGCTGTCGCTGATGCCCGACTACCTCGACTTCCATAGCGAGCTGCTGTTTCATCAAGAGCCCGAAGCGGTGTTCAATGGACTGTTTCTGGGTCGGGCCATCGAAGCGGTATTGCAGCAAGGGGGACCGTGGACCGAGATGGATCGAATCGTTCGCGGGGCGATCGAGCATCTGAACGACTATGTTGGATACCGCCCGGTGGCGGTGCTGGAGGGGCGACGGCTCGAGCCGTACTCCCATGAATGGCTGCGACCGATCCCGCTCTTCATCCGTGATGTCGGTGCGGCGCACGGTCCATACTTCGATCTCATCGTTCGCGCTTTGGACATCCTGCGCAACACCTCTCCTGCGATTCTCCGCGAAGCCCAATTCGATCCCGACCATCTCGATGAATTGGCGCTGGATCCGCGGGCTTACGATTTCGATCACCCGGTTAACAAACGTCCGAACTATTACTTCGGCCAGTGGGACCCACACTTGATCGACAAGAGCGGCGACTACCGTCGTTTTGTGATTCAACAAGTCACCGTCGATGCGCTGCTGTCGCGGCTGGAGCATCATCCCGAGCTGCCTCGCGATGAATTGCTGACCGAAGCCGCCGCGGTGCTTGCCGGGACCATGTTGATGGCATCGGGCATTTCGGGAGGCAATGCCAATGCGTTCACCTCGACGACAACGCTCGTGGGATTGCTGCCGATCATCGCAAACTATCGCGACTTGTTTTATGCCGATTTCTTGAGCCGCCTCGCCGGGCCCCATCGCGATCGATTGCTGGCGGAATCGAATCTGCGACGGCAACCGTTGGGGGGAGCCCGCCAAGAGCTGAATACCACGCTCGCCAGGCTGCGGGCGGCGCAGGTCGAACGGGTCCAACTGGCGCGGATCTTCGCCCGCATGGGCAACGCCACCGCCGCCAAGGATGAAGCGGATGATGTGCAAGTCCCCTCGGCCCGCATCCTATGCCGGATCGATTGCTTGCTGACAATCGGCAATCAACTGCTTCGGCGTGGCGAGTTTGAGCGCGCGGCGGAAGTGCCAGAGCAGATCTTTGAGTTGGTTCAGCGGGGCATCGAATGCGGGGCGTTGGTCGACCCTTGGAACATCCTGGGTTTCGCCGGCAACTTTCCCCGTTTCGGCATCAACGACTCGCCGGTGGTCGATGTGCGGGCCACCGAACTCGTGCAGATCATGGATCAGACCTTCGCGCTCCTATCGCGTCTGTGGCGCGAAGCCGCGGCCAGCGGCGACGATGCGCTGAGTCGCGCCACGGAGAGCCAGTTCATTCGCATCTCGGATTGGTGGCGCAAGTACGCGGCCCATGAAGTCAGCGATGTGCATGCGGTCGATTCGCAGATCGCGTTGGAGTCCTCGGACTTGGTCGCGCGGGCCCTGCGCCTGTGGTACGAGGGAGGTGCCGCAGCAGGAGATATCAAGTTCTGGTCGCCGCACGCAGAACTCTTTAACTCTCCGAAGGCTTACTCGCTGGTCATCGAAGCGCTGCTCGATCGCGAAGATTTCGTGAGCAGCATGGTGCTGCTGGTCCATTGGCTGGATCACGCTGAACAAGTCACCCTGCAGAGCGGCAATACCTCCTACTCGGATCTGGCCCGTCTATGGCTCGAGAAGCTTTTCGAGCGATTCCACGACCAGCCCCACTCCGATGGGACCGGGCCCAATCACGATCCCGAGGAATTGATCCGCGTTTGGGCTTTGGTCGAAAAGTTCTTTGACTACCTCCACGCCAACGGAGAATCGTATTGGCTGGTCCCCCAATTCCAGCTCGGCGGGCAGCCTCCCAAACCCAAGCGCGGACCCAACAGCCAATCGGGAAGCGGCACCTACGATGCAGCCTACGAGAACATGCGGTTCCAGGGGAGCAACGATGATGGCGTCGAAGGCCAGATCTACGAAGTCAACGAAGGGACGAATGAAGAGCTAATCACCGAATCCAAACGGCTTGGGGTGCACCTGACCTTTCTCGCCGCATTGGCTCAGATGTGGAAGCTCGTCGCCGAATCGACGCTGATGCTTCAATGCGCTCCCGAACACCCGGGCATGCGACAACAAAAGGCCAAGATCCTCTCGGCCATCGAGTGGTGGACCAAACAGTCCATGGTCAATCGGGACGGTTTGATGGAGTTGCTCGATCAAGTCCGCGGATTCGCCATCCCCAAAGGGGGAACCGACACCGATTCGATGACTCGCTACGACCGTCAGCGCGTGACCAAGGAAGCGTTGATCGAACAAGTCTTGGCGACGGCCGTGGAAACCGCCGATGCCGGGCGGATGCTGATGGGAGCGATGCTTGCCCACAGCGACGAATCCACCGAATCGCTGCGGCCCCTTTTGGATCCGTTGCCGCGCGACGAACAGTTGGCCGTCGATCTTTACGGTCATCTGATGGCAGCCCGGCGCGATGCCGTCGAAGCGTGCTTTCCCGATTTCCTCGACGCCATTCGCAGCCAGCGGTTGCTCTACATGGCCCTCTCTCGCGGCGGCGATCCGCAAGAGATCTTGGTGGTTCGCGCCCGGCGCCGGACGCTGACGCATTTGCTACGCTGGCTCCCCAGGCAAGGCTTCTTCTTGCAAGCCTGTTTGTTGGTCGAATCGGCCCTCACCATGGAGCATCAACATCCGGTGGGCAACGGCGCGGTCACCGAGTTTGATGATCTGTTTCACAACGCGTTCAAGTCCCTTTCGCGAGGATTGATTCGCAACGCCTACCATTGGCAATCGCAAATCTCCGCTCGGCCTGTGAAAAAGCGGATCTCCAACAAGAAGGCATCTCGCGCCAAGAAAGCGTCCGAACCGCAGGAGACACCTGCGCAAAGCGACGATCCATCGCGATGGTCTTCGATGGAACTCGACGAATTGGTCGATCTCAATCCTCCCGAGCCCGACACAGAAGTCCTGGTGCCGGCGCTCGAGCAGTTGACGCAGATCATGATCGAGTACTGGATCTCGCACTCGCGCACGCTCCGACTCAGCGCGCTGGAAGCGGTCGAAAAGGAACCCGCTTGGAATCGTCTGGTCGCGTTCATCCAAGCCTACGGCAAGGGGATCTTTACCCAAGGCTTTTTGCAATTGGCCAATGTCCGCGCGATCCTGCACCAAGGGGTGGGCAATTGGTTGGAGCAAGTGCGTCTCAACCAAGACAGCGAAGAGATCCAACCGCTGCTCGAGGCTCTGGAGAACGAAGAGATCACGGAAGAAGAAGCGCAGCATTGGTTGACGATGGTTTTTCAAGCCATCATCGATCACTTCGGCGACTACAAGGACTACAACAACACCACCACGCAATCGGATCGCGGGGAACTGTTGTACATGTTCCTGGACTTCTTGCGGTTGCGAGTGCGGTACGATCGCATGTGTTGGAATTTCAAACCCGTTTACTGGGCCCATGAAGTCCTCGTGCACAACGGCTGCCATCAATCGGCCCACGCATGGCGAACCGCGCTCTCGCATCAAGTCGCCAACAAAGCCGATCAATACTTGGAATGCTTGGCAGGATTGCAAGAAAAGCACGCCATGAAGATGCCGACCGTCGCGGATCGGCTCAACGAGCGGTTCATGAAGCCGATGACCATCGATCGCATGCGGGCTTTGATCCGGCCCGCGATTCGACAGTTGCGTTCCAACGATTGCGAGGAGAGCCGCGCGTTCGAGTTGCTCGTCCAGGAAGCCCACTTGATGATGCAGGAGCCGACGGGCGTGGGGCTCGATGTCCCTGCGTGGCTCGTGATGCTCGAAGAAGAAGTGCAACGCGTGTTGCACCATCATTCGCAAGCACCCCAGGCATTGCGGCTCGAGCGAGCCGTCCCGATGGTGCTAATCTCCCCGGAGATGATCGCCGAGCAGTTGCAGCAAGCCTTGCGGGCCAATCGCGGACTGACCGGCCCGAAATGATCCCGTGGATTCCGGATCGGCACAGATTCAACGCTCAACCTATCGCGCTGGTGTCTAACGCCGCGCGATGTCCTCACCGGCCCCGCTATCGAACATCCCGATCCGCAGTTGCGCTGCCGTGTTGTTGGTACCGGACAGGGATTCGATCAATAGCTTTTGATCGAGGTAGTTCATGACCGCAACCCGAAGATTGACCGGGAGAGGAGACAGTTTGGAAATCGGTGTTGCAACGCCTGGCTGATAGACCAGCGACTCGAACCAACCCCGAGGAATCTCCGGTTCATAGATATCGAGCTTTGCCCCCAAGCGGTGAAACGGAGTCGGGAAATTGCGATGCTCGATCGTGCGGGCATAGGACCGTGCGGCTTGCGTCAAGCTCGATTGCTGCTTGATGTAATTGGAAGCAGCCCGGGCGGCGACGTCGTCTTGGTCTTGATAAATCGCGACGACGAAGCGTTGGCTGGCGAGCAAGTTGGGACGGCGGCTACCGTTGGGATCGACCCCAAAAGCATCCATGCACACATCGAGCAGATCGGCGCGCCAGTTTTCTGGGACCTCAAACACGATGCGGAATTGACGCGCGCCCTCGAGGGTGACTTGACTGGATTGACGGGCTTTGAAGTACACACCACGATGGCGCTCGATCGTTCCCGAAGCGGTGACCAATTCCATCGCAGGCTTCTTGGCAAAATGGACGGTTTGGTGACCGGACTCGGTTTGGCTGGCAAACCCCGATGCGTTCCCGATGCCGGGGTAACCGGCCATGCCTTGCACGCCCGCTTCGCTCAAGCGTTCGTGGTCGAGGGAGACTTGCATAGCGCCAAAGACATCGGATTGCAACTCGGTGCGGGGAGAGTAGTCCGCGACCAAGACTTCTTCGTGGCGGCTGACGACACGGACCATCGTTTCCTGAACGTAGCGGGCGGTCGTAGATGGAAACAGTGCGGACGCTTCGAGTTGGACTTCGACAAAGCGAGACCCGGGCAGTCGCGACATCAATCCATACGGCTCAACCGCGCGTGCGGGAGCCATGGCGTTGACATCGAAGGCGATCTGCCCCGACGCGCGAGGGTGCCAGGATAGCGGTATCGTCAAGGTTGCCATCAAGACGACCAGGCCGAGTCTCCAGCGTGTGTGCCGAGCGAAGCGAGCAAACAGATAACATGCAAAAGCAAGTGTCAACATTTGGGTTGGACTCCTATGCGTTTCGCCATCCGCCATCGGCGGTGGAGAACGCGGTTGAATCGATTCACGCTGTCAGCTCACCATGAAGCTGACGGGCCTCTGGCCACCCCCCTTGGAATGGCCTCCGTTTCAACCCTTGCATCGTCGATGGTGACTCGCTTTGCGATCGGTTTGGATTCGTGTGCATGCCGGGTAGCGTTCGCAACGGCAAGTTGCCCATGCGTTGTCGTTTCAACGCGCTGCGGATTGCTCCGCAGCAGGGCTTGCTAGGTTGGGACATCGTTCCGACAGCGCGACGAACCGTTTTGTACGACCGCATCTACGGGCTGTTGCTGTTGTCTTGGGAGGTTGGGTAAAGAGGGCGGCTTGGGATGCCCTCACAACCGATTCCGTCGACAACATCAACGCTCGCTAGAGCAACCATCGTTCCATCCTGGAAAGAAGATTCCTTAAACGTCAAAAACACAACCTTTGGCCCATCGAGCTGGGTTTGCCAGCGATTGGGAAGGGCCTCTCGGTTTGAAAAGGTTTCCAATGCTTTGTAATACTAACCATCGATCGAGCGCGGGCAAGGCGCACCGAATCCCTTCGGAATTGCTATCGATTGCTAGGTGATATTGCTCGTACTCGTGCTCGTGCTCGTACTCGTGCTCGTGCTCGTGCTCGTGCTCGTACTCGTACTCGTACTCGTACTCGTCGCGCGGCGATTTCGATTATGAGCAGGGTAGGAGAACCACAGCGCGGCGATTACGAGCACGAGCACCGTCCTGACGGACTGAGCACGAGCAGGGTAGGAGAACCACAGCGAGGGGATCAAGCCA
>JBKCUI010000008.1:0-2206 GCA_046318495.1 Pirellula sp. | reverse complement strand
CCCCCGGGAGGGTGAGGCTCCGTCCGAACCCTACAACGCTGAATATTTATGGCCGTCTATCATGGCAGCGCCGTGGAAGGCTCGGCAGGAGCCTCGCCCTCCCGGTTCTTGAAAGCCATCGGCTCTAATACGATCTTCGACGTGGCCGACTTCCCGCCGCCCCCCTCAACGCTTCGCACGCAATCTCCGCCCGGCTCGATCGCCGGAAAAACAGTGCTTCGCCATAAATCATCCAAAAGTCCGCTTGACCCAGTCTTGTACATCCGTACAGTACACAAGTACAGCACAAATGTATTGCATCCGGGGAGACTCGCATGGGCAACAAAAGCGATTCGGAAAACACGAAATCAGCACTCATTCAAGCGGCGGGCGAGTTGTTCGCCGAGCGAGGGTATAGCGGTGTGACCGCCCGCGAAGTCGCCGCACGCGCGGGCGCATCATTGGGGTCGATCCCGTATCACTTCGGAAGCATGGAAACGCTTTACCGAGAAACTCTTATCGAAGCGTGCAAGGCTTCAAAGAACCATAAGGATCTCCAACAACAGGCCGATCAAGCCACTCCGCAAGAAGCGTTACGGCTGGCCGTGTTGATGCTGCTAGAAGACTACTCCGCAATGGATATTCCCTGGCAAGTAAAACTCGTTGAGCGAGAGTATCTAGAGCCATCGGAGTTGTTTCGAGAAGTCATCCGAATGAAACTCCGCCCCGATTGGGATTGGCTTTGCGGCATCCTCGGTCGTGCCGTCGATCTGCCAGCGGACTCGGAGGCGGTGGCCTTTGGCGCGATCACTCTCCATACCCAGGCCACTACATTTCTTCATTACGGTCGTTCCATCCAGGAACTGGCTCCCTCGCTCCTCCTCCACGCACAACCGCTAGAAAAACTGGCGTTGGTGATGACCTCCCTGACGCTCGATGCCGTCGACCGATACTCCGCACAATTCGGAACCTCGGCGACGCTGAAACCATCGCAAAGGCCCGCTAAGGCTCGCAGCTCACGCAAGCGATCTTCGCCCAAACCAAACGCAAAGGGCAAGAAATCATGATGACGGTTGCGTTCAAGATCCTCTTGCACGACAAAGCTAAGTACATGGCATTGATCTTGGGGATTGCCTTCGCAACCCTGCTCATCAGCCAGCAATCGGCGATCTTTCACTCGCTGCTCGATGCGGCTACTTGTGAAATCAAGGAAGCCAACCAAGCCGACGTTTGGGTCATGAAATCCTGTGTCGAGACACTCGATCAGCCCTATCCACTGCCGGAGCTCTCGGTGAGCCGGGTGCGGTCGATCGATGGTGTCGCGTGGGCGGTACCCTACTATCAATCGACGGCGCAGGTTCGGACCGAAGCCGGGAGCATGAAGCTGGTGCAATTGATCGGCATCGACGACCTTTCGATGATCGGCGCTCCACAAAATATGCTGATCGGAGACCTGGAATGCCTCCATCAACCCGATGCGGTGGTTCTGGATATCGCTGGCTACCACAAGATCTTCCCCGATACTCCGCCCCAAGTCGGAACCGTGGTGGAGATTGGGCAAGAGCGGGCTGTGATTGCCGGATTCTGCCATATCGGCGCCTCTTGGAGCGGCCTACCCCGCGTGTACACCAAACGCAGCCGAGCCGTGAAGATGGCTCGCGAGACCATCAACCCGGTCAGTTACGTCCTGGTGCGCAGCCAATCCACAGCTCGGGCTGACGAAGTCGCGGCCCGAATCACCGCAACCACCGGACTCAAAGCCCGTACGCATCGCGATTTTGCCTCGGATACTCAACTTTGGATCCTGAAGTACTCCGGCATCGCAGAGAACTTTGGAATCACCATCCTGATGGGTGTGGTGATTGGAGTGGCCATCGTCGGCCAAACGTTTTACATGTTCAGCTTGGAAAACCTCAAGCAGTTCGCCACCCTCAAGGCGATCGGTTTGGGCAATGGCGAAATTCTCAAGATGATCGCCGTGCAAGCCCTCTTTGTATCCGTGATCGGGTATTGCATCGGGATCGGTGCGGCCAACGTTTTCTTTGCCATTTCAAGCCCTCAACTCACCGGCGGCCTGCGTGGGATGTTCATGCCTCCGTACATCCTCGTCGGCTCGGGCATTTTCATCGTCATCGTCACTTTGATCGCATGCTTGGTCAGCGTTCGCAAGGTCTTAGTGGTTGACCCAGCGATCGTGTTCCGCGGCTGACCAAGTCCTTTTGGCCAC
>JBKCUI010000007.1:0-11922 GCA_046318495.1 Pirellula sp. | reverse complement strand
CGCAAAGAAATCCGAACTAGGGGCTCTGAATCCTCGCGGGGATCGGGTGGCTTCGCCTACCTACTCGTCGCGATTGGCGTCGCCGGGCCCGGGCAAGACCTCGGGCTCGGTCGACTCCGACGGATCGGATTTCGGGGGCTGTTCCTTGGGTGGCTCGTCGCCCTCAAGAAGTGCCGGCGATTCGGTACGAGCCTGTGGCTCGTCGGTAGAATCTGGAAAAACATCGGGAAGGGGCTTGGGTTTTTTGTCTGGTTCCGCATCGCGATCCGGGATGGAATCCTCGGTGCGATTGGCATCTGTGGGTGCGGGCCATGAGAAAGGTTTGCGGGCCGAGGGGCGGGTGATCGGATTCCGACGCACAGGGGTGCTGGTATCGGTGTTGTAGTAAGGACGACCGCGCAGATGTTTGGGGACGATCCATGGAGCAAAGCGGGCGACTTGAGGCCCGGCCCCGCCGATGTCCTTTCCAAAGCCGTACCACAAGATGGCGATGGCGATCGGGATGGCCGTCAATCCTCCAAGGACCGGGGGGAGGATCTTCATCAGCCACGAGCGTTCGGGGGGGCGCGGCCGCGATGCGACGGGCACCGCATTCCAATCGAGGCCAGCATCGACGTCGAGTTCCGCGTCGCGCCTAGTGGCTGAGGGAGGTTCGATGTCGGTGTCCTCGAAGTTTTCTCGGACGGTCTCCAGTTCCGACTCATGGTCGTAGTCGTCCTCGCTGGCATGGGCCTGCTGCTGCGATTCGTGAATCGCATCCGGCTCTGCGTCGAGTTCCAGTTGCATGCCTTCGTCCCTGATGGCGTCCATCGGTGATTCGTTTGCATCGGCATCGATTGCGTCTGCGTCCGGAGGAGCATGATGAAGCTCTTCGTCCTCGCCTGCGTGCGGCTCGGGATCCGCAGGTTGCATTCCCTCCTCATGGGCCGGGAATGGCTCATTGGGGCTCAAGGCGTTGCGGTCATGGGCGTCGCCGTCCGCCGAATGAACAACACTGCTGCATTCGGGCTCGCTGCACTCGATCGCCGATCCACAATGGGGACAAATCACGAGAGCTACGTCCGCGTCTTCGGCGGTGGGTGTGTTCAACGCGTCGGGCGGATCGGTGGTCGGCGTTCCATCGGAGACACGTTCGTCGCAAACCGGACAGAACAAGGGAGTCTTCATGGTCCGCTGCAACAAACGTGAGGATCGTGAGGTGGGGGGACACGGTTGTCCCGCTAGAATCGGAGCATACGCCCGGATCTAAGCATACCTGCTAAACTAGAGCGACGTGCGTCTGGCCTTGGTTTTTCACCCCGCAGCGAGGCGTTATTTTTTGGCGCTGCGGCGAAGTGTGGCCTGGATTCAAGGATCGATGGCGGTCCTGGGCAGCCTCGGGTAGATCGCACCTCTTGGCAAAGCAAGCGAACGATTTCCATCTATGGATTGGACTGAACTGGATGCATGGTTGGCAGGTTTGGATCTGCCTTTCCCGCTCACCGCGGAACAGCACGATACGCATGCTGCCTTCATCGACGCGTGGCGCAAAGCCCATCGCGATTTCGCCGGAGGAGCGATCGAAGCCCTGCTTTGGATTCGCATCGGGCATTTGGACCCCGCGCACCACCTCGTTCAGGATGCAACGCGAGGCTTGGAGGCCTACCTTCATGGCGTGGTCCATCGGATCGAAGGGGACTTTTGGAACTCCAAGTACTGGTTTCGGCAGGTGCAGTCGCCGAGCTTGCTTCAGCGCATCGAAGCTGCCATGGGCGACGCGCCAGCAAACGCTTCGAACCAAGAGTCCTTTGCATCGCCATCGGCATTCGTCGATGCATGCGAATCCGCGGGCAAGCGTTCGCCGCGCGAAGCGCTTCGACGCTACGCACAGCGGGAGTGGGATGCCCTTTGGCGGGTTGCCTCGGAGCGGGATGGAATGGCCAATTCGGAACGCACGAAGTAAGAAAACACGCATCGGAGCCCGTTTCCTGCGTCTGCGGGTCGCTGTTCGATCGCGGTAAATGGGGTATCTTAAGAAGCCACCATGAACCACGTTTCCACCCTTCAATGCCCGACTTGTCGAAAACCCTTTGTGCCGGACCTTGCATCACCGGAGATGCCATTCTGTTCCCTGCGGTGCAAAATGGCGGATCTCAATCGGTGGTTCAACGAGGACATCGGACTGCCTATCTCCAGTTCGGAGGAGGAAGACGACGAGGAGGAGCCACCACCGGCTCCCGTTCGGGAATGGAAATTCGATTGAGCCGCAGTGCGGCCTCCTCATCGCTGACAACACTCCATGAATGACCATCCCCCCAATAGCGTTCAGGTACCACGCGTGGCCATCGATTGGTATCGCGCCGCACCGTGGTGGCGCATCGCGGCCCACTCCGTTGGCATCTCGTGGCGAGCGTCTCACATCTTGCTGTGCGCGGTCGCGTTGCTTTGCACGCATGGGCTGACAGGGCTCGCCTTTCGCTGGATCCAACCCGAGGGCATCCAAGCCCAGACCGACTGGGTGCATCCGGAAAACGATCAGCCGGTACCGACTCCGTTTGGGCTCCAGCCTCCCTCGACGTCACTGGCTCGGGGCTTGGCGAAACTAAGTGCTACCGTCGATTCGGAACCCATGGATGGCCTCGCCATCACCAAGACCGAATCCGGAACCGTGGGCTACGACATTACTTGGCATCTCAACCTGCCGGATTCCTACATCGGGGTTTGGCGGAAACTGGTGGCGTATCCCTACCAAGCCCTCGAGCGCTGGACCGTGCGGCGAACGGCCTACTTCTTGTTTGCATTCGCGGTGACGCTTGCGATCTGGTCGTTCGTCGGCGGATGCTTAAGCCGCCGTTCGATCCAAGAATTGGGGACTCGCATCACTTCCCCTTGGACCGACACCCTCAGGTTGGTTCACCGGCGATGGCTATCGATCGTCTGGGCGATCGCCATGCCCCTCGGATTGCTCGCGCTCGCAGCGTTGGGACCGTTGGTGCTCGGGTGGTTGGCCAATATCCCCGGGGCCGGACCGTGGATCGCTGGGATCCTGATGGTACCGGTCGCGTTGTTTTCCATTGGCGCTGGATGGTGTGCCGCCATTTCGCTCTTCGGATTCCCGTTGTCGACCGCCGCCATCGTCGCGGAGAAACAAGCCGACGCATTCGATGGAGTTTCCCGAGCCGCCGCATACACCTTTCAACGCCCGGTGACGTTGATCCTGTGCGTGGCCGTTGCAGAATGGATCGGCTACTACGTCGGAGCCATGGTTTCGATCGTTCTGAACACCGGCTTTGCGTTCGTGGCGCAAGCCTTTCGGCTCGGTTCGACTCGGCCGCTGACCGCGCTCGGAACTCCCCTCGACAGCATGTTCCACGAACTGGTCCCCTGTCTGATCACGGCGTTCGGCTTCAGCTTTTTTTGGACGGCCTCGTCGGCGATTTATCTGATACTGCGACGCGAAGTGGACCATGCGGAATTCGATCTGATCGATATGGAAGTGGTCGCTCCACCCAAAGCGTTGCCCAAGCTCCCCGATCCGCCAGGCGAAACGAAGCCTGCAGCGTCCGAGTAACCGAGCCATCGGTATCGGCAACTGGCCGACGCCCTCGGTCCGCGTCGCAGTGCCATCGACGGAACGACCCGCAAACCCGGTTTCTTCGGGCCGTTGTTGGGCGCTCCTTTCGAACTATTCGGTTGAATCGAGCGTAGAACGGCGGTATAACCACACAGGCATTAGATCGTTTTATGTTGCGGTTTCTCAAGTGATTTGAACATGACCGAGTTCCAACCAAGATCGAGCTACCAGACCGCTTCGGCGGTGGTTCGCCTGGTTGGGCTTGCGCTGGTCTTGTTCGGCGTCTTGCACTCTCAAGCCCTGGCTGGTTGCGGGCCGCAATCTCCGCATCTTCTCCGCGATTTCCTGCGATCGGCACCCTCGCATGCGGCAATGCCGCGGAGCGGTGCGATCGGGTTGGAGATGTATCTGGAGTATCGCGGCGGGGCGATGGGATTCACCCACTTGCCTCCGTCGACACCGTGCGACGAGGCCGGTTGCAAGACGCGGCATCGAATGCAGCCCAATGCGCCCGTAGAATCAACGTTTCGCCTGGTTCTTTCCACCGGGAACTCGACCGTACCGACCGAGTCTCCGGAGTTCATCCAGGATCCAAAGGCATCGGGTGTGCCTGCCTCGGAGTTCGCCGATCGGGGGGGATTGGGTACCCTCGACCACCCTCCCAAGAGTTTTCTTGCCTAAGCTTCGCGGCGTTGGCCGACCGATGCGGGACCATCGAGATGGTCTTTATCCTCTCGCGTGATGTCACCCTCGGCCGATCCAACATCATGGGTCAACCCGAATTGGTTCCCACGACGCGGACGCTTGTCTTGCCACCTCGGACTGTATGGTGATGCGCCGTCTTGCCATTGCCAAGGACTCGTAACGAGTCGGTCGGAGCGTCTGAGTTTGGATCGTTGCGGTAGGACCGTGCATCGCGCGGGCTCCTTCCAAAGAGTCAATCCATCTCACTGCAAACCAGAACTGAAATTGCCCGCGAAGCCATCGGTCGTTTCGGCGGGGAGTTCTCGAGTTGCACTGGTTTGCCATGGCCGTGTTCCAAGTCTTTCCACCCTTCGAGCGTCTTTCGACTATGTCCACTCCGGATTCCCCATCGCAGCCTCAAGGTCAAAACGCAGCTAGCGCTTCCGACAAGTTCGCTGACATCCTGCAAAAGACGCCCAGCAAACCCAAGCTTTCGGTCACACCGCGGACGCGAAGAATTCTGTATGTGGTGTTGGCCTTGTTCTCGCTGCTGCTGGCCAACGGGCTGTACCTTTCGGGAGTGACGTTCTCGGAGTGGTACTTTCAGCGGAACTTCCAAGACCTCTTCTATCAGCGAATGTTCCTGGTCCACTTGGTGTTGGGCCTAGCCTTCATCTTGCCGTTTTTGGCCTTCGGGTTTTATCACTGGCGGGCTTCGTATCAGCGCCGCAATCGCCGGGCGGTGCGAATCGGCTATGCCTTGTTGATCGCTGGTTTGGTCGTGCTCGTCAGCGGCGTGCTATTGATCAAGCTGGGATCGTTTGAGTTCATGCGGCATGAAAACGGCAAGCGAGTCGTCTACTGGGCGCACGTGTTGGCACCGCTGTTCGCCATGTGGTTGTATTGGTTGCATCGATTGGTTGGCCCGAGGATCAAGTGGGTGATCGCGCAGCGCGTGGGATTGGCCACGGCCGTTGCTGTCGGTGCGATGCTGGTGGTCCAAACGCAGGACCCTCGTAAATGGACTAAGCGCGCTCC
Organism: Pirellula sp.; assembly: GCA_046318495.1. GTDB lineage: Bacteria > Planctomycetota > Planctomycetia > Pirellulales > Pirellulaceae > JBKCUI01. The sequence goes on along the minus strand of JBKCUI010000007.1, from coordinate 6,647 downwards.
GAGCGATGGGCAACGCTACTTTGAGAATTCGCTGGCGAGCACTCGCGACGGCAACTTCATCCCGCAACGCGTGTTGATGAACGACGACTATTGCAAGAAATGCCACGCCGACGTTTACAACGATTGGTTCCACAGCGCACACCACTTCAGTTCGTTCAACAACCCAGCCTATCTCTACGCCGTCCGAGAAACGCGGAAAGTCTCCATGGAACGCGATGGCAACGTCCATGCCGCGCGATTTTGCGCCGGGTGCCACGATCCGGTTCCGTTCTTTAGCGGTGCCTTCGACAATCCCGAATACGACGATGTCCACGATCCCACCAGTCAAGCCGGGATCACGTGCACCGTTTGCCATGCCATCACCGAAGTCGAGTCCAATCGCGGCAACGCGGACTACATCATCGAAGAGCCACAGCACTACCCGTTTGCTTACAGCCAGAATCCGATCTTGCAGCAAATCAACCAACTGCTGGTCAAAGCCAAGCCCGCGTTTCACAAAAGCGAGATGCTCAAGCCTGTCCACAAGACGGCCGAGTTCTGCGGGACCTGTCACAAGGTCCACTTGCCCTACAACCTAACGCATTACAAGGAATGGGTCCGCGGGCAAAACCATTACGACTCGTACTTGCTCAGCGGGGTCGCAGGCCATGGCGCTCGCAGCTTTTACTACCCTGAAAAAGCTCAGACCAATTGCAACGGTTGCCATATGCCGTATCGCGAGTCGAACGACTTCGCCGCCAAACCGCATCCCGAGACCAACAAGAACGTCGTTCACAACCACTTCTTCCCAGGTGCCAACACAGCCCTTCCGTTTTGGCGAAACGATCCCGACAAAGTGGAGCTGGCACGATCGATTCTCAAAGACTGCGCTCGCGTGGATATCTTTGGCATCCGCAAGGACGGACGGCTCGATGGCGAATTGATTGCGCCGCTGCGCCCCGAAGTCCCCGCCGTGGAAGCGGGCCAAGCCTATCTGATCGAAGCGGTCATTCGGACGTTGAAGGTCGGCCACCACCTCACCCAAGGAACCGTCGATTCCAACGAACTGTGGTTGGAAGTCCAAGCCACTTCGGGGGATCGCGTGATCGGCGTCAGCGGTGGGCGAACCGAAGATGGCGCTGTCGATGAATGGAGTCACTTCGTCAACAACTTTGTGATCGATCGCAATGGCGACCGCATCGCCCGACGCAACGCCCAGGACATCTTCATCGCGCTATACGATCACCAGATCCCACCAGGCGCCGGACAATCGGCTCACTATCGATTGGAGATTCCGGAGGACATCGATGCGCCGCTCCATGTCAGCGTCAAGCTTCACTATCGCAAGTTCGATAAAGGCTACATCGACTTCATGAATCGGGAGTTCAAGCCGGGCGATCGCGATTTTCATCTGCGAGGCCAAGCGCTCAACGCTTTACCGATCACCACGATTGCCGAGGATCACATGGTCTTTCCGGTCGTCACACGCGGTGGCGTCCGGATCGAACCAAACGCCGAAAGCAAAAAGCCCATCGAACCGACGTGGCAACGCTGGAACGACTACGGCATCGGATTGCTTCTCACCGGTACAGCCCAGCTCAAGCAAGCGGCCGCAGCCTTTTCGGAAGTGGAAAAACTCAATCGCTTCGATGGTCCGTTGAACATTGCACGGGTGCTGTTCGCCGAAGGCAATCTCGATGGCGCGACAGCAGCCATCGCGCGATCTGCGACCATGGATCCTGCGCCTCCAAAGTGGACGTTGGCCTGGCTCAGCGGGGAGATTGCGCGGCAGCAAGGCCAATTCGAAGAGGCGGAACAAAACTTCCGCAGCGTTCTCGAGGACGACAATACCGAACGACGCAAACGGAACTTCGACTTCTCGCTCGACTACGTGGTTCGCAACCAATTGGGTGCGACCTATTTGGATTTGGCGTTGGCTGCGGAAAGCCGAGAGGATTTGGAGCTAAAGAAACAGTACCTCGAACGCGCTCGGAACGAGTTCGAACAGGTCCTCAAAACCGATAGCGAGAACTTGATGGCACATGCCAATCTCGCGACGGTGTTTGAACGCTTGGGAGACAGCGACAAAGCTCAATGGCATCGCCAAGAGAACTTGAAGTACAAGCCCGACGACAACGCGAGCAATCTGGCTCGCAAGCCGGCGCGTCAAAAGTACCCCGCGGCCAACCGAGCCGCCGAGGCGGTCGTCATCTACTCGTTGCAACGTCCGGGAGCCCCTGGACTGCCGGCTGAATCGGCCCGCGAGTTCAACACGGAGGTTGCATCGCAACGTCCCTCGGATGCTCCTCCTGCGGAAGCCACCATCAGTATTGGCAGTCCGTAGTCTTTCGTCCCCATGATGCGGTGATGGGCGCGTACGTCGTGTACGCAGCCTGACACCGTAGATTTACATCGCTTCGGTTCCCACTTCCACACGCTGCTTACGTTCTTTCTCAAGAGTCTTGCCATGGCCAATTCGCGTCGTCCTTCGCGTCCTGATCCCAAAAGCGACAAAGCGGCTCGCAATCGCAACGATGCGGTTCGCGCTGAAACGGTGGAAGCCGAAGATGACACCATCATCGGCAAAATGTTTTGGCGATCGCTCGGTTTGATCTTGGCCGTTGCAGGTGTGGGGGGAGCGATCTATTACGCCACGCGACCCGCTCCGAAACAGGGACCCGAAAAAGTCACAGCCACCATCCTGCCCCAAGAGAGAAAGCCGGCTGCGGTGACGGTTCCAGACATTCCCTTTGTCAATGTATCGCAGTCCGCTGGGGTCGACTTTGTCCATTTCGATGGCAAGCAAGGTGAACGCTTGTTGCCTGAGACCATGGGCAGCGGTTGCGGCTTTTTCGATTACGACAACGACGGCGATCAAGACATCCTGTTGGTGAACTCGTGCGACTGGCCGTGGACGCGACGGGCCGAACCCGTGCCGACTCCCACCATGCATCTGTACCGCAATGATGGAACGGGGAAGTTTGAAGACGTCACCAAAGAGTGCGGACTGGATGCTACGTTTTATGGAATGGGGCCTGCGTTCGGCGACTACGACAACGATGGCTGGGTCGATGTTTTCATCACTGCCGTCGGCAAGAACCACTTGTATCGCAATGTGCAAGGCAAGTTTGAAGACGTCACCGAGGCCGCAGGGGTGGGCGGAGTCGAGAAGCAATGGAGTTGCCCTGCCATGTGGTTCGATTATGACCGCGATGGCAAGCTCGACTTGATCGTGGGCAATTACGTCGCGTGGACTCGCGAAATCGACTTGTCGTTGGCATCGACCCTGGTCGGCATGGAGCGAGCCTATGGACAACCGACCAACTTCGACGGTGTGCACCTGTATCTGTATCACAACGATGGCGGGTCGTTCACCGAAGTGGGAGCCAAAGCGGGGCTGCACATCTTGAACGCCGCGACCAAGGTGCCCGAAGCCAAATCCTTGGGGATCGCCATGCTCGATGCCAACCACGATGGATGGCCCGATGTTTGCGTCGCCAACGATACGGTCAAGAAGTTCCTGTTTGTCAATCAAAAGGATGGCACGTTTGAAGACCAAGCCATCCCCATGAGCGTGGCCCTGACGCGCGATGGTCAAGCCACCGGTGCGATGGGAATCGACGTGGGGAACTTTCGAAACGACGATTGCTGCGGCATCGTCATCGGCAACTTCGCCAACGAACCGTGCAATCTCTACTTGAGCGATGGTTTGAAGCCGAGCTTCACCGACATCGCTCCCACGACTGGCTTTGGACCGGAAACCCGACTTCGATTGACCTTCGGAGTCTTCTTTGCAGACTTCGATTTGGATGGGCGGTTGGATATCTTGTGCGCGAACGGGCACTTGGAGCCCGAAATTCAAAAGGTCTATCCGACCCAACAGTACGAACAGCCACCGCAACTGTTCTGGAACGCGGGCAAGAAACAGTTGCGTCCGTGGGTGGCTCTCAATGCCGAGAAGACCGGCAGCGACTTTCAGAAGCCGATGGTTGGACGAGCTTCCGCGTATGCCGATATCGATGGCGACGGTGATCTCGATGTGCTGCTGACGGCCAACGGCGGTCGCGCTCGGTTGCTGCGCAACGATCAATCCACCAAGAACGGATGGTTGCGCGTCAAGCTTCGCGACAAGCACAACACCGGAGCCATCGGAGCGATGGTCACGCTGCGGTTGGGCGAGGACGAAAAGATGAGCCGATGCATCACTCCAACTCGCAGCTATCTATCGCAATGCGAATTGGCCGCGACGTTCGGATTGGGGGATCGCACCCCTCAATCGATCTCGATTCGATGGCCCGACGGGACGGAGCAAAACGTACCGGTCGATCGGATCAACAGCGAACTGGTCATCGAGCAACCGAAGTAAATCTAGCAGCCGAAATAAATCGAGCTGCAAAAGCAATCGGTCCCAAAGCGAACTGACGGAGTGCGGTTGCCGCAAACAGGATCAGCCCGCATTGGAGCGGAGCGATACCGAGTAGAGCGAGACGATCGAGCCGGATGCCAACATCGCCCAGGGGAACCACTCGGTCGGCTTGAACGTGCGGCCCGTTGGCGCAGGCGCCGCCGAGTTGAACCAATTGGGTTGGTTTTGGGCTGCCGCTGGATCTTCGGCAACACCCGAGACGAGGACGGCGCTATCGATGACCATGCACTCGAGTCCAAGGATGATCAGGACGATCCCGACGCCGCAGAAAAAGGCTCGCCACATGGAGGATGGGTTGAACATCTCGAAAATCTACCCCGACAATAGGGACCAGAGGCCTGCGTCCATGCAGATGTGTCGGCTCCCTCCAAACGCACGAACTTCACCATCGGCCTGCTTGCCGTCGGGCAAACACTTTTTCGCGAGAATGTCGCAAAAGCAAAGGGGAATCGATGGTTCGCCGGGAAAAGTTCGCGGATTCGATAGCTTCCGTGCTACCCCTACAAATTGAATTCCCTGAAACTCTGGTGTAGGTTAACGCTTCCTGCCTCGCTGGTTCGATCCTCGCTCCAGCACGTTGATCCTTTCCACTTCCACGTTGAGTAACCATGAAGAACACAAATCGTCGTCGTTTTCTGCAGTCGACCGCCGCGGTCAGCGCAGGCTATTGGGTTGCAGGTGGCGTTTCTGCCAAAGAAAGCCGTTCCGCTCTCGAAGAAATCCGATTCGCTTGCATCGGGGTGGGTGGAAAGGGTTCGAGCGACTCCAAGGACGCAGCCAACAACGGCCGGATCGTTGCGATCTGCGATGTGGATGACAACACCATCGCCGAACGCAAGAAGGACGAGGACTTCGAAGACGCACAAGTCTTCAACGACTACCGCAAGCTCTTCGACAAGGTCGGCAAAGAGATCGACGCCGTCACTGTGAGCACGCCCGACCATACCCACGCTGTGGCCACGGCGATGGCGCTGCGCCTGGGCAAAGCTTGCTACACCCAAAAGCCATTGACGCGCACCATTTGGGAAGCCCGTCGTCTCGCAGAATTGGCAGCTCAGTCCAAAGTCGCCACGCAGATGGGCAATCAAGGCTCCGAGCAACCAGGACTGCGATCTGCCGCAGCCAAGCTCAAGTCGGGCATCCTCGGAAACGTCAAGGAAATCCACGTATGGACCAACCGTCCGGTGTGGCCACAAGGCATTCCCCGCCCCGCTGAGCAACCTGTTCCAGCCAACCTGCACTGGGATGAGTTCATCGGCCCTGTCGATATGCGTCCCTACAACGCCGCTTACCATCCATTCAAGTGGCGCGGTTTCTGGGCGTTTGGCACCGGCGCGCTAGGGGATATGGCTTGCCATACCCTCAACGTCGCTTTCGCAGGCTGCGAACTGACCAACCCGATCAGCGTGCAAGCCACCACGACCGGCCACAATCAAGAAACCTTCCCTGCATCGTCGAAGATCGTCTTCGAGTTCGCAGCGACCGCCAATCGACCACCGCTCAAGATGATTTGGTATGACGGTGGGAACAAGGTGGACCCAGCCATGCTCGATGGCCGTCAACGCAGCGACAGCGGCTTGCTCATCCTCGGTGAGAAAGGCAAGATGTACTCGCCCAACGATTACGGCGCCGAGTGCTTCTTCACCGGCGTCGAAGACAAAGAAGTCGACTTCGAACGCAGCCCCGGCCACTTCCGCGAATTCGCAACCGCGATCAAGACCGGCAAGCCGACATGGTCGAACTTCAACAACTACGCAGGCAAACTCACCGAAGTGATCCTGCTGGGCAACTTGGCCGTTTGGGCCGCTGGCGAAGCCAAAGCCGACGGGCAACAAGTCAGCAGCGACAAGCTCGAATGGGATGCGGCGAACTTGAAGATCAAGGGCACCGACAAGTTCGATGCCATGATCCGACCCAAGTACCGCGCCGGTTACGACCTGTAATCCCGACTGCGATTTCGGGTACCCACCGTACCCATGTCCAAACCATTCCAACGCACGTGGAGCCATGCTCTGCGTGCGTTTTTCTTTTGCGCCTCCGATGGATGCGCCGGCGCGAGTTTCACTAGGCGGACGATTGCTGGCTCGATCGTGGGTCGGCAGCATCGCGGCCATCCGCCCACCACAGCACCGCCAGCACGATCAACAATACGATCGACGCGAGCTGATAGGCGGTCAGCTCGAACAGGATCCTCGCCTCAGGCCGCAACCATTCGCTTAGGAAGCGATACACCAAGTAGGCC
>JBKCUI010000006.1:0-25487 GCA_046318495.1 Pirellula sp. | reverse complement strand
CGTTGAGGAGAGATCGAGTGCCCAAGATTGCTCTGTTGTTCCCGGGCCAAGGTGCCCAAACGGTTGGAATGGGAAGCGGCTTGCTCGCGCGCAGCGAGCGGGCTCGCGAACTGTTCGCCATCGCCTCCGGCATCCTCGGATACGATTTGGCCGAGCTGTGCCTCAAGGGCCCCGACACCCAATTGCATTTGACCTGCCACAGCCAGCCCGCATTGTTCGTGCACAGCGTGGCCAGTCTGGCCGACTTCTTGCAACAGCGCCCCGAGATCGCAGCCGATGTCGTGGCCGTCGCGGGATTGAGCCTCGGCGAATACAGCGCCTTGTATGCCGCCGGCGTCATCGGCTTTGAAGATGGAGTCCGGTTGGTAGCCGCCCGCGGCCGCGCCATGCAAGACGCCGCGAGCTCCATCCCCAGCGGGATGGCGAGTGTATTGGGCCTGGAACGCGATGCGGTCGAAGCGTTGTGCGAACGCGCCCGCGTCGACGGCGAGATTTTACAAGTCGCCAATCTTCTGTGTCCCGGCAACATCGCCATCTCCGGCCAGATCGCCTCGTTGGCCGCAGCCGAAGGTGCTGCTTCGGAAGCGGGTGCCAAGTTCGTACGGCTCAGCGTGGCGGGCGCTTTCCACACCGCCATCATGCAACCTGCGGTCGCCGCATTGCAATCCGCCTTGGCCACCGCATCGGTCGTCGATGCGCGCATTCCTTTGATCTCCAATGTCGACGCGGCTCCCCACACGGCGGCCGCGGAGTTTGTCCAACTGCTCACGCAACAACTCGTTTCCCCGGTGTTGTGGGAGAGTTCACTCCGGCAACTGATCGCCTTGGGTGTCGAGCAGTGTTATGAAATCGGGACCGGCCGCGTGTTGACCGGTACCCTCAAACGCACCGATCGCAAGCTGCCATGCGAAGCGTTCGGTGACTGATCTCGCGAGGATCGAGCGCCATCGCATCGCGCTCGGACCGCTCGAGGTTTCCGATTGTTCCTAATTCCTACGGAGAGAGAGTTCCCCTCATGTCCACACCTCTTGGTTTGTCCGTTCCGTTGCAGGGTCAAGTCGCCTTGGTCACCGGGGCATCGCAAGGTCTCGGTCAAGCCGTCGCCATTCGATTGGCCGAAAACGGAGCCAAAGTCCTGTGCGTCGCGCGCAACGCAGAGAAGCTCGAAGGGACAGTGGCTACCATCCGTGCTGCTGGCGGGGATGCCGTTGCGATCGCATGCGACATGACTGATCGAGCCGCTGTCGAAAAGCTCTTTGAGATCGTCGAGATCGATTACAAGCGGTTGGATATTCTGGTCAACAACGCCGGCATCACGCGCGATACGCTGTTGCCTCGCATGTCCGATGCCCAGTGGGACGAGATCATCGCCGCCAACTTGACCAGTTGCTTCCTCTGCTGCCGCGCCGCCGTGCGGATCATGATGGGTCAGCGCTACGGCCGGATCATCAACATGTCGAGCGTCTCGGGCTTGATCGGCAACGCCGGCCAAACCAACTACTCCGCCACCAAGGCCGGGATGATCGGCTTCACGCGTTCGCTGTCCAAGGAATTGGCCAAACGCAAGATCACAGCCAACGCGGTCGCTCCTGGCTTCATCGAAAGCGACATGACCAAAGCCCTCGGCGATGGCATCCTCGACGAAGTCAAGAAGCGCGTTCCAGCCAACCGCCTCGGGACCGCCGACGATGTGGCTGCATGCGTGCTATTCTTGGCCAGCCCGGCCGCGAGCTATGTCACCGGGCAGACATTGACCGTGGACGGCGGCATGACGGGCTGATGCCGTCCAATCTAAGCGACCCGTGAGGGCAGCGCATGGCGTTGTCCTCCGCACCGTTCCGCGAGTCCGATGGCACGAAGTTCAGGAGGAGATTCATGACGTCAAACCCAGGACACTCAGGAGTGGCCAACGGCAGCGATGAAAGCGGAGCGTTCGGAAGCGACCCGCGCGTAGCGGCCGTCACCATCGGGAACTTGGTGTGCGGTCGGCGCGATCGCATGCTGTTGATCGCCGGGCCGTGCGTCATCGAGTCGCTCGAGCTGTGTTTGAAGATCGGTGAAAGCGTGGCCGCGACCTGCGAGCGGCTCGGCATCGGATATGTCTTCAAGGCTTCTTTCGACAAAGCCAACCGCACCAGCGGCGCAAGCTTTCGCGGGCCAGGAATCGAGGATGGGCTCGAAGTCCTCTCGCAAGTGAAGCGGCGATTGGGATGTCCGGTCACGACCGACATCCATTTGCCCGAACAAGCGGCCGCGGCAGCCCAAGTTTGCGATCTGCTTCAGATCCCGGCCTTCCTCGCTCGGCAGACCGATTTGTTGGTCGCCTGCGCCGGCACCGGTCGGCCGTTGAATGTGAAGAAGGGGCAGTTCATGGCACCTTCGGACATGAAGTACGTCGTCGAGAAGACGCGAGCCGCCGGGCCTGGCGGAGTCATGCTGTGCGAGCGCGGGACGTTTTTTGGTTATGGCCGATTGGTCAACGATATGACCGCCCTGCCGCAAATGCGAGGGCTGGGCGTGCCGGTGATTTTCGATGCCACCCAGTCGGTGCAGCAGCCAGGGGGGATGGGAGGCAGCACCGGGGGGAATCGAGCCATGGTGGAGCCGCTAGCCCGTGCGGCGGCAGCCATGGGGGTGGACGGGATGTTTTTCGAGACCCATCCCGACCCGGACCGCAGTCCGAGCGACGGTCCCAACATGGTTCCGTTGGATCGATTTCCGTTGGTTTTGGAACGGGTCCATCGGATTTGGCGAACCGCCGTCGACTGGATCTCGTAATCGCTAATTAGCGACCTAAGAACCCTAACGCCGCGGGATGGCCCAGCCACCTGCGGCGTTGTCGTTTGACTCATCGATTCGCCTTGACCAGCCGGCATGGCTTCGCAGGCTAAAGATGCGGCGAAATCCTGTTGGCATCCCTCAGCGCATGCGTTTCAAAAGCGTTTCGCGCGGCGAGGCTCGCCGAGGCCGCATGGATTCGCCAGCAGCTTTGCGATTCGTCCTTATCCAGTTTCCAACCATGCAGCATTCCACAACCGCACGCGTCGATGGCTTACTCCCTGGCAGCTCGTCCGAGGGACACTGCGACCCGACCGTTTCGATCCATCGTCCCACCGCATCGAAGCGCAGCGGGTGGTGGATGCTGCTGTGCGGATGCGTCGCGTGGTCGATGGGTGGCTGTGTCGATCCCAAGCAACGGGAGTTTGAAGAGATTCAAACCGAGGGGTCCAAGCCCAAAGAGAATCGGGATTCTTTGCGCGAAGCCTTTCGCTACCTCCCTCAATTGATTCGATTGGATCGGACCGCGGCCATCCAAGAGATCAACTACCAGCTCAACACATGGTCCAAGAGCGTGACCAACCCACCCGACTGGAAGCCTTCGGGATTGCTCGATTCCATTCCAGCGTCGATGCGAACCACCGATTTCGCAGAGCGGACCAACAAGCTCGAGTTTGCCGAACCCGAGTGCGAGTACATGCTGCAGTGCCAACTCATGCGACAGATCACGCAATGGGTGCTCGAGCGACCGTATCGAGATCAACTCTTTCGCGACTGGATGGAAGCGCAAAAGAAGGTCCTCTCCAGCGAAGAAGGAGCCAAGCTCGAATCGGCATTGAAACTCTTTGATTGGACGGTTTGCAACGTTGCGGTGGAGGGAAGCTCGGAGGATGTAGAGCGGTTGGTAACCAATCCCGATCTGCCGCTGTCGGATTCCGCGTTGGTCTACCGCCAGCTTCCATGGCAAACCGCGATGTTCGCGCGGGGCGATGCGTGGGAACGGGCTCGCCTGTTCTCGCAGCTTTGCTTCTCGCAAGGCATCGATACATGTGTGCTGGCGTTGCCGAGTTTGAGCGGTGCGACCGAGAACTCGGTACTGCGATTGTGGTGCTTGGGAGTCCCGATCGGCGATGAAATCTATTTGTTCGAGCCCCGATGGGGATTGCCGATGCCCAACCCGAACGGCCCGGGCATCGCGACCCTTTCTCAAACGCGCTCCGATCCGAACGTATTGCGTCGAGCCAAGTTGCCCGGTCGTTTTGAGTACCCCGTCGAGCAGAAGGACTTGAGCACCCTCATCGCATTGATCGATGCCGAACCGTTCGCCGTCGGTCGCACGATGTACACGCTCGAGCGATCGCTGACCGGGGAGAACCGACAGCGATTGAGTCTGGATGCCGATGCGGTGGAGAAGCGGTTGCTGGGTATCGATCCGAAGTTGCAAGTCCGGCTATGGAATGTTCCGTGGTTGGCCAACGTTTACAACATGGCGGTCCGAAAGCGGCTCGATGACATGTCTCCATTCTCCATGGGGTACATGGAGCGATTCGGGATCTTCATCACCGACACTCCCATCAGCCGCGCTCGGATGTTGCATTTCAAGGGGCAGTTCGACAGCACGATCGATGCGTTGGGAGCCCTTCGCACGTACATGGATTTCCGCGTGGATGAGCAAACGCTCAAGGAATTGCTCTACGACCGGGATTTGCAAAAGAGCTTTGGGGTGATCAAGCGTCCCAATGAACCGATGGAAGCGTTTGAAGCCCGAGTCACCATGGCGCAAAACTTCTTTCGCAAGTCCAAGTTCGACATCGGGATTTTTCTCGCGATGGCCAAGACCGAACTCGGAGAGCCCGAGGTGGCTATCGATTGGTTGAGCAAGCGGTTGTTGGACTTCAAGGGAACCGATCGCTGGCATGCGCAAGCCCACTACTTGTTGGGGCGCAACTACGAAACGCTTCACGACACGAATGCGGCGATCGAGCAGTACAAATTCGAAGCCACACCGCAAGCGGCCGGCAATCGGATTCGCATCCGCCGACTGGAGATGGCATCAAATCCAGCGTCTTCGACGGAAGTAAATCAGTAATCCGCCGGCTACCAGCGCCATCAGCAACAGCGAGAACTGGTAACCGAACTTCCACTTCGTCTCCGGCATGTTCCAAGGGGATGCGTCGTAATCAAAGTTCATCCCATACACACCGGCGATGAACGACAGCGGAATGAAGATGGTCGAGATGATCGTCAACACTTTCATGATTTCATTCATGCTGTTGCTGACGCTCGACAAGTAGAAGTCGCGGAGATCGGATGTGACTTCGCGGTAGGTGTCGACCGTGTCGATGACTTGGATGACGTGGTCGTAGCAGTCCCGAAGGTGGATACGCGTTTCGGGGCGGATGCCTGAGATCGAGTCTCGCACCAGTTCGTTGATCATCTCGCGGTGGGGGCGGATGGAGCGTCGGAGCGACAGCAAGTTGGACCGAAGCTCGTGGATGCTGTGCATCTGATCGTGATCGAAGTGGTCGCTGATTTGCAACTCCAGCGCATCGACTTGTTCAACGACCGATTCGATCACTGGGAAATAGCTATCGATGACCGCATCGAGCATGCTGTAGAGCAGGTAATCGAGGTGCTCTTCGTGAATGCGGCCTTTCTTTTGCCGGATGCGATGCCGCAGTGGCTCCCAGCAGTCGCCGGGGCGTTCTTGAAAACTGACCAGGACATTGCCTTTGAGGAACATCGAGAGTTGTTCGGTGACGGTGGGGTCATCGCCATCGACCATGCGTGCGATGACAAAGACCGTGTCGTCGTAATCTTCGCATTTGGCCCGTTGGTGGACGTTGACCACATCTTCCATGGCCAAGGGATGGAGGCCGAGGATGTTGGCGATCGACTGCAAGATTGCTTGGCTGCCGAGCCCGACCACATCGATCCAGACTTTCGGGTTGGAGCGAAGGATTGCATGCAGTTCGTGAACGTCGTGCAAGTCGACCTCAGTCACATGCTCGCCGCCGATGCCGATCACATGGATGCGGGTGGGCGATGCGTTGGGGTCGACCAGGATCAATCCTGGGGCGTCCCCTGGTTTCGAGCGACGGCGAAAGGTTCCCTTCCTGGACTTTCCGGGCGATTTCTTTTTTGCCATGAGCGTTCTTGAGAGCGGTCGACGGGCCCCAGGGTTGCGGATCGGGATGAACGGGTTGAGCCCCGAACATGATAACGCTCGTGGTGGGCCGCGCGATTCGGGGGTTCCTTGTAGAATCCTCCAAGATTCTAGCCAGCCCAGCGAAATTCTGAGGTGCCTGCGTGCCAGATGTGACTATCTGGGGCATGGCTATTCCCGCAGCCTATTTCGAATCCTTTTCAGCAACACACAACATGTCCTTAATCATCGAAAACCTAAGCAAAACGTACCCTGGGGGCGTTCGTGCGCTCGACAACGTTTCCTTGACCATCCCCAAAGGCATGTTCGGACTGCTAGGACCCAACGGAGCGGGAAAATCGACCCTCATGCGAACGGTTGCGACGTTGCAAACGGCCGATTCGGGGCGGGTGCGATTGGGGGAAATCGATGTTTTGAACGACAAGACCAGCGTTCGCAAAATCCTTGGCTACTTGCCTCAAGAGTTCGGCGTGTATCCACGCACCAGCGCCGTCGCCTTGCTGACCCACTTGGCCACCCTCAAGGGAGTCGGAACCGATCCTCGCGATCGGCGCGATGTGGTTGAGTTTTTGCTGGAGCGAGTGAATCTCAGCGATGTTCGCAAGAAACCAGTCTCGACGTATTCGGGAGGGATGCGGCAGCGCTTTGGGATCGCGCAAGCCCTTCTCGGAGATCCTCAGTTGTTGATCGTGGATGAGCCGACCGCCGGGCTCGACCCGGGCGAGCGGAATCGCTTCTACAACCTCTTGGCCGAAGTAGGCGAGAGCATCATCGTCATTCTCTCGACCCACATCGTTCAAGACGTCAAAGAGCTCTGCACCCACATGGCGATCATTCACCATGGACGCGTGCTCTTTTCCGGAGCCCCCAGCGACGGCGAAAACGCGCTGAGCGGCCGGGTATGGGCGCGATCGATGAGCAAGCAAGAACTAGCGACTCGCCCCTGGGAGCATCGCATCCTATCCACCAAGCTCGTGGCGGGTAGCCCCTTGGTCCGCATCTACAGCGAGAGCGATCCGGGCAATGGGTTTCGCCCGGCGGAGCCCGATTTGGAAGATGTCTTCTTCTCGCATCTTTCGCAAGCTTAACTGGAACGTCCGCTCCAATCGCGTCAACGGTTCCTATCCCCGGACTAGCTCCCAAGGCGCTCGCCGCCAGCACGGCGACTCGCTCGCAACGCACACACTTCTCTTTCGCTCCGCAGGTTCACCATGTTTCGAGAGTTCTTTCGCTTCGAATTGTTTTACTGGCTGCGCGGCTGGATGATCTACATCTTCTTGTTGGTCATGACCGTGCTGTTCGCCTTTGCATCGGGATCTTCGTTCGTTCAAGTCGGCGGACCGCTGGGGAACGCGCACAAGAATTCGCCGTTCACCGTGGCTTTGTGGTATGCCAGCGCCTCGGTGCTAACGTGCTTTATGGCTGCCGCGATCTACGATTCGTCCGCATCGCGCGAGACGAGTTCCAAGATGGGGGACATTCTCTTTAGCAAACCGCTGCGCAAATGGGGGTTTCTAGGCGGCCGCTTCACAGGGGCAACGTTGATCGCGGTTTTGCCGTGCTTGGGAATCACTCTGGGTATTTTGTTGGGGCGACTGTTCAATCTCTCGGATGACGAGCGTTGGGGACCGTTTCGTTTGTGGGACCATGTGTTGCCGTTCCTAGTGTTCGCGATCCCGAATACGCTGCTGTTTGGAGCGGTCGTGTTTGCGATTGCCACGGTGACCCGCAACACGTTGTATTCGTTTTTGGGGGTATTGCTGCTGTTGATCGGGTTCGGCATTTCCGACACCTTTGCTCGGTCGCTCGACTACGAGACCCTCGCGTGCATGATCGATCCGTTCGGAGCCAGCGCCTACGGTGTAGCCACCAAGTATTGGACGCTGGAAGAGCGCAACACGTTGCCGGTGCCGCTGACGGGACTTTTGATCGCCAATCGCGCGCTCTGGCTAGCGATTTCGGCGATGATTTTTGTGTTGGCGGGCTGGTGCTTTTCCTTCGAAACCCGGGCCAAGGGACGGCGGAAAGCCAAGCGAGAACTCGTTTCCAAGGATTCGGAGGATCCATGGCAAGTTGCATCCATGAAGCCTGGGGCAGGGCTGCCAACCCGCACGCCCGAACCGAGTTGGGCGTCGCAATTCATTTCCACGGTTTGGTCCGACACCGCCAACATCCTGGGCAGCCCCACTTATCTAGTCATCCTTTGCTTCGCCATTCTCAATACGTCTGCAGGGTTGTTCCTGGGTGGCAATGAGATCTTCGGCAACACTTCGTTCCCGGTTACCTACAAGATGGTGGATCGCATCACCGGTTCGCTGGTGATTTTTCCAATCGCTATCATCACCTACTTTTGTGGCGTGTTGGTGTGGCGCGATCGCGACAGCCGCATCCATGAAATCGTGGGAGCCACACCGACGCCCAATAGCGTCTTTGCCGTTTCACGATTGGTGACCATGGTTCTTTGCGTTCTGAGCATCCTCCTGCTCGGGATCGCCATCGGCGTCTTCTATCAGTGGACGCAAGGCTACACACGCTTTCAGATGAACGTCTATTTCGAAGAGATCGTGTTGATCCAAGGAACGCGGTTTCTGTTTTTGATCGTCGCTGGATTGCTTTCGCATACCTTGGCACCGAACAAATACGTGGGCTATGCATTGTTCGTTTTGTTCCTGGTCCTCAACGCGTTTCTATGGCAAGGCCTGCGTTGGGAATCGCTGCTGTGGCGATTTGGAGCGATGCCTCGCCACGTCTACTCGGACATGTTTGGGTTCGCGCCATATGTGCAGGGCATGTGGTGGTTCGCTGCCTACTGGGGCGCGGTATCGCTCGTGCTCGTGTGGCTCACCTCAATCTTGATGCACCGCGGGGTCGCAATGAACTTGAAGTCGCGACTGGCCAATGGGCTCAAGGGCCAGACAGCCCTTTCTCGCGGATTCGTGGCGTCCGCTGGGCTCGCTGCCCTCGCGCTGGGTGGCTGGCTGTTCTACAACACGCAGATCCTTAACACGATGACCGGATCGGCGGAACTAGAACGCAGGCAAGTCGAATATGAGAAGAAGTACCAGACGATCGCTTCGACCTCTCAACCCAAGATCACTGCGATCCGCTACGAGATCGATATCTTTCCGGAAACTCGCAACATGGAATTGCGAGCCAAGCAAACGATCGTGAACAAAGCCTCCGCGCCGATCGATACGTTGTACGTCAACACCACGCGAAGCTTTCTCACTGAGATCGATATCCCGACGGCCACGTTGACCAACGACGACTCGCGTCTGAACGTCCGCACCTACCAACTCTCCCCGCCGCTGGAACCGCAGCAGTCGCTGGAGATGACGTACACGATGAAAACCCAGACGCGTGGAATCGAGAATCAAGTCTCCCTGGAACAGATTGTCCAGAACGGCACCTTCTTCAACAACGGCATCGCACCGTCGTTCGGGTTCAATCCGGACCGTCGCGTCATCACGCCGCAACGCCGCAAGGCCTTGGGACTGCCCGCCATCGAGTCGATCCCGCCCTTGACCCGCGAGTGCTCGGACGCGTGCCAGTTTCAATACATTTCCCAGGATTCCGATTGGGTCGACGTCGAGACCGTCATCAGCACATCGAGCGATCAGATCGCCGTGGCACCCGGATCGCTGATCAAGCGATGGGACGAGAACGGCCGGGCGTACTTCCATTACCGCCTCGATCATCCCTCGCTCAACTTCTACTCGTTCATCTCGGCCAAGTATGCTGTGGAACGAGGTAAGGTCGGCGACGTGGATACCGAAGTCTATTACCATCCCGAGCATTCCTGGAACGTGCCGAAGATGTCGAGCGCCATCGCGGATACGCTGGAGTACTGCACCAAGAACTTCGGTCCCTACCGACACAAACAAGCTCGCATCATCGAGTTTCCTCGCATCGACGACTTCGCTCAGGCATTTCCCGGAACGATGCCCTACTCGGAGTCGATGGGCTTCATCGCCAAACTCGAAAAACCCGATGACATCGACATGGTGACCTACATCGTCGCCCACGAAATGGCGCACCAATGGTGGGCGCACCAGGTCATCGGGGCTCGTATGGAAGGCGCCACGCTCCTCTCGGAAACGATGGCCCAATACACGGCGCTGATGATCATGCGCCGCAAGTATGGCGATGACATGATGCACAAATTCCTCCGGTACGAGATGGACAACTACTTGCGATCTCGCGGTATCGAGCAGATCAAAGAACGCCCCTTGATGAACGTCGATTTGAGCCAAGGCTACATTCACTACCGCAAGGGAAGTGTGGCGCTGTTCTACCTAGCCGAAATGATCGGCGAGGATCGCATCAACGCCGCGCTCAAGGAGGTCGTCGAGAAATACGCTTACCAAGGCCCTCCGTACCCGAACGCGTATGTCTTGGTCGATCGACTCAAGGCGCAAACGCCCCCCGAGTTGCATTATCTGATTCAGGATTTGTTCGAAGACATCACCCTTTTCGGCAACCGCACCCTGGAGGCCAAAGCCACGCTGCAAGCAGACAACAAGTACCTCGTTCAAATCAAGGTGCTGTGCCAGAAGTTCAAAGCCGATGCCAAAGGCACCGAATCCGAGGTTCCGATGGATGACTGGATTGAAGTGGGAGCGTTTGCCAAACCCGAGAAGGGGAACCGCTATGGCAAACTGTTGTATCGCAAGCGTCTGCAACTCACGTCGGGCGAACACGACGTGGAGTTCGTCGTGGATGAGTTGCCGTATCAAGCAGTTGTCGACCCACGCAATTTGCTCATCGATCGCATGACCGACGACAACCTAAAAACGGTGACGGTATCCTCGCAAGCGGCCGCTGCGAGTCCGAAGTCAGGTACCGCTGAGCCGGAGAAGCAGTAGCGGCCTTTCGCATCCACGCGCCCGCGGGGGAACCGTGAATGGGACAGGAACCACGAAATACACCAATCACACGAAAAAAGCAGCCGATTGGAAAGGCAAACAAGAAGGGTCGTAACCGTGGGTGATTCGATCTGTTAGGTGGATCCACATCAGAACCAGAGTATGGGCGTCTGGTCAGTGGTTTCCCTTTTCGTGTCTTTCGTGTTTTTCGTGGTGGATCCCCACGCTTTGTTCACAAGTAGCTGCTAGAGGATTTCATCCAGCTTGCGCGAGCCTGGGATATCCTCGGGCCATTTGGTCCAGATCGGAGTCATCTCTCGGACCTTTTTGATGTAATCCTGTTTCTCCTGATCCTTTTTGGCCTTGGCGACCGCTTTGCGGATTTCTGCTTGGGCCTGTTGGAACGTCATGCGATAGTCGGGTTCGCGTTCCAAGACCTTGATAATGTGCAATCCGTCCTCGTCTTCGAGGATGGTGCTCAAGGCTTGCAGTTCCATCGAGAAGGCGGCTTCTTCGATGACTTTGCTCTTGAGGGAGCCGCGTCGCGTCCAGTCGAAATGGCCACCTTCGCTGGCGTTGAAGCCCGATGACTTGGCCCTGGCGATCGCATCGAAACTGGCACCGCCTAGAAAGACTTGATTGCCCATATCGGCGATGGCAGCGTAGGCGGCATCGCGAGACGAATACTTCTTGAACATCGCCGACATGATCTGAAAGCGCACTCGGGCAGGTTTATTCCAATCGTCGCTGTGCGAGTCGTACCAGTCCTGCATTTCGTGCAGTTCTACGGTTTGCTTTTCTTTGACGCCTTCGCGAAGGGCTTGTTCGGCCCACATCTGCTCCGACCAGGAGCGCAGCATAGCGGGCAAGCTTGTTCCGCTCTTTTCGATCACTTCAATGAACTCTAGTTCCGATTCGCATTTGGCTCGCTTGATTTGATCCGGGAGAACCCGAGTCTTAAACATTTCGGCGGTCTTGGAGGAGATCTTCATGCGGATCTCTTCCCGTTCTTTTTTGGGTTTGCCGGAGGACTGCAGAGTGAAGAAGTGCTGTGCCAGGCACTTGGTTTCGATCGTTTTGACGAGGATTTTGCGAAGGGCCAGTTCGAACTCGCGGGATGCCACCATCTGCGGGGTGACTTTTTTGGGATCGAGCAGATCACCGATCAGAATGCGTTCGTCGCCAACGACAGCGATGACGGTAGCCGCTTCAAAGCGCTCGCCGACAGGAATCGGAGGGGACTCGAGCGCGCGCTGTTCGTCGAACATGCCGATGGGGGCTTCCTCCCAACTGGGCTCGGTGACTCTGGGGACCGCGATGCTCTCCGCGGTTCCCGACAGATTGGCACCGACGGCATCGCTGCGCTCGGAGACATACACCGGTTGTTGCAAAGACGGATTGCCACCGGGAAGGCCAGCCGGGGTGCTTTGCGCGGGCGTCGCATCGAATCCGGTGGTTGGCGTCGTGCGGGTTGGGGGCAACGTCTGCGCGCGAGCGGGCGATGCGAACCAACATGGGCAAGCGATCGCGTGGATAGCGATGGCGACGGTCCATGCGGCGCAACCCAATTGATTGGTAGCGATCCCCATTCTCATATTGGCATCCCTTGCCGTGTTGTTCGTAACCTTGGATCGCTTCCAAGGGAAGTGATTCGGTTCGGCGTTCTTGCAGCGCGCAGTTCTGCGCGCGAAACGTCCACACCTTGAGATTCGTCCTTGTGAAAACCGGGCGATTTTTCACGTATGGAAGAAATAGCGGACGAGGCCTTACCAACGCAAGATGGTTCTTAACTCCGCTAGCAAATCGATCTTGCTCAAACGTTCGGCATCGGTGAGCGTTTTCTCTGCATCGTTCTTCTGGGGGGTGCTTTTCTGGGCAGAGTTTTTCTGGCTGGAGAGTTTCATCGCAAGCGAACGGGGGGAAGCAACAGCCGGCTCGTGAAACTTCGACTCCCACAACGGCCAGAAGGCGGAATCGCGGTCGACGATTCGCAATCGGTTGCCGTGTCGATCGGCCAGTTGTTGGATGCGTTTGGGGTCGGTCGTTTGAAAGCTGAGATAGTTTTCGTGGATGGAGATCGCGCGGATCGACCATAGGGCTGCGTCCATCTTGAGCTCTGCCAGCTCCAGCAAACGCGCAACTGGGGGGGGCAGGGGACCGAATCGGTCGGACATCTCCGTCCGCATATCCGCGACGGCTTGCACATCGGCCAATCGGCTAATGCGTCGGTAGACATCGATCTTTTGGCGCATGTCAGCGATGTAGTCAGTCGGCAGATATGCTTCGATGGGCAGATTGATTTCGACATCGAGGGACAGTTTGGGCGGTTGACGCGTCAGCTGCCGGACAGCCGCGTCGAGCAACTGGCAATAGAGTTCATACCCGACAGCTGCGATATGTCCACTTTGTTGTGTGCCGAGCAGATTGCCAGCGCCCCGGATCTCGAGATCGCGCATGGCGATCCCAAATCCCGCTCCCAGTTGCGAGAACTCTTCGATGGCGTGCAGTCGCCGGGCAGCATCGGGATTGAGGTGTTTGTTGCGATCGACGAGCAGATAGCAGTGGGCTTGATGCCGATAGCGGCCGACGCGACCTCGCAATTGATGCAGTTCGGACAGCCCATAGCGGTCGGCTTCGTCGACAAAGATCGTGTTGGCATTGGGGATATCCAACCCGCTTTCGATGATGGTGGTCGAGAGCAAGATATCGGCTCGGTGTTCGATGAAGTCGAGCATGACTTGTTCCAACGCACCTTCCTCCATCTGACCATGCCCGATGACGATCCGGGCTTCGGGAGCGATGCGTTGCAGCTTCGAAGCGACGGTGTGCATGTCTTCGATGCGATTGTGCACAAAGAAGATCTGCCCGTCGCGATTGAGTTCGCGGAGGATGGCATTGCGGATCAACGCATCGTTCCATCGGACGACGCGCGTCTCGACCGACATCCGTTCCTCGGGAGCGGTCTCCAAGTTTGAAATGTCGCGGATGCCGACCAACGACATGTGGAGCGTGCGCGGGATGGGGGTCGCGGACAACGTCAGCACGTCGACTTGCGATGCGCGTTGCTTGAGCCGTTCCTTCAACTCCACGCCGAACTTTTGTTCTTCGTCGATGATCAGCAGTCCGAGGTTGAAGAATTGCACATCGGCCGAGGCGATGCGATGCGTGCCCACCACGATGTCGACGCTTCCTTTGGCGATGCGGCGGGTGGTTTCCCTTTGTTCGGCGTTGGATTCAAACCGATTGAGTTTGGCGATCTCGAACGGGAACTCCCCCATTCTCTGGCGAAACGATTTGTAATGCTGTTCTGCCAGCACCGTGGTGGGCACCAGCACGGCGACTTGATAGCCGCTTTCGACTGCTTTGAAGGCGGCTCGCATGGCGACCTCGGTCTTTCCGAATCCAACGTCGCCGCAGATCAGCCGTTCCATCGGGCGCGAAGAGACCATGTCCTTTTTCGTGGCCGCGATGGCGGTGAGTTGATCGGGGGTTTCTTCGTAGGGAAACGAGGCTTCGAATTGCTGTTGCCAAACCGAATCGGGCTTGAAGGTGATGCCGACTTGTCCGCGCCGTTGGGCTTGCAATTGCAGCAGATCGGCCGCCATGTCGGCTACGGCACTCTCGGCGGCTTTCTTTTGACGGGCCCATGTTTGCCCGCCGATCTTGGCGAGCTTTGGACGGGTCTTGGTCCCCCCGACGTAGCGTTGCACGAGGTCGATCTTGCTCGCCGGGACGAAGAGTTTCGTGCCACCGTCGAACTCGATGGTCAAGTGCTCGCAGCGCTGACCATCTTTCTGAATCATTTCCATTCCGAGGTAGATACCGATGCCATGCGAGAGATGGACCACCAGATCCCCTTCGCGAAGATCGAGAAAACTATCGATCGCACGGGAGGCGAGTTTGCGGCTGGAGCGTTTGAGTGTGGAACGACGCAGCAGTTGATTGACGCTGAGGATGAGGGCGCCGCCATGGGGCAGTTCGAAACCGCTGCTGAGCAATCCGACAACCAGCCGCAATCGACCGCTCTCGTAGGCTTGGCTGGTGCGAACGATGTCTTGGATGCGGGCTTTTTCTCCTTCGTTGATGCAAACGATGGCTGCGACGCGATCGGTTCCCAAAGCGAGGTCGAGCTCTTTGGGGATGTTTTCCAGTTCCCCACCGATGCGCTGCACATCGCCGATCGGAATGCGAAGCAGTTCGCCGGCATAGCCATCGGAGGCCAACTGCGAGATCTGCGCCATCGGGAAGCGCTGCAATTGCTGGTAGAGCTCGACCGGATCGCGGAAACGCTCGGGGAAGGGGACGCGTGCGCGAAACGCGTTGGCTTGGTGCATGGCAGCCCCGGACTCTGCGACCAGAACCATGCATTGTTCGTCCAGAAAATCGAGCAGGCTGGCTTCTTCGCGCGTGACTTCGTTGGCCGCGAGCAAATCGATCTGCGTCAAGCGTTCGATCGATCGCTGCGTGATCGGATCGAAGGTCCGGATCGATTCGACTTCATCGTCGAACCATTCGATGCGCCGAGGCTCGGCCGCGTCTGGGGGAAAGACATCGAGGATACCGCCTCGCGCAGTGAACTCGCCGGGTAGCTGAACGCTGGTGGTCGTCCGATATCCCGACGCAGACAACCACGTCTTCAACTCCGCAAGATCGACCGACTTGCCAACGGCGATGGCGCGTCGATCGCGGCGCATTTGTTCCGGGCTGGGCACGCTGTGCATCAGCGCAGGAAGGGTGGCGACGACGACGGGAAGCGCATCGGTCGAATTGGATTGCCGAGCCCGATCGAGATGGGCTAGGGCTTGCAGTCGCTGGAGGACTTCTTGCTGTTGCAAGGAATCGCCTTCGGCTTCGTCGGATGCTGGGGGAAACACGTGGCAATCGCGCTCGAGATAGAACTCCAAATCGCGAGCGACCGTTTCGGCATCTTGATGGTGCGCGACGACCAACAGCATCGGGCGCTGACTTCGCAGGATCGCGGCCGCTGCCAATGGGGCGATGGCGCCGAGCCATGCACCTTCCCAACAGATCGGATCGCGGTTCATCCAGCGATCGACTGCGGATCGAAACTCGGGGATGGCTTCGATGGCCGCTACCAAATCCGGGGCAGGGCTCGGTTCCGCGACGACTTCCTCGAGCGATGTGGCGCGGGATTCTTGAACTCGGCGTTGCGCAAGGATGTCGGCTGGAGATGTATCTTCGCGATTCGCAGCAGACGCATCGGCAGGGGCGTGAGCGGTTCGCGCTTCGCTTTGGCCTGGATGATCAGCCAACCGAGGCGAGCTGCGCCGTCGGCGTCCTTCTTTGGGTTTCGAATCGGTTGATTCGGAAGAGGCAGGCATCCCCGGAAGGGATTGAGGATTGGGTTGCGTGTTAGAACGCGATTTGGAAGTGCGGCTTGCGGAGCGAGGTTGCGGTGCGCGGGGAGCCGCCGGGTTGGCGATGGGGGTCACCTCGGCCGCCAACGCATCGTCGATGGCTTGCTGAGCGGATCGCAGGAGCGATTCCGCGCTTGCCAAATCGTAAGTCTCCGGCGAGCCGATCGGATCGTCGGATTCGGTGGAAGCCGCCGGGACGGGTTTCCCTTGGATAAAGTCGGCCAGGGTGCGTTTGGCTCGGGGCGGTCGGGATTTCATCGGTTCGCGCGGAATGCTGAGAATGAAGAACAAAAGAAGTTAACCGACCGAGCCGTTCATGTACACTGCAAGCATTGTTTCCCCCCAGGTTACGGAAGGATTGGAGTTCTATGCGAAGCGTGCGAATCCGCGTGTTGGTCTGTGTCTTCTGTTGGTTGCTTCCCGCCGTGGCGTTGGCACAAAGCGACGAACGGGCCGAATTCATCCGAGCCAATTACACCAAGAGCGAAGTCCGCATTCGGATGCGGGATGGCGTGGAGCTTTACACGTCGATTTACTCGCCCAACCATCCCGACACCAGCCGCACCTATCCGATCCTGCTCTCGCGGACTCCGTACAGCGTCGGGCCGTACGGCTTGTCGCAATACAAGACCCGGTTGGGGCCGAGCCCAGAGTTTGAAAAGAACAAATACATCTTTGTCTTTCAAGACGTTCGAGGGCGTTACATGAGCGGCGGCGAGTTCCTCAACATGCGGCCGCATGCTCCGAACAAGAATCCTTCGGCCCGCGGCAGCGAGCCGATCGATGAGAGCACCGACACGTACGACACGATCGAATGGTTGACCAAAAATTGGCCGCAGAACAATGGCCGAGTCGGTCAGTGGGGCATCTCGTACCCCGGGTTTTATTCGTCCGCTGGGATGATTGATTCGCATCCAGCGTTGCGCGCCGTTTCGCCCCAAGCTCCCATCGCCGACTGGTTCTTTGACGATTTCCATCGCAACGGTGCCTTCGTCTTGCCGATGGGTTTCAACTTCTTTGCGTCGTTCGGTAAAGCTCGTCCCAAACCGACGACCGAGAACAATCCGTCGTTCGATTTCCCGACGCGTGATGGCTATCAGTTCTTCCTCGATTTGGGTCCGCTCAAGAATGTGGATCGCCGTTACTTCAAAGACGAAATCGGATTCTGGAATGACCTCGAAGCCCATCCCAACTACGACGAGTTCTGGAAAGCCCGCAACATCTTGCCTCACTTGAAGAACATTCAAGCGGCCGTGCTGACCGTCGGGGGTTGGTACGACACCGAAGATTTGTATGGTCCGTTGGCTACTTATGCCGCCATTGAAAAACAGAACCCCAACATCCGAAATGGCTTGGTGATGGGACCGTGGTATCACGGTCAGTGGGCCGGCGATGAAGGACGCAAACTCGGTCAAGCCGACTTTGGATTCGCAACGTCGACGTGGTATCAGCAAAACGTGCTGCTGCCATTCTTCGAAGCCCATCTGCGAGGGACGGGAGCACCGTTGCCCGCCGAGATCACCGCCTTTGAAACCGGCGCCAACCGCTGGCGGCAATTCGATCGCTGGCCACCTGCTGGAGTGGCGAGCACCCCCTACCATCTGTCGGCGCGCGGCAAGCTATCGCCGGATGGATTGGCGGCCGATGCGATGGGCGAGGATCGATTTCCCAGCGACCCGAGCAAACCGGTCCCGTACACCATGGAGATCACCAACAACTGGGCTCGCGATTACGTCACCGAAGACCAACGCTTCGCATCTTGGCGACCGGATGTGCTCGTTTATCGCACCGAAGTGCTGACCGATTCGGTCACTTTGGCAGGCGCGATTCCAGTCGAACTGTGGGTCAGCTCGACGGCCAGCGATGCCGATTGGGTGGTGAAGGTCATCGACGAATATCCAGGAGTCAACGGAGCCGCCGGCCGCGGACGCGCGCCCGGGGAGAACTCCCAAAGCGGACGTCAAGAGCTGGTACGCGTCGGCATGCTTCGCGGTCGATTCCGCGAGAGTTTTTCTGAGCCTCGGCCGATGCAACCGGGCGAGCCAACTCGGATTCGCTTCGACTTGAGCGACGTGTTCCACACGTTTCAGCCGGGACACCGGATCATGATCCACGTCCAAAGTTCCTTTTTTCCGTTCATCGATCGCAATCCGCAAACGTATGTTCCGAATATCTTCGAAGCCGACGAAGGAGATTTCCAACCTGCGGTGCATACTGTCCATCGAGGTCCAGAAAAGGCCAGTCGCATCGAATTGCCTATTCTGAAAAATCCGTGATGGCGAGCGCCTAAAGTCGGTCCATCCTTAGCCCAGAGAGTTCCTTGAGGCACCGCCGCATCCCGGTTGCTCAGCCGATCGCCATTGTCAGTTTTTTGGTACGCCATATGCTGATTCATACGATCCAAAGGGCAGTGGTTGCCGTAATGACGTAAGACCGCTCGGTTTTTTTGGGAGATACGAAACGTGTTGATGTACTTGTTGTTTGCCGCACCGGCTTTGCTGTTGGCGATGTATGCGCAGTGGCGTGTAAGCGCTGCGTACTCGCAGATGAGCCAAGTTCCCGCGCGCATGACGGGAGCCCAAGCCGCACGTCGCATCTTGGACTCGGCCGGTCTGCGCGATATTCCTATCGAAGAAGTCCCCGGCCATTTGTCGGACCATTACGATCCGACTTCGAAAGTTGTCCGCCTCAGCTCGGAGGTGTACCACAACAGTTCGATGGCTTCGGTCGGGATCGCTGCGCACGAAGTCGGCCACGCGATCCAAGATGCCAAGCAGTATGCTCCGTTGGTCATCCGCAATTTGGCTGTCCCGGCTGCTAACTTCGGTGGCGGCATGGCGTCGGTCGTGATGATGGTCGCGATGGGGATGTTTTTTGCGGGCATGGCTAAGCTCGGGATGATTTTTCTGCTGCTGGGGATCGTGGGATTCACCTTGGTGGTGTTTTTCCAAGTGGTGAACTTGCCAGTCGAATTCGACGCCAGTTCCCGTGCCAAGACCGAATTGGTATCCCATGGCATCGTCAGTGGGCAGGAATTGCCCTACGTCAGTCGCGTTCTGAATGCGGCTGCGTTGACCTATGTAGCGGGAACGTTGCAAGCGGTCTCGACGCTGCTCTACTACGTAGTGCAGTTCACGATGATGTCGGATCGGGAAAGCTACTAGCCCCACGCATTTCGAAAGGCTTTTGGTGGGGGAGTGCGATGACGGTCGCCTCCTCCTGAGCTAAAACGATGTTCCAGGCCGGCCCTTTGTGGTCGGCCTTTTTTGTTTCTGGGCCCTGTGGTGATTGCCGTCCTAGGGTTGTTTTCAGGGCGCCATCCGGCCGCGAGTATCCTTTGAAAGGCGTTCGCCAACGTCCCGTTCGAGGGCAACAATCCGCGATTGCTCAAAATTGGGACTTGACGGATTCGTCACCTTGCCTATCCTTGTTGAGACTGGATCTCAGTTACGCCAAGCCAGCTAAATGCAGGGAAATCCCTGTTCGCGAGCCAGGCAAAAGTTCGCCGCGTGGTGCTTTCCGAAGCGCACCGAGGCACGGACCTCTTTGTTTGCCTGGAGTTTTTTCATGTCGCTGTGTTGTCGTCGTCGTCGCGCGTTCACGTTGGTGGAATTGTTGGTAGTGATCGCGATCATCGGGATCTTGGTCGGGCTGTTGTTGCCCGCGGTGCAATCGGCTCGTGAAGCGGCTCGGCGCATGCAATGCTCGAGCAACATTCGCCAGATCGGATTGGCCCTTCATAACTACGAATCCGCGCACCGGACGTTTCCGCCGGGGTTCATTTCCCGAGTGACCGGGGTTTGGGCTGGAGGCGGGAATACTCCGATTCCCGAAGCGGGACCGGGATGGAGTTTCTTTGCATTGATGCTGCCGTTCATCGAGCAAACGACGCTGCACCAGCGCATCGATTTTCATCGGCCGATCGGCGATCCTATCAATCAAGCGGCTCGCAGCACACGCATCAGCAGTTATCAGTGCCCTTCGGATGCGTGGAACGAACCCGTTCGCGTGTGGCCGGATAGCCTGGGCATTCGCGATCTGGCGCACACCAGCTACATCGGATGCTTGGGGGGAGGCAACCCAGCCAATGCTCCAGGCTACACCGCACTGTATGAAGAGACTCCGTTCAACGGCATGTTCCATCGCAACTACGGAGTCAAGCATGCACACATCACCGACGGCACATCGCAAACCATCGGGTTAGGGGAACGGGCCAGCATGTTCGCGCCCAACGGATGGGCGGGCGTCATCCCGGAAGCGCAGACCGTGTTCTCGTCGAACGTGGCGCGCACGCGAGGCCAAAGTGTTGGGCATACGGCTCGACCTGCCATCACCATGGCGACGGTGCATGTCCGCACCGGAGGTCCCAATGCGCCGACGGGCAGCCCGGGTGGATTTTGGAGCCCGCACACGGGAGGCTGCCTCTTTCTGTTGATGGATGGCTCCACGCATACGGTAGAGACCAACATCGACATCCAGATCTTCCGCGCGTTGGCGGGCAGGAACGACGGCATTCCGACTGGATTGCAGTAGTCGCTCTCAGCTCGGCAAGCACATTAACGCGCGAGGCGTCGCAAGCATTTGCGCTTCGCAGGCTGGAACGCGCGGAGCATCTCGCCCGCGTCGTTGTATCGGCGATTGGGTCGCATCTCCAGCGACTTGCGGAGCACATCCACCATCTCCGGAGTGACTTTGCGGCGCAGCGTTGCATACCCTTTGGGTGGCCAAGCAAAGGGCCATTCCGGCAGCACGCCGGCCAAGATCCGGAAGGCGAGCAATCCCAAGGCAAAAACATCCGAGCGGGCGCTCGGTCGCCCCATGGCTTGTTCGGGTGCCATATATCCCACGGTGCCGGAACCCGATGCGATCATGGTGCGGACAATGGTCCGTTGAGCCACTTTTGCGATGCCAAAGTCGGTCAATTGCAGCCGTCCATCCGGGAGCAGAATCATGTTCTCAGGCTTGATATCGCAGTGGATGATTTTGTTTTCGTGCGCGTAGGCGACGGCCGAAATCATTTGGTCGATCAAGTTGAGCGAAGTCTCGAGCGAGACTCGTTTCTTCAAACGCTCGGCGAGCGTCTGTTCCCCGAGCTTGCTCGCGATGACGAATCGGCCTTCGATGAAGCTGGCGTCTTTGAGGGGCAGGATGTTGGGATGTTCGAGGCGCGCGACCAGTCTCGCTTCGCGCTGGAACGCATCGAGCATGCTCGCAGTAACATTGAATTGGTGTGGCATTTTGAGGGCCACGCGGACCCCCTCGATGGTGTCGAGGGCTTGGTAGACACTAGCAAATCCGCCTTGACCGAGTCGGCGTTCGATCCTGTATTTGCCCAAACGCTGCCGCACGCGGAGATGATCGGATTCGCTGCGGATTATCCCCATAGCACTGTAGCTCTGTGCGATCATAGCGTCGGTTCGTCAAAGCGTGGAAAAGCAAGGAGGATCGCGCGAGGCAAGCCGCAGGCTACGGTCCGGTCTCGAATCGGATTCGGCTGGTCCGAAACGGCGCGTCATCGAGAGCGCGGGCCGGGTTGCCGAGCGAAACGGAACGAGGACTGCGGGAGGCCCGGGAACGAGGCGACAGCGCTGGTTCGATGCTCCCTTATCGGACCGATCCAACCTCTACCTGTGATGCGATCCGAATCGTCGGATTATCTTGCCATCCCCCATTCGGCGCGCCTAGTAAAGCGCCTTCAAACCAGGACGCCAGCATTCCCTTCTCGCAATCGGTGCCAGGCACTGTGCGCGTGGCTATTGGTTTTCCTTTGCGTCTTGGCGTCTTTGCGTGAGCCCTCCGGACCGGACCTCTAGAACCGCGATCAATCGGTGCCAGGCACTGTGCGAAGCTGAGTGCTAGCATTCCCTCCGCTCGATCGGTGCCAGGCACTGTATGCGTGAACCGAGGCGCTGTACGAGGCTGCGTGCTAGCATTCCCTCCTCGCGATCGGTGCCTGGCACCGATCGTGCCAGACGAGAACAGTAGGGCTCAGGAGTCGAGAGAGGCTCGATCGACACTGGCCAGGAGAATGCAAGTGACAACGGCACCTAGTCCGAAAAGAACGGGGGCCCAAGGCGTCGTGGCTAGGCCGATGGCGATGAGCGACCATGCCCCCCCTATCCATCGATAACCGGCCCAGAAATTCCCGCTCTTGGCAAAGAACACCAAGGCCGAAAGAGCAGCCCAAAATGGGAAAAAAAGCTCGAATACACGCTCGCGATCCGAGGGAAACGAACGGTGCAATGCGATCGCCACGGCAACGGAAACGCAAAGATGCCCGAGCCAGATGGACCACAGCTCGCGATGCGCGCGCCGTGCACCGCTCTCGGATCGCTGGCTCGTCCAAAACGCGGCGAACAACGGCGCATAACCCGAGAACAACGCCATCCATATCCAGTGCGACCCCATCTTCTCGATGATCAGCCATTGAACGATCAAACAGCTCAGCAAGAGGATGGGAGCGACCGCAACGCAAAGCAATACCGAGAGCTTCGGAAAATGCCTGTTCCATCGAGGGCGTTCGAGCCATCCGGAAAGCGCGTCTGCCAATTCGCCTGCAGACGAAAATCGCAACTCCGGCGACTGTGCCACACACTTCTTGATGGTGCGCATCAACGCAGTTGGAATGCTGCGATGGTCCTCGCGATGAATCCGTGAGTTCCCGTTTGCGACCTCAGCAAGTTGCTGGCGCGGAGGCTGATCCTCAGAGCAAGGATAGCGTCCACACAACGCTGACCAGAGGGTGGCACCGAGCGAGTAAACATCCGACGACACAGTTCGCATGGCAGTCATGTCCTCACAGGATCCGCCATGCAGGGCGGCGTTTGCGAGCTCCGGTGCCATGAAGGCTGGGGTTCCGGCAATCCCCGCGTTTGGATCGATCGGCGACGCATGCTGCCAATCGGCTAGTCCAAAGTCGCTGAGCAGGGGTCGATCGGTTTGGCTCTCGATCAAAACATTCTGGGGCTTGATGTCGCCATGCAGGATTCCATGCCGGTGGACCACATCGATCGCTCTCGCAATCTGCTCGATGTATCGGACAACACGCTCGGTTTCGATCGAGGCAGTTCGCGTTAGGTCGTGAAGGCTACAACCGTCAACCAACTGCATCGAGAACCACGGACGGTCCTCCGCTTCACCGACCTGGTATACGGGAACGATGTGTTCATGGGCGACTCTTGCGGCAAGTTGGCATTCGCGCAGGAACTGGGTACGAAGAAAGACTTTGGCAGCTCCCGTATTGCCAACGAACCGATCGATCCGCATGACTTTGATCGCATCCATCCTCTGCGTCTTCTTGTGCAAACCGCGATAGATGATCCCCATTCCCCCTCGAGCGATTTCCGTGAGTGCTTCGTACTCCTCTAGGATCGGTGGGCGATCGAACGAACGGATCGCCATCCGAATCGGTGCTGCGAGCGCGTCGATCAACTCGAAGGCAGAACGATGTTCCTCATTGCGTTGTGTACCCAATAGCGTTGGCACTGGGTCTCGCAACTCGATCGCGCGTTCCAAAGCGGCAAGTTCCTCATCGTCGGGAAATCGATCTTCATCGGGTGAGACACTAGTCATCGAACGCTTTCCCCATGTTCTCGAGCAATTGCAGCCTTCCTCGATGGAGAAGTCCGGCCACCGCGGACTCCGACGTTCCGAGAATCTCAGAAACTTCCTTGAGCGTGTGCCCCCGCAGATGCTTGAGCATAATCGCCAATCGTTGATTGGATGGCAGTCTCTGCATGGCAGCCAGCATCCGTTCGATGTCCTCATTGCGTTCCAACGACTGGCTGGGCGATGTGTCCTGCGCCACCAGCAACTGCTCCAAACGGACAAACGATTCGTGGATGTCCTCGACACGGACCGACTTAGCGATGTCGTTCTTGGCGGCTCTCAGGCGTTTAATGGCGTCGAGCATGTTGTGCCTCAGGGCGGTCCGAAGCCAGGCAGCAAGTTGGTTTTGGTCCAAAAGCTTCAGCTTGTCGATTTCGCCGCAAGCCTCTAGAAACGTTTGCTGCACCAAGTCGGATGCGTCGATATGTCCGCGAAATGCGTGGGAGAGAAGGGACTCAGCCAGGGTGTGCAAGACGGCTCGGCGCTGTTCCAGAGCCTCGTGCGTTTGCTGTTCCGTCCGCATGATGAAGCATTCCTCGCAACGGTGGCGAGCTGGGCGGTTGACTGGAGAGCAGAAAAAAACTTTTCGATCCGCGCACAATCGCGACGGGATTCTCGCTCAAGATTATGGAGTCAGCATATCACATCTAGACAAAAGGACGGAACGGCATGAATCGATGGAATTTCGGGCGCAACGTCCTGATCGAATCAAGAAACCAGTTCACGCCCAAAAACGAAGAGGAGGTCCTGGAGATTCTCAACGCGCACCCAGGACGCCGCATCCGATGCGTTGGACGTCTCCATTCGTGGAGTCGAGTTCTGGACTCCCCCGACATCCTATTGGACCTTCGGAACTTCAACCAGTTGGATCCCAGCGATACACCCGTCCCATCGGTCCACGTGGGCGCCGGATGCCAAATCAAGCAATTGATCCACGAGCTCGAAGCAATAACCCCATGGACATTGCCTTCTCTCGGGTTCATCACCGAGCAGACGGTGGCCGGTGCGATTTCGACCGGCACACACGGATCCGGCAGGCACTCCCTATCGCACTACGTCATTGGATTGCGTGTCGCGCGATACGATACCCGGACTGGCAAGGCGGTCGTGGTCGACATCACCGACGCTGAAGAACTGCGTGCTGCGCGGTGCTCCCTCGGGTGCATCGGCGTGATTCTGAGGGTGACCATGCAGTGTCGCCCGCAGTACATGGTGGAAGAGTCTTTTCACGAGTATCCGAAACTCGATGAAGTCCTGGCCGCAGAGCAGGCGTATCCTCTGCAGCAATTCTACTTGGTCCCGTGGCGTTGGTCGTTCATGGCGCAGCATCGCCGAGAAAGCCCATCGCAAGCGAGCCGATCCAATTGGATCTACCAAAAATATCGATTCGTGATTCTCGACCTGGCCATGCATTGGTTGATCCTATTCAGCGTTCGAATACTTCGCATGCCGAGCGCTGTTCGAGCGGTGTTTCGTTGGATCGCTCCGGCATTCGTCATCCAGAATTGGCGCGTGGTTGGGCCGTCCAGTCAGCAACTGATCATGGAGCACGAGATGTTCCGACACATCGAACTGGAACTCTTCGTCCAACGCCATCAATTGCCACCAGCGATGGCTTATCTGAGAAAGGCACTGGAAGCCGCCGGAGACTCGAAAACGGAACGAAGTGACGACGCCCCATCGCCACCATCG
>JBKCUI010000005.1:0-3444 GCA_046318495.1 Pirellula sp. | reverse complement strand
AGCAGGTTTGGATCGGTTTGAAGCATCGGGAGTGGAGTTCGCGATTTCGACGGAGGACGGGTCGTTGGGTCATCGGGGCCGGGTGACGGAGGTGTTGGAGGGCTTGATTGCGGCGCGATCGGGAACGCAGCGGATTGCGTGTTGTGGACCGGAGCCGATGATGCGAGCCGTCTCGGCATTAGCCGAATGTTACAACGTCGCGTGTGAAGTCTCATTAGAGACGCCGATGGCGTGTGGCATTGGGATATGTTTTACGTGTGTAGCGAAGGTGCAGCAGTCGGATGGCACCTGGGACTATCGTCGCACGTGCATGGAAGGCCCCATCTTCCCCGCCCCCTCAATCGTCTGGTAGCGGCTCTCCACCCCGTCTCCCTTTCCTTCCCCCTTGGACCGCGTGCGTCCCGCCCGCATTCTTCCCCGCAACTCCTGCATTAGCCGGGGCTTGCGTCGAAGATCCGCCGGGGCGGATTAGCCCCGGTTTCTTCTTCGCCCAGTTCGGACCGCGGGCGTCCCGCCCGCACTCCCCACTTCCCGACCCCCCTGCACCCTCGCACGCACCATACCACCCTCCAGGGTGCGTGGAGAGTTTCCACAGCCGCTCGCGCGACGAGCTACTGAACGTGACGGAGTTCGAGAGCCTTCGGCAGGCCCGGCAGTGCGCCACGGCGTGGCGCGAGGATTACAACGACTATCGGCCGCACAGTTCGCTGGGCGGGGTGAGCCCGGCGGAGTACGCGCGACGCTGTGTTGCTTGCGTTCCGGCTGCGCCTCCACTCCAGCAGCACAGCGACCTATCCCCGTTCCCCCAACCCATACTCTCATAACGCCTGGACAGAAATTGGGGGCACTTCAGATCTACATGAGGCATTGAAGGAACGTACAGTTTATGGAATCTCGGAATTCGCTGTCGTCTTTTGCGGTATCTGTCTTGCGTTTACCGTCGCGGCCTCATTCGACGACATTTGGAAATCGATGAAATGGTTGCAGTCTTTGTGTAACTACCTTGGCGGCCTCCTTCTTACTACCTTTCTTATTACTGTGTTTTGGGAGCTGCTCGGAAAGTGACTGTTCCTAGCAGCCCCTTGAAGATATCACGATTTGGGTTGGCGCGCGGCGATTTCGGAACGCGTTCAGCCCACTTCGAAACTGGCGATGGAACGTCGTCTCGGTCGACGTGGTGCGATCCAATCGATTTGCAGGGCGATCCAAAGCGTTATGGAGTGCATGAAACAGGCCGAAATGGCCCATATCATCCCCTGCAAGCTCCTCGAAGTGCCAATTCCGAACAGTATGCGCATGACCACCCCACGGTTGTATGCTGCGGCCATTGGTAAGTACCTCTTTTGGATCTTCTCGGTTCCACGTAACCGACAGCTGCTTCCTCCGCCTGTCTCCAATACGTGCGCGAAGGACCGTTCCGCTTGCTGGCTTCGCCTCTTTTGAAGTTTGCGGCCCTTGTTCGCTTTCGTCCTTGGTCGGTGCGTCGGAACAGCCTTGCGTGTGGTTGGGTTCCAGTTGCGTTTTTCTGGAGATTACCTCTTGACCGTCCCAGGGGTAGCGCGAAGCCGAGTTCAATCAACGGACTGCTAGCCGGGGATACCCGATCGGAGGCGGAATACGATGTCCCAAAGGCGGTCGATTTTGCCCCGTTCGATGGCTTCGATCGGCTTGAGACCTCCCAAGGCTCTGTTGGGCTTGACGAACCACGCCGAGAGCTCTTGCGCATCCACCACTTCCAACAACGCATCGTGCAGCCGCTTCACTTCGATGTAGTTGCGAGTGAGCTTCTTGATCGGTTTTCTGCTCGCTTCCATTTGGGCAATCGTCCGGACGGATACATCGACCAGCCGAGCGAACATATCGCGCGTCATCTCAAGCTGATCTCGCAACTCAAGCACCCCACGATCTTGCTTGTTCAACACCCGAGGAACGTCCGCGCTCGCAGCCACTGTCTTCGCTGCGGACAATTTACTTGCCGCCCGCCCAGCTGGAACCGATCTCTTGGCCTTAGCGGTCATGGTGTTTTCTCGCAAGGATGAAATTGGGTTTGGAAGCCCACGGAAGGAAAGGACGCGCGACGAAATTCGAGGCGATGCCGCCAAGTCGGATCTACGACGCTCCAAAGCGGATGATGGAGATGCGGCTTGCCGGTGGTCCGCAGGCAACCGTCCTAAGTCTATCCCCTTATCGGCATTTGGGAAGGCAAAAAAACATGCAAAATTGCATGCTGTGCTGGGTTACGAAGGGTGGTTGGGCAGCTGGTCGCCACCCATGATCCGGATCGGGCTGCCGGGCATGAGCTTGTCCGGGAAATAGATTAGGTTCTTCCCTTTCGGTGCATCGCGGGCAGACGGAGCCAGCAGGCCTTCGAACCCAAGCAAAAAACAACCCCGTCCAATGGCTTGCGTCCACGATTCTTGCCCGCAATCCTGGATCGCTTTCCAATCTTCGGTAATCAAATCACGCGTCGTGAACCCCAACCGGTGAAGTACCTTTCGGTTCGATAGATCCAGCACACATTGCAAACTGACGTCGGCACCGATGAATACACGAGGCTGGATAGAACGCTTGCTAAAACCATAGTCTGCAAAGTTTTGGTAACTCTCCTTCGCCGCAGTTGCCGGTTCCAGCGAGCTGTACACGGCTCGCATCCCGCGAGAATTCCAACGTCCGCCAAACATCTGAGCCCCCTTGCCCGATAGAAACTCGTTTCCGTGGCGTACTTGATCCCCGCAGATCGAATTACGACGCCTCGAAACGAAACGGCAAGAGCCAGGCAACCTTGAAGCCTATCGAAAAGATCTTGAACTTCAGGGAGCTCGTGACTCAATGGTGTGGCCTAGGCGATGCAAACGCGTTGCTTTGAAGTGGTTGTAAAACAAAGCGGCTTGCACCCTAGACGATACAAGGCGACGCTGTACGCCATGATACTTCATCGGTTGTTTGGCATTGTGAGCCGTGTCGGGATTTGGACCGGTTACGCGCCCAGAGAACCGAAAGCCTGCGGGCGGGACGCCCGCATTGCGGGAGAGTGTTGCGGGGTGCCGGGGCTGGTTGCGATTGCCGTTCGATGGGGGCAAGCCCCATCGAAACGAGAAGATGGGCGGGGATGAAGGGAGCGCGGGCGTCCCGCCCGCATGCGCGCGGCGTAGTTGCGGGATATTCATGGAGAAGTGTTCCGAGGTGTTTTCACGAGACGCGGGGAAAGCGGACGGGACGTCCGCGGTCCGGTCCGTATCGGGGCGGACGCCTGCAGGCGATATGCATGGCACGCATAGCGTGTGCGATCGTAGCGGAACGGCGTGAGCCGTAGGGTGATGGTGGTGGCAAATCATCATCGAGAGGGTTAACGCGACACCGGAGGCCTTATGGCCTACCGCTAGGAAGAGGAGCAGGAACGAGGTGGAGGAGGCGCACCGGCACTGGGAATGGACCGCAAGACGC
>JBKCUI010000004.1:0-36747 GCA_046318495.1 Pirellula sp. | reverse complement strand
TGCCCCGGCACTGGACTTTCCCGCCGTTCAGCCACCCGCGCTGCACCTCGCCTTCCTCTCCCGCGACCTGCCCGCAGACGTCCGCAGGCTGTCACAGGCCGGAGCCACCATCGTGGCGGACGTGCACACAATGGCCACCGGAGACACCTTCGCCATGCTCCGCGATCCCTGGGGCCTGCCGGTGCAGCTGGTCAGCCGAAAAACACCGATGATCGAGTAATCACGGCGCGGGGGCCACACGGCGGTGACGAGCCACGGATGTTTTTTTCGCCACGGATAAGCCGCACTGGTGCGGTGGATGCAGCCGCATGTGGTTTATCCCCCGGTGCTCGTGCTCGTGCCCCTGTTCGTGCTCCTGCTCCTGCTCCTGCTCGTGCTCGTGCTCGTGCTCGTGCTCGTGCTCGACAAGCGGTTATTCGAGGTGAATGGGCGAGTTCGCGTCTGGCGAGGAGTGTGCGTAGCGGTCCCTCGCTGACGCAGCGGGTTGGGATGGCACACGCTTCGCATTGCGATAGCAGTCAGGTCATGCGATGCGGGCGGGGCCGCCCTCGTTCCGCGAAGGAGAGCCGTCGGCTCACGCCGTGTCGATACCCTCGGACACGCAGCGCGTGAATACAACGCTCATCACCAACCACTTCTAAAGCTTGAGCCCGAACAACTCGCCACCGCTGTTGCCGGTGCCGCCTCGCAGTTCGCCCTGGAACTTGCGAACCGCACTTTCGCGACGTACTTCCTCCACTGGAGGTGCCGCTTCAGGCTTCGCTCCCTCGGGTTTGGCTTGCGTGGCCTTCAACGACAAGCCAATGCGCTGTGCGTCGCGGTCGACGGTCAAAATCTTGACTTCTACGTCTTGGCCTTCGGACAGGATCTGCGAGACCGACTGCACGCGACGATGGGCAAGTTCCGAGATGTGGATGAGGCCTTCAATGCCGGTCGCCAGCTTCACGAATGCACCGAAGTTAGCCAGTCGAGAAACCGTCCCCGAGATCGTGGAGCCGATGGGGAAGCGGGCTTCGACGTCGTTCCACGGATCGTCTTGCAAGGAACGGTACGAGAGCGAGATCTTTCCAGTCTTCGGATCGAACTTCTCGATGCGAACGGCGACTTTGTCCCCTTCCTTCAGGACTTCGCTGGGGTGCTTGATCTTCTCCCACGAAAGCTGGCTAATGTGGATCAAGCCGTCGAGTCCGCCGATGTCGACGAACGCGCCAAAGTCCATGAGCTTGCGAACGATCCCTTCGCATTGCTGTCCAACTTCCAAGGTAGCCAGACGCTCTTCGCGCTTTTGTTGTTTTTCGCGTTCCAGGACAGCTCGGTGGCTAAGGACCAGATTGCCGCGCCGCGGGTTGGCTTCCGTAACGATGCACAACAATTTTTGTCCGACGTAATCGGCGGCCGATTCGATACGAAACTCGCTCAGTTGGCTGATGGGAATGAAGCCGCGAATGTTGCCGACTTTGCATTCGACACCGCCGGTGTTGGCGCTCTCGATTTTGGCTTCGACGACAGCACCTTCTTCCAGATCGGTCCAATCGCTGGCGGAGATGGCTTCGCCGGGGATCGCCAGTTCGTAAAGACCTTCGTCGGCATTGAAGGCTCGGATGACCACATCGAGGATCTGGCCCTCGGACGGCATGTCGGTGAACTGCAGCACTGGGACGACTCCTTCGTTGGGTCCACCCAAGCTGACGAACACGTTGGCGTTGTGAACCTTGATCACCCGTGCGGAGTAACGGCTACCGACTTCCAGGCCGACGCCGGCGCGGACGTTCTTGTCACCGATCATCAAGTTCTCTAGGTCAGCGCCAGCCAATGCGGCTTCCAATTCGCTGTCCTCGGAGGAGTCGCGTCGGCGGGCATTGGGGACCGGTACCTTGGGAGCGACCGCAGGGGCGCTGTCTTTATTGGACCGGTAGCGAGCGGGCATGGCTTCCGCATCGATGGCGTCTGGGGCCGCATCGCCGGGTTCTTGGTTGGCATCAGGGGCTGGCGACTGGGAATTGCCCGACCCCGAGCGAGGACCTTGCGGAGGACCACCACCGCGCTTTCGGCGTTCCTGCCGTCCATCTGGGGCCCCAGCGGCTTGATTCTGACGCAGTTTGCGGAGGGCTTCCAGGTTGATCGGGCCGCCTGTGGATTTGCCAGCGTCCGCTCCTGAGGTGGACGTCGTCGAGTCCTGAGAAACTGGGTGGGTCGGCGCGTGCTCCGGGCTGGCTGCGTTTGCGGATGCGTCGTCGTTTGCGAGAGGATCGGCCATGGAAAAATCACCATTACTCAGGTCGGAAGAAGCAATTCGCGTCGGGAACTGCGAAAACATCGGTAGTTTACCAATGCAGGGGGAACAATCTAGCCGACTATCATGCCGACCCTCGGAATCCCGCCTCGATGGTCCTCGCGTGGGATCGGAGAGCCATCCAAATCGAACGAATCCGAACACTCCCGACCAGCCGTTTTGGCGGAGGAACCGGAATTCGAATGGTTGCGCGCCCCAGATCCATTGGCTTTCCGCCTAGGTGGGACCGCAGCCCTAAACGAAGGCCGTGGAAGCCATCCTTGGGGCTAGGCTTTTTGTCGCGAAGTCCCTGGATTCGGCTTTCTTCGCCGATCGGCTCCGTTATTCTTTCGGGGATAGGCCGGTTGCGACCGAAATGGATGCGGAGCCCGTGCCCGGTTCAATCGTTCGTGGCCAGCGTCCCGGCCGAATGCTGGCGCAATGTTTTTGGCACGATGTTTTTGGCACGATGTTTTTGGCACAGTGTTTTCCCAAACGCTGATGGGCCTTCCAATACTCCGACGGGTCGAATGCCCGAGGCAAATCCTTGATGCTCGAACTTTTTCTCTCCGTGCCGCTGGCCGTCAACATTTTTGGACAGACCGTCGACTCCGCCGATCTTGTCGTTGTCGGTCTGTTGGTGGTGCTCGAGGGATTGCTTTCGATCGATAACGCGCTGGTGCTGGGTATGTTAGCCAAGCGGCTCCCCAAGCACATGCGGGCTCGGGCTTTGTCCTACGGCTTGATCGGCGCGTTCGTCTTTCGCGTCGTCGCGATTTTGCTGTCCGCCTACTTGCTGCAATGGACCTTTGTCAAATTCCTCGGCGGCGCGTACTTGGTCTTCATCGCGGTCAAGCACTTGTTCTGGGAAAGCGAGGAAACGACCGACGACAAAGTCGTGCTCGACGAGGCGGGGCAACCAAGTCTGGTTGATGCAACCACTGGCGAGCAGTTGGGAGCCGAGCGGGAAAAGATCGAGATCGAGCAGCGCGTGCCGATCGCATCGCAGTTGGCGCTCGAAGAGCCGACCGAAGGGGCTCCGCAAGCCAATCAATCGCAAGAATCCGCTGTGTGCGACGTGCCGGCTCGCAACAACGCTCTCTTTTGGAGAACAGTGGTTGTCATCGAGTTGACCGACATCGCGTTCGCGGTCGATTCCATTCTCGCGGCCATGGCGCTGGCCGGTTCCGCTCCTGACAACTTGTGGGTGGTTGTCACCGGTGGGATCCTCGGCGTGATACTCATGCGTTTCGCGGCGTCGATGTTTGTGCGTCTCCTCGAACGCTACCCTCGCTTCGAGACTTCGGCGTACCTGTTGGTCATTGTCATCGGTCTGAAGCTACTGTCGGATTGGGCCTTCAACAGCGACTGGAGTTTCAGCGGCACCACGCTGTTGGGCAATTGGCAGTCCTTCTGGGCCGGGCTGGAGCAATGGCGGGTCAATCTCGTTCACTCCTATGAGCAGTGGTTGGATCAATCCTGGTTCCTAGGACGCGCGGCGCATGTCGAAGTCCCTGGCATCAAGCATGTGCCGCACTTGCTCGATTTTCACGATCTTCGCCGGCCCGAATGTGCGGGCTTTTGGATCGTGATGCTGTCGTGCTTCTTGTATGGGTTCATGCCGCGCGGCGGCGAGCATGGGGATGCCAAGGAGAAGGACGTTTAGGCGTCGAAGGGCGAGTGATCTAGCGATGGTTTGTAGCGCGATTGGGGGAATTCACGCTCGCACCTGAATCATCGTGCCATTCCCTCGCTGACGCGTCGGGTTGGGATGGTGTGCGCGATGCGGGCGGGGCGCCTGCGTTCCGGGACGTTAGCGGTATGCCTTAAGGCCTCCGGTGGGCGTGGGCAGCGCCTCGTGTTGGTAAGAGCCGCCTAGCTCGCCGTGGTGGTCGGCGATTCGATCGCACGCAGCAAGGTCTGGCGCAACGTATAGAGACGCGTTGGCTCGGTGACTTGCTGCCCCGATGCGTCGGTGACGTAAAAGACGTCGACGACTTGGTCCAAATGCGTACTCACTTTCGCAACTTGCAAATCGAACTTGAGGTCAAAAAGCGTCTTGGAGATGTCGTAGAGCAACCCCGTGCGATCGTACGCGAACACGGTGATGATGGTGAATTGCTCCGAGGTGCTGTTGTCGAATCGGATTTGCGTGGGTTGGGTGCGGGCGGCGGATGCAGCTTCCGTCGACTGCGTTTTCCAAACGCGGCGAAAGTTGGGGCGAGGCGTATCGATCGACTTGATGGCATCGACCACGGTTTTGCAGATCTGATCGATGCGAGATTGCGGGGCTGGACCTTCATAGTCGGGATCGCTGACGAGGAATCGGTCCCAAGCGATCGAACCAGGAAGCGTTTGGATATCGGCGGTCAGAATACTCAGGCCTTGACTGGTCAGTGCCCCGGTGATGCGATGGAACAACCCCGCGCTGCGGTCGGGGTGGACGGCGATGACGTATTCGGTCGCATCGCGGGTCGGGGAAAACTGTCCCCACGCTTGAGCGGGATCTTCGGGGCTCAAGCGTTTCATTCGCCTCAGTTCTTCGACCAATTCGCGAGGCTTGATCTGCATCAAATAATGGGTCGGCACCGCTGCGATCTGCTCCTCCCACCACGGATCCTCGCGTTCCTGAGCCGTGCGCAGGGCGAGCAAAGCCCGCCGCATGCCTTGATGCGATGCCGACTCGCGTTCCGGATCGTTACCGGTTTGCCATTGGCTTTGAGTGGCTTCGTAAAGCTCTCGGATCAGGTTGAGCTTCCAGTCGTTGAGCGCTCCGGGCCCGACGGCGGCTAGATCGGCGCACGACACGAGGGTCAGCAGTTGCAGTCGTTCCAGACTACCGACTTGCTGGGCGAACTTGATGATCGTCGACGGTTGGGTCAAGTCGTACCGAAACGCGGTGTGGGTCATCAGCAAGTGTTGATGGACCAAGAACATCATCAACTCTCGATCGGCGTCGCTCATCCGCAACCCGCGCGCGGTTTCATCCGCGATGACTTGCCCGACCTCGCTATGGTCTTCGGGGAAACCCTTGCCCAAATCGTGCAGCAGCAACGTCAAGTGGAGCACCATTTTGTTCTTCAGGCCGCGATAGAGCGTCCCGAGGAAGTCATCGCGCTTGGCAAACTCTTCAGCGCATTCGACGGAACGGATACAGTGGGCATCGACGGTGTACTTGTGATACTCGTTGAACTGCAACAAACAGCGAGCGTGTCGCATGGCGGGAATGATCTGTTCGAGCACCCGCAGTTCATGCAGTCGCCGGAGGATCTCCCCGAGCCGACCGGGCTTGCTGATCAAATCCAAAAAACGTTCGATGGTTTCCGAGTTGATCGTTTCGGATTTGCGACGAAGCATTCCTTGACGGATGGTTCGCCAAGTGCGGTGTTCGATGCGGCGACCGAATCGATTGGAGATCTGCATCAACTCGATCACGCGGGCCGGATCGTTTTGCAGTTGAGCCAGTCCTCGTTTGGTCGCCCACACTTCCTGCATGCCCAGCCTCAGGTGGTGCCCCATCGGCCAGCAAACAAATCGCATCAGGAATCCAAACGGGGTGAGCCGCGACCGGGCCATGCCGACGAAATTGGCGGAGCTGTAGCGCACTTCGCTGGTCGTCTCAAAGAACTGCTGCATGAACTCTTCGACCGGCAGCACGCCATCGTGGCCCTGGAACGCCATCCATCGGGCTACTTCGACTTGCTTGCTGCGATCGAGTGAATCCTGGGCACGCCCCGCCATATAGTGAAGCTGGTTCCGCAAACGCAGAAGATATTCGTAGCCATCTCGAATGGCTTGATGGTCCTCGGGCGCGAGCAACCCCAGTTCCAACAGTTGTTCGGGATCCCGTTCGCCAAAGCACACGAACCCGATCCAGCGCACGATTTGAACATCGCGCAGACACCCTCTGGAGCGTTTGACGTTGGGATGAAGCAAGAACTCGGTTTCGCCGTATTTCTGCCGTTCGGCAAACCGTTCCTTTTCGATCATTTTCGCAAGCGATCGCCAACGCAGCTTGGCACCGTTGCGAATCGAATTGCCGAGTTGATTGAAGAGCGGTTCGGAACCGTGCACCAATCGCATTTCAACCAGCGCGGTAAGGCACGTAGCATCCGTCCAAGCGATTTGGCGACACTGGTGCAACGTGCGAACGGAGAAGCCCAATTGCAACCCCGCGTCGACAATCATCTGCGAGACCCGCCGAGCAATCGGCGAAATCTCTTTCTCGCGAAGACCGCGCTGCCGCAGCATCAAGTCGAGATCGGAGTAGGGGGCCAGGTCGCGACGACCATACCCCCCCAATGCAACGAATGCGATGCTGTTCTCGTCTCCACCCGCTTCGGCGATCGCAACTTCGATCAAGCGGCGCACGATCGCGTCGACCGAATCTGCCCACGCGAAACAAGTCTGTGGGCCGGTGCTTCCCGAGGCGTGGAGGTTCGCGATCTTGACGCGCGCCTCGGCAAGCAAGATACGAGCTTCAATGACTTGAGGGTGAAGAGAGGACAAGTCTTTAGGGTCCGAGCGGGTCGGGAAGCTTACAGCGCGTCTTCGCCTTGCTCACCCGTTCGAATGCGAACGGAGTTTTCAAGGTTCGAGACAAAGATCTTGCCATCGCCGATTTGTCCGGTTTGAGCGGTCTTGACGATGGTATCGATCACGGTCTGGAGATTGCTGTCGGCGCAGACGACTTCGATCTTCACCTTGGGGACGAAATCAACAGCGTACTCGGTACCGCGATAGATCTCCGTGTGTCCTTTCTGGCGACCATATCCGCGGACTTCGCTAACGGTCATTCCGTGGATACCTTTTTCGGTCAGCGCGTTTTTTACGTCTTCCAGTTTGAAGTGGCGAACAACGGCTTCAACTTTCTTCATGCGACAAACTCCAGAGTCTCAGTGCCACCCTGTCAATCGTGCGGCAAGCAAATGAAAAAAACGCGGGACCGCCTGTGCGTTACTCGCACTCCCTCGGGGGCTGTTTTGTGACATCCGCCCTGACGGGTAAGTGTAACGCTTGGCAATCGCGAGAAACAAGGGTGTGTAGCCCATTACCGCCGATTCACTGCGGAGTTTTGCTCGGG
This sequence comes from Pirellula sp., assembly GCA_046318495.1. Taxonomy (GTDB): domain Bacteria; phylum Planctomycetota; class Planctomycetia; order Pirellulales; family Pirellulaceae; genus JBKCUI01. The sequence continues at coordinate 29,392 of JBKCUI010000004.1, read as the reverse complement.
TTTTCCAAGTCGCACCGCTGAGCGTTCATCACTCCATGCGATGGCTTCGGCGTCTGCTATTAGGTGCGATGATGCCCGGCAGCGTCGTTCGGCTGGACCTGGAGATCGAATCGCTCGATCCTAGCGGGCGGGCACCGAGGCTGCTCCTTGCCAACGTGCGCGGTCGGTTGGTGAGTTGAAGGACGTGATTTGAGGGGGCCGTGAGTTGCCTCGGGATCGGTTAAGCCGAGGGAGACGCACCGTCGGCGACGCGCAGGGCCTCGCTCAAATCCAAGACACCTTCGTACAACGCCCGGCCGATGATGGCTCCGGCGGTGCGCTGCTGAACAAGGCGTTGCACATCGGTCAGGGTGGTTACGCCTCCGGATGCGATGACGGGAAAGGGGGCCGCATGCTGCACTTCCGTCAAGGATCCGAAGTTGGGCCCTTCCAGCATGCCATCCTTGGATATGTCGGTGTAGACGATGGCTACGCAGTGCGTCGTGTGCTGGGCGATCCGCTCGATCAGCGAAATGGCGGAGGTGCTGGAAGTCTCGAGCCAGCCTTCGGTGGCGACCATCCCATCCCGGGCGTCCAACCCCAAGACGATGTGTCCTCGGTAGCGATCGCACATCGCCCCAAACCATTCCGGGTCTCGCAATGCCGCCGTCCCTACCACCAAACGACTCAATCCCAGCCCTAGCAATCGTTCGATGGTCGCCTCGTTTCGGACACCTCCCCCGAGTTGGACCGGTCGGCCTTCCGCCGCATCCACGATCCCCCGAATGGCCTTTTCATTGACGATCGATCCGGTTTTTGCCCCGTCCAAATCGACGCAATGCAGGAATCTCGCCCCTGCGGCGAACCAGCCACTAGCCGTTTCCCCCGGTCGGTCGCTAAAGACCGTGTCCCGCGCATAGTCGCCTTGCTGCAGCCGCACGCACTTGCCACCCAACAGATCGATCGCCGGCCAAATTTCCAAAATCCCACCTTTTTTCAACTGCCGCGTCCGTCTCACGTGAGCCAACGGTCGCGAATGTCCTGGGTTCGCTCTAACCGCGACCGACCGCCTTCGATCCCCTTGATGGTCTCTTCGATCGGTTGCCTAAGCGATCGGTTGCCCAGCGCAACCGCAGTCGCTTAGCCTAGCTCGCGAACGCCCGCAAAGCTTATCAGGATTTCCGGGATCTGCTAAGCCGCACATGCGGCGGTCCCCGGCCAAAATGCGGTCCAACACCCCGCGCGCTGCGGTGCCAATCCTTTCGTGAATGCACGCACAAGGTTACAATTCCGACGCTTGCGGCACCCGGTCCGCGCCGACTCAGTCCCCTTCCACTGCACTAGAGCCCTACTCCCATGACCACGGTTTCGGATCGATACAACCAAGCAGAAAAGCTCAAAGATGCCGGGCAACTCGAAGAAGCTGCAGCGATCTTGCAAGAACTGCTTCAAGATTCCCCAGACCATGTGTTGTCCCATCTGACCTTGGCCCGCATTTATACTGCGCAAGGTAAGCACGAGATGGCGGTTCAACATGCGGAGAAGGCGTGCGAATTGGAGCCGACTGAGGGCTTCAATTTCACCTTGTTGAGCGTCACTTACCAACGCGCCTATGCCGGGACCGGCGATCAACGCTACATTCGCATGGCCGAAGATGCCATGGCCCGCTCGCGTATGCTGTAGAGCATTCCTCTCCCTTTGATTCTTTGTATTGTTCATGAAAGGCGGATTCCATGGCGCTTGCTCCTTGGTCCATTGGTGTCTTCACCAGCATCGACGCTGGGTTGGGAGTGCACCTCGATGTGGCGCGTGAATTGGGAATCCCATCGATCCAACTTCACACTCCCCACGCATCCGGTCGAACCCCTGCGGCTGCAGAAGCCTTCCTCAAGAAACTCGACGAATACGGCATCGAGCTGACTTGCGTGTTCGGTGGCTTTGACGGCGAAAGCTACGCCGACATCCCCACCGTCGAACGCACCATCGGCCTAGTTCCACCCGAAACGCGCGCCGCACGTCTCAAAGAGATGAAGGAGATCGCGGACTTTGCGCGACTCTTGGGGTGCGATGTGGTTGGGCTGCACCTGGGAGTCGTCCCACACGACACCAAGTCCAAAGAATACGCGGACATCGTGGAAGTGACTCGCCAACTGTGCGATCATGCCGCCAAGAACGAACAAGCCGTCCACTTGGAAACCGGCCAAGAAACCGCCGATGCCCTCCTTCAGTTCATCGGAGATACCCAGCGGGCAAACTTGTTCATCAACTTCGATCCCGCCAACATGATCCTTTACGGCACCGGCGAACCGATCGAAGCCCTTCGCAAGGTCGGCAAGTATGTTCGCAGCGTGCATTGCAAAGACGCCACGTGGAGCGACCAACCGGGTAAGACGTGGGGCGCCGAAGTTCCACTAGGAAACGGTGCGGTCAACATCGGCAACTACCTCGCCGTGCTCAAGGAGATCGGCTACACCGGCCCCCTCACCATCGAACGCGAAATCCCCCAAGAACCGCTGCGTCAAAAGGCCGAGATCAAGCACGCCGTCGATCTGTTGCAGTCGATCAAGGCGTCGCTGGCGGCGAGCAAGTAACCTGCTAGCGGCGTTCGTAACAGGGTCGTCCAGCACGTCGAGTGATCGGGCCAGAGGGCCTTCAGGCTTTGGGCCTTTTGGCGCGCGACAAAGCGACCAGGATGCACGAACCATCATCGATCACCACCAGTCCCGCGGCGCGGGCTCGCTCGGACGCGACCGCATCTTCGGCGCCGGGTTGCATCCATAATCGTTTCACTCCCAACGCGATGGCGGCGTCGACGACGACGCGCGTTGCACTCGGTGGCGTGACCAATGACACCGCTTCCGGCACCCAAGCCATCGCCTTCAAATCGGGAAAGGATGCCACTCCATCGAGAACGATCCCTTTGGGATTCAGTGGCACGACGTTCCGTCCGGATGCCAACAACGCTCGAAAGACGATGTGGCCGTATTTGTTCGGGTCAGCCGACGCGCCAGCGACTGCAAAGGAAGTCGAATTCAAAAAGTCTTCGATGTCGGACATGCGAAACTCCTCGGAGAATGTGGCGGCGCGTAGTAGGGCCGGGGCGATCGTGTGACGGGATCAATCGATGGATGACGGACAGCGGTAGTGCCGAGCCAGATGCAGAAATGCTTCGAGCTGCTGTTCCGCCCACTCCGGCGAACGTCCCAGTTCCTTCGCCATGAAGCTGGCAACCTCCGGGGCCGCATCGATGGCGGCGTTGGCATCCAGGAACAGCAATCGCGTGCGTCGCGCTAACACATCTTCAAGCGTCCTCGCCATCTCGTGCCGCACCGCCCACATGAGTTCCGCATATCGCCACGGAAAGTTGGGAGCGATTAGGCGACCTAGGGCGGGCTGTTGTTCGATGAGGGATTCGATCGCTGCCAGATCGGTGCCCAGGACCGATCGAGCGTACGGGACTGCTTGTTGCGATGCCGATGGCTTGGCAGGACTACCGTGCACCGCGATGCCTTGGGTGATGCACGGTCGAGGCGGCATCGCCAGTTGCCGCAAGACGCGATTCACGCAGTCTTCGGCCATGTGCCGCGCGGTCGTCCATTTGCCGCCGGTGATCGTGACCAGTCCGTTTTCGCTGACTTCGATGGTGTGATCGCGCGAGAGTTTCGCAGTCGATTTCGTTCCGACGCGCTGAGATTGCACCAACGGGCGGATGCCGACAAACACGCTTAACACATCGCTCCGAGAAGGACGGCGCGCGAGATATTCACCCGCCGTCCGCAACAGGAACTCGATCTCGTCATGCTGCGCCGTGGGCTCCTCGATCGCGTTCGGGATCGGAGTATCGGTCGTCCCGACCACGACGCGATCGTGCCACGGAATCAAGAACAGCACGCGACCATCGCTGGTTTTGGGAACGATGATGGCCGTTTCGCCTGGCAAGAATGTGGCAGGCAACACGATGTGGACTCCTTGGCTCGCCGCCACCATGGCCTGCGCGTCCGGGGTTGCCATGCGGCGAATCCGATCGCAGAACGGTCCGGTAGCATTCACGATGCATCGTGCACGCAGAGTGTGACACTGGCCCGTCTCGAGATCGCGGAACCGAACGCCATCTAGGATGCCGCGATCGCCCCGAGTCAAATCGATCACTTCTGCGTAGTTGACGATGGCGGCTCCGCGTTCGGCCGCGCTTTGCAGGAGGTTGAGGAGCAATCGGCTGTCGTCGAATTGGCCATCGGAATAGAGAACGCCTCCGCGGGCCCGCTCAGGAGCTAGGGTCGGGATGCGTTGCAAGCACGCGTTGGCGGAAAGGCTGCGCGCTTTGGCAAACGTGGTCGCGCCTGCCAAGGCTCGATAGACGCGAAATCCGATTCCGTACCACCAACGTTCCCACCATGCCGAGCACGGAACGATGAGGGACAGCTCGCGAACGAGATGGGGCGCGTTGCGGACCAAAAGGGATTGCTCGTGCAGCGCATCGCGCACGAGCATGATGTTGCCTTGAGCAAGGTATCGGACGCCGCCATGTACCAGTTTGGTGGAGCGACTGGAGGTCCCTTTGCCAAAGTCATGCTGTTCCACCATCGCAACGCGCAGTCCTCGCGAGGCCGCGTCCAAGGCGACGTAAGCGCCGGTGGCTCCACCGCCGATGATCACTACATCGAAGGGCTCCACCTGGGAAGTCGCGTGCTTCAACATCGCGGCCCGTTCGAAGGGGAGAGAGGCTGCAGGGCTCATGACGCGTGCTCTTCCCAGTCGCGAGAGCGGTCCAAGGCTCGCGCCCAGCGCGCTCGTCTGGATGCGGCTTCGTCGGCCCCCAGCCGCGGCTCAAACACGCGTTGGCTTTCCCATAGGGATTCGATCTGTGCGGGGCTGTCCCAGAATCCGGTCGCTAGTCCCGCGAAGAACGCGGCGCCCAAGGCTGTGGTTTCGATGATACGCGGTCGGACCACCGGGCATTGCAGGATGTCCGCTTGGAACTGCAGCAGCAAATCGTTGGCCGCCGCTCCACCATCGACACGCAATTGAGCGATGGCAATGCCCGAGTCCTTTTCCATAGCTGCCAAAACGTCGGCGACTTGAAACGCAATTCCCTCCAGCGCCGCCCTCGCCAAATGGGCGGCCGTCGTGCCACGCGTCAATCCAAGGATGGTCCCACGAGCATAGGCGTCCCAATGCGGTGCTCCCAAACCGGCGAGCGCCGGGACCATGTAGACCCCATCGGTGTCGGGCACCGAAGCTGCTAGCGCTTCGATCTCGGACGAGTGGTTGATGATTCCCAAGCCATCACGCAGCCATTGGACTGCGGCTCCGGCCACAAAGACGCTTCCTTCCAACGCGTAGGCCCGTTGGTGTGGGGTGCGCCAAGCTACGCTTGTAAGCAATCGTTGCTGGGAAAGCAGAGGGGTTTCGCCGATGTTCATCAGCATGAAACACCCAGTGCCATACGTGTTCTTGGCCATGCCGCGTTGTGTGCAGTTTTGGCCGAACAATGCGGACTGCTGATCCCCTGCCGCGGACCCGATCGGGATCGAGCTTCCGAATAGCGAAGCATCGGTTTCTCCGAACAGTTCGCTGGTGGATCGGATCTCGGGGAGAACCGACCGCGGAATGCGAAACCGCTCCAAGAGCGCATCGTCCCATTGCATCGTCTCCAAATGCATCAGCATGGTGCGCGAAGCATTGCTGACATCGGTCGCATGCACCCGACCGCCGGTGAGATTCCACAACAACCAACTGTCGATGGTCCCGAACGCTAACTCCCCGCGCTCGGCCCGCTCTCGGGCACCCGGGACGTGGTCGAGTAACCACTGCAGTTTGGTTGCGGAGAAATACGCATCCACGATCAATCCCGTGTGCCGAGCGATCCACACATCGTCCCCGGAGGCGCGCAATCCATCGCAGATCCCCGCCGTTCGGCGATCTTGCCAAACGATCGCGCGATGCACGGGTTGGCCTGTTTTGCGGTCCCACAACACGGTGGTTTCGCGCTGGTTGGTGATGCCGATGGCACTGACGTCATGGGTCGATACGCCTGCGCGATCTAGCACTTCGCGGGCGACCTGCAATTGGCTCTGCCAAATCTCAATCGGATCGTGCTCGACCCAGCCGCTTTGAGGAAAGTGTTGCGCAAACTCGCGCTGCGCCATGCCGAGCAAATGCCCTTGGCGATCGAACACGATCGCGCGTGAGCTGGTGGTGCCTTGGTCCAAGGCCAGGACGCATTGCATCGCGCGGACCTCTGTTGAGACAGGGGGAGAGAGACCGACTATCCCCAACGCACTCGCGGTTGATTGCGCCAACGCGTGGGAACAAACCAAGGCTTTGTATACCGCGCTGCAATCGGGTTTGCTATGCGGCCACGAGAATTCCCCATTGCAGCCTCGCAGGAAGAGTCCCGAACCGACTTTAGTGCGAGGGACTCCAGGCTCAATGACCTCCAGGCTCAATATCGAGACTTGCAATCGCAACGTGGACCGCAAAGCGCTAACCGCCGGTTCCGTGGCCAAGTACCGGCCGCTAGCGCGATGCAGCCCACTGATGCAACAGCCGCTAAACGGCAACCGCCGAAAGGGTTCCGACCGAACCGATCGCCGGTGCAGTTGGGGCGGGAGTCCAAGTTCGAATCTCCACGGGCATCAAGACATCGTTCGCATCGAGCAGTTCCACTTCGGAACAACGCTCCAACTCGAAACGCCGCGGGCTTTCTCGGCACAAGCACAGCGCCAACAAATTGCGTCCATCGAGAAATCGAATGGGACTGACCACGCGCTGTGTCATCGTCCCAGATCGATCGCGATAGACCAACCGCACCACGTAGTCATCCGGGGACTTCATGGCTAGGTGAATGCGTCCGATTTCATTTCGATCCATATTGGAATTCCTTGGCGTTGAGGGGTGTGCCCCGAGCGACCACAAACCCGTTTTCGCTCAGGACATCCGAATCATCGGCTTGGCTTGAGACACCTTAGGTCTCGCGGGCCAGATTTTTTTCGAATGGCTTCGAGTTCGGCGGGACGCTCTGCGGCAATCCCCTCCTGTTAGATGCTTGTTCGAACAAGTATCCGGGCCTATTGGTTGCCTGTTCAATTGCACAGCAGCGCGGTACCATCGCAGCCTTTGAAAACCCATCCACCTGCCCATTTCTCCCGATTTCGCAATGCTTCTAGAACGCTTTTCCTTCGGTGTTGGCGATCGTTTTGCCCATCAAGCCGCCGCGCAACTGCGGGCTTTCCAAAGGCTCGAACAAGATGGAGTGTTGGTCATTCCGGTCTGGAACAAATCGAACCGCGAGCATTCGTTCATCGGCTCCGAGCCACCCAGCGTGCGCGCCGCTGCCAGCGCCGCCGTCGAATCCCTCGGTTGGAATCACCCTTGGCACGTCGATGCGGATCACATTCGCCTCGAGACGGTAGATCGTTTCTTGGATAGCTCCGATTTTTTCACCATCGATGTGGCTGATTCCATCGGCGCAGCGGCTCCGGCCGGCGAAGTCGATGCGTTTGTAGCCCGTCACGGAGAATTGGTCGGCTCGCTCGCCATCCCGGGCATCGATCGCCCGATCGAACTTTCCAAGCCCCAAATCGCACACATTGCCGAAAAGTACCTGGCGGCAGCGCTCGAGGCCGGCCGGATTTACCGACATATCGAGAGCGCCAAAGGAACTGGTGGCTTCATCGCAGAAGTTTCCATGGACGAAACTGACTCGCCACAGTCGCCTCAAGAATTGCTGGTGATCTTGGCTTTGCTCGCCGATCAAAAGATCGCATTGCAAACCATTGCACCGAAGTTTTCCGGACGCTTCAACAAAGGGGTCGATTACGTTGGCGATCTCGATCAATTCAATACCGAGTTTCATGACGATTTGGCGGTGATCGCGTTCTCGGTAAAGACCTACGGACTGCCCGCCAATCTGAAGCTGAGCGTGCATAGCGGTAGCGATAAATTTTCAATCTACCCTGTCATCCGACAAGCCATCCGCGATACCGGTTGCGGATTGCATATCAAGACGGCCGGGACGACTTGGTTGGAAGAACTCATCGGGCTGTCCGAAGCGGGTGGCGATGGACTGCAACTGGTCCAAGACATCTACGCGATTGCACTCAAGGATGTCGATGCCCTCAGCGCTCCGTATGCCAGCGTCATCGACATTCGCAAAGCGTCCCTGCCCACCGCCGAAGAAACACAACGCTGGACCGGAGACCAATGGGCCTCCGCCCTTCGCCACATCCCTAGCAACCCAAACTTCAACGCCAGCTTGCGGCAGCTGCTGCACGTGGCGTTCAAACTGGCGGCCAAACAAGGGACTCGCTACACCGATTTGCTGCGAGCAAACCGCGAAGTAGTCGCCAAAAACGTTTACGAGAATCTGTACGATCGCCACATGAAGCCGCTATTCCTCGGCTGATTCCAACTCGGCAATCGCGATAGATAGGGCGCGATGGATTGGCTGCGACGGAGTTGCCGTGAAGCTACGGCTTTTTGGATGCAGACGCGCGTTGCATCTCGTAGTGGGCTCGCAGTTGCCGGATGGCTTCGTCGACCATCTGCTCTCCGCTCCCTTCGGCGCATCGCGCGGAAACGACTTCGTAGTTTCCTTGCGAGTACGCTTGTCGCGTCGGTACATAACCGATCGAACCGTTGGCCAACTCGTGAATGGACGTCGTGGAAAATGGCGACGCATCGTGGATCGCGATTCCCAACTGGACGAAGATTTCCCCAGGCAGAGCGACCCATGCGATCTCCGGACTCAAGCTGATGACTTGCACTTCCGCATCGATGGTGCCGTCGGCTCGGGCTTCGACGTCCGCGATGCGATAGGCTTCGACCATCTCCATGAAAGGCGGTGTTTGTTTGGCTTCGATCCGCTCCAGCACTCCGCGCGCCCACTGCGACCGTTCTGCAGTGTGAGGTGCCACGGGCAATCGCAGCTTCGTGTGTGAAGCATGCACCCGCATGCCGCTGACGGGTTGCAACATTGGCATTTGCCTCAAGACAGCGGCTGCCAATCGCGTACCGATGCGGGCAGCTTCTCCATTGCCACCTTGCGGTAACGAGCTGCGGACATCGATGTGATTGACGTCGCCACAGCATCCTGTGGCATATTGGATATGGCACTCGGATCCAAAGACGCGTTGCAGCGATTCCTCCATGGTGAACGGCATATCGGCGCTCCAAAGCGTCCCCCCTACCGTATCCAGATGGATGGCGAAGTTGCTCAGAACGCCGACGATCTTGCGCGAGTCTTCAGTGAAGCAAACGATCGGCAAGCTGTCATCCGTCGGTCCGGCTTCGCGAACGATGTTGGGATTGAGTTTGCCGGGATTCCAACCCACCGTTCCATCCCGCATGAAGAATCGGCGATTGAAGGCGAGCTTGGTTTCGGTACCAACGCCATGTTGGATCGAGACGGAGCGTGCGGCGGTTTTCGCTTCGGCAACGCTGGCTGCGATCTTGGCCGGCAGTTCCAGCATGTAGCGTTTGGCTTCATCGGTTTGATTGCCAAATCGTCCGACCATGGCCGATTCGGATTCGAATAGCATCGGGCCGGTATGAGAATGGCTGGCGCTGATCATGACAGCGTGGGGAGGCAAGCCCAGCTTCTCTTCAACGATGCGCCGCGTTTCGCGAACCATCCACGGAGTCGTGGCAATCAGATCGATGGTGATGAGGGCGGCGGATGTTTGGCCATCGCTCAACCATGTGGCTTTTGCCCATAAAGGATCGTGCGTTCCCGTCGAGTAACGCACGCCGTAGTAACCGGCCATCGGCGTCGGAATGGTCGGGGTGATGTCGACGGACGCGAATCCGACCTGCAAATCGGAGGTGTCTTGGGCGCAAGCTTCTGTAAGCGTCATTCCGAACGAGCACACACCGAGGGCGAGCAAGATGCTGGCCTTGATTGCATTCAGCATCGACGCGGATAAGCAGTGGGGGCGGTAGCGAAAGGAGTGTAGAGCATTGGCGGTTGGCATGGAGGGACCTGCAGGGTGGAGAGGCAAGGCGGACGATGGGAGGGATTTGGGAGGGATTGAGGTTGGATCATGGACGCCGCGTGATGCGGCGCAATCGATGGGCGCTGCTGTCTCCGATCCAGATCGAACCATCGCGATCGGCGAAGATACCATGGGGCCGAGCTAACGCGCACTCCAGGGCCGGACCATCGGGGCCATCGCCCGCAGTACCCATTCCTGCAATGCGTTCCACGATCTCCGACTTGGGATCGAAACGCAGGATGGAATGGCTCTCGGTGTCGACGATCCAGACGCTACCCTCGGCATCGATGGCGACTCCCTTGGGGCCGTTCAAGACAGCGCTCTTGGCAGGGGCTTGAAGAGGTGGCAACCCCTTGGCACCGGTCCCGGCTCGATGATGGATGGTATCGTGGGCCAAATCCAATTCAAACAATTGATTCCCTTCGCGCGTCGCCAACCACAAATGCCCTCGCGCATCGACATCGAGCGACCGCGGACCGTTGATCGGCATACCCGTTAGGTGACCGCCCGATTCGGTGGCACCCGGTCGGCCTGTGCCGAGGATGGTGCTGATCTCTTGCGTCGTAGCATCCACGCGTCGAACCGCATGGTTGCCGATGTCGCAAATGTACAAATGCCCGTTGTCGTCGAATTGGATACTGTGCGGTTGTTTGAGAGTGGCTTGCGGTGCGCTTCCTCCATCTCCGGAGTACCCCGGTGATCCGGTTCCGGCGATGGTTTCAATGCGCTCGTTTTTGAAGTCCAATCTTCGGACTTGATGGTTGCCCATATCGACCACCAACAAGCGGCCTTGATCGTCGAACCGGATCTCATGCGGAAGATTGAATCGCGCGTTGCGAATCGCGGTGCCATCCGGGGAATGCCCGGCAGTGCCATCTCCAGAAACGGTGGTCAGTCGCCCGTCGGCATCGATGCGCCGGATGGTGTGGTTTCCATATTCGCAAAACCAAATCGCACCGTCGGGGCCGCGAACCACGCCAAACGGCTGATTCAATTGGGCTTCTTTGGCCGGGCCGCCATCACCATTGCGTCCAGCTTCACCGTTACCCGCCATCACCTCGATCCACCACGTGCCAGCAGTGGCGGGTTCCTGAGCGACAACGCTGGCAGAGAACCCCAATCCGATCGCAGCTAACAGGATCGCTAAGATAAGCAACTGGCGGGAAACAAGGCAGCGAACCGCAGCCGTGGACGCGGTGTTATGGGGGGCCATAGCTCGAGCCAAACGGGCGCCGAGGATTCTTGCGAGCCTAGCTCGGAGAGTCCCGCGGGTTTCGCTACAATACGGCGGTTTCGGATGCGATGCTTCGCTCAAGCAGTTATTCAGTTTTATGGAAATCACAATGAGAACCACCAGCCCTAGTGTTCGGATGTCCCTTGGTCGTAAGAAGTCACTCTGGAATCGCACGTCATCCTGGGCCGCACTGGGACTGCGTGTGCTCGGATGCTGGTCGACGTTTGCCGCCGTGAGTGCGGTCGCCCAAGACGCCGACTGGTCGCAATGGCGCGGCCCAGCTCGCGATGGTCGAGCAGCCAAGCAATCGTTGCTGCAATCGTGGCCCGAAAACGGCCCCAAGCTTGCCTGGAGCTACAAAGCCGCTGGCCTCGGTTACTCTGCAGTCGCCGTCAGCAATGGAAAATTGTACACGATGGGACAACGCGGCGAGGAAACCCTTGCGATCTGCTTGGATCCGAAGACCGGGAAGGAAATCTGGGCTCGCAAGATCGATCGCGGGACCGTCAAAGGGGATTATCTGACCGAGTGGGGCGGTGGCCCTCGCAGCACTCCGACGGTCGATGGTGATCGCGTGTACTTCTTGACCGACCTCGGCGAATTGGCTTGCCTGAACACCAAAGACGGCAGCCCTGTATGGCGCACCAACTTCGTCAAGGATTTTGGAGGCAAGATCCCTCAATGGGGGTACAGCGAATCGGTTTTGATCGATGGCGATCTGGTCCTCGGAACGCCTGGAGGGGAAAACTTCATCGTCGGCCTCAACAAGAAGACGGGCGAACGGGTCTATACAGCCAAGGGCTTCAATGAAGGTGCCCAGTATGTCTCCATCATGAAGACCACGATCGGGAACACACCGATTTACATCACGGCGGCCAAACCTGGTTTGGTCGGATTCCACGCTCAAAACGGCGACCTGCAATTCAAGAGCCCGACGACCGGCAACGGCGTGGCGGTGATTCCGACTCCGATCATCGCGGGCAATCTCGTCTACCACTCAACGGCTTACAAAGCCGGCAACACGTTGATCGAGCTGGCTGCGAACGGCTCCAAAGTCGACATGAAGGAGCTGTATCATTTCGACAAGGAATCGATGGAGAATCACCACGGTGGCTACGTCCTCGACGACGGTGTCATCTACGGTTTCACCAACGCACTGCGCGGTGCGTGGATGGCGCAAGACCTGAAGACCGGGGCCGTGCTGTGGTCCAAGAAAGTTGGCAATGGCCGTTCCGGTTCGATCGCCATGGCCGACGGATTGCTGTACTGCTACGACGATGCGGATGGCATCTGCTACCTCGTCCAGCCGTCCAAAGAAGGCTGGAAGGAACTTGGGCAAGTCAAGTTGCCTGAACAAACAGCCACCGACCGTGGACGCGGGGCCATCTGGGCTCACCCGGTTATCGCAGACAAGAAACTGATCATCCGCGACCAAGAATTGGTCTACGCATTCGACATCGGCCGCTAAGGCACGCATCGATTGCCGCATAGGTTGAACTGCAAGCGGACGGAGCACTCATGCTGCGTCCGCTTTTTTATTGGACGGACATCGGCGGGTATACGCCCTCTGCGTGCACTTCTGCAACACGCTCAATCGAGCGCGTCGGGATCCGTCGCGCTGTCGTCGTGGGTCAGGCCCTCTTGGGCGACGCCGTCTGGGGCTGCGGCAACCTCGGTGCCTTCTGCACCGTCGCCGGTCGTTGCCACGGGGGTTGCGCTGTCACTATGAGGTGCCGCGATGCGACGTTCCATGGGGGGCCGGTCATCCACGCGGAGGACTTGTCCTTCGAACATCTCCAAGAACTTGCGCACGATCGGCGTTGTCATTGCATCGCGGATGCGTTGGTTTTGAGGAATCGCAGGCAACTCAGGGATGTGTCCGTCGTTGAGCTTCATCGCATCCCCGGGCATTGAGCGATTGGTCAACACGAATTCGACGGTCAGATCGCGCCCGGTCACTTCGCGCAAGGCTCGCACCAACCGCGAATGGTTATGGCTGGACTGAAAGCTGGGCACTGCGTAACTCGCTTCGCGCGCCATATGGATTTGCCAGTGACCAGGAGTCGGTTCGGTGACTTCGAGTGCCATGCTGCCGGCTTGCTGAATCAATCCTTCCAAGCTTGATGCAGCTTTGCGAAGGGATTCAATGTTCGGCTCGTCGGCGGTGGGGGCCGAAGCTGGAGAGGAGGACGGGGCAGGGCTTGGTTGGGGCGATGCGTGGTACTCAACCGGGGCAGGAGTCGAGGTCGGAGCAATTGAGCTATGGGGCGAGGGAGACTCCGATGGCTCCGGCATTGCGCGAGCGACCGTATCGGTATTCGATTGTAGAACGCTACTGCTTTCCGTTGCCTCTACTTTTTTTTTTGCTTCGTCGGCGTCGTTCGCTTTAACCGGCGGAGCACTCGGTGCCGGTGGCTTGGACGCAGTTGGCGCTGGTTTGACTGCAGCCGGCGGAGTCGGAGGCCGCGGCATGGTCGGTGTTTGCGCAGCAGTTGCCAGTCCAGCCGTCGGAGTTGTCGCGGCTGGTCGCGCGGTCGGTGTTTGTCCGCTGGAGATGGCCTTGATCACATCCGATAGCGCTTGCAGATCGGTGAGGTTACAGATTTGGACCAAAGCGACTTCAAGCAGGATACGACTTTGCACACTGTGTTTCATGCGGACGATGGTTTCATCCAGCAACTGCAACGCAGACAGGAGCGTCATGGTTCCCCACGAACGACCAGAGTTGCACAACGCTTCGTAGCTATTGGGATTGGCGGTTCGCATCAATTCGGCAGGGGCACCGATCGATACGGCCATCATGTCGCGAAGGTACCCCAATAGCTGTTCGGCCAATTGTCCGGGATCGACGCCTGCGGACATGGCTGCATCCAATTCCATCAAGGCGCCGCTGGCGTTGCGCTCGATCATGCATTGCGCAAAGTTCGCCAACCGCGTTTCATCGGCCGTGCCGAGCATCGAGTGAACATCTTCGACGGTGATCTTGTGATTGCAGAAGCTGAGGAGTTGCTCGAGCAAGGATTGGCTATCGCGCATCGAGCCCGCCGCGCGGCGCGCGATCAATCGCAACGCGGGTTCTTCGGCTTCGGCGCCTTCGGTCTGACAAATGAATTGCAGCCGGGCCAAGATCTGGTCCGCTTTGACAGGCGGAAAATCGAAGCGCTGGCAGCGAGACAGAACGGTGATGGGAATCTTTTCTGGATCAGTGGTGCAGAAGATGAACTTGACGTGGGCCGGAGGCTCTTCCAGGGTTTTCAGCAGCGCGTTGAACGCCTGCGTGGTGAGCATGTGGACTTCGTCGATGATGTAGATCTTGTACCGCGATCGCGAAGGGCGTATCGCCGCGTTGGACCGGAGCTGCCGGATTTCGTCGATGCCGCGATTGCTGGCACCGTCGATCTCGATCACGTCCATGTCTTCGCCCGTGTCGATCGCTTGTGCGATCTCCGATGCCGGATCGAACTTGCCCGACCCGTCTTCAGAGGCGTTCAAGGCTTTGGCAAAGATGCGGGCCGTGCTGGTCTTGCCGACTCCGCGTGCACCGGTGAATAGATAAGCATGGCCGACGCGATGCGTTTCGATCGCCCGAAGCAAAGCTTGTGCAACGGTGTCTTGGCCGACCAGTTCTTCAAACGTCTTCGGGCGGTATCGGCGCGCGACCACCGTGTACTTGTCGCCGTGATTTTCATCGTGAGACGGACCAGGATCGGAATGGGACATGTCGCGAGTCGTTGCGTTGGATGAGAATCGGCACCGTGCTGAAAACGGCACTGCTCGGAAGCAACGCCCTGCCTGAAAACAATGCCGTGCCGCTGGGATGGATGCTTATTGTGGACGAAACCCTTCGGAAGCGAAAGGCTGCCTGCTCGGCGGCATTCCGTTGGCACGGCTTGCGGTCCATCGGCTCCTTGTCTCGTTCTGCCTGCGAAGTCGCGATGGCATGAATTGGCTATACTGGAGCGGGCTCGAATCGATGAGCCTTTTTCCCGCCATTCCATTTTTTCCACGGAATCCCACGGAGTCCCCATCAGTCATGTTGCCTCTCACTCTTCGTTTTTCGGATTCCAAGCTCTGGCGGCACGGGATGGGCGCGATGCTCGCCGTGTGTTGCCTAAGCCTGCTGGTCAATGCTGCGTCGGCGCAGGAATGGCGCGCACTGATCCTCGATGGCCAAAACAACCACGAAGCGTGGCCCAAGACCACCATGATGGTCAAGAAGTACCTTGAAGATACCGGTCGATTCCGCGTGGATATCGCGCGCACGAAGACGACGTGGCAAGGGGAAAAATGGCTCGAAAAGTATCCGCTCAACGATGGAGTCGTGCGCGAGGCCCTCAAATCGCCTCAACCCGACCCGGACTATCGGCCTGATTTTTCCAAGTACCAAGTCGTGATCTCCAACCTCGGATTCGGTGCGGCGCCATGGCCCGAAGCCACGAAGCAGGACTTTGAAAAGTACGTCGCGAATGGAGGCGGATTCGTGGTGCTGCATGCTGCAGACAACTCGTTTGGAGATTGGCCTGAATTCAACAAGATGATCGGCTTGGGCGGATGGGGCGGACGCAATGAAAAGTCCGGTCCTTACGTCTACCTCGACGCCGACGAGAAACTCGTGCGCGACACTTCGCCCGGCAATGGCGGCAGCCACGGATCGCAGCATGAATTCGCCATCGTGGTTCGACAAGAACATCCCATCACCCGCGGATTGCCGCGTGCGTGGTTGCACACGCAAGACGAACTGTACGATCGGTTGCGCGGTCCCGCCGAGAACATGACGATCTTGGCCACCGCATTCGCTAGCCCTGAAAAAGGTGGAACCGGGCGGCACGAGCCGATGATCATGACGATCGACTACGGCAAGGGACGTGTCTTCCATACCCCCATGGGGCATGCGGACTACTCGATGGAATGCGTCGGCTTTATCACCGTGCTCATCCGAGGAACGGAATGGGCAGCCACCGGAAAAGTCACCTCGGATGAAGTCCCCAAGGATTTCCCGACGTTGGACGCTTCCTCCAAACGCCCGTTTTAACGAACTGGCTACGCGCTCGCCGGCCAGCGTTCGTTCGCCAGCGATCGCAGGACCGACGGACTTTTGCCGATTTTTTCGCGCCCCTCGATTTTCGTGTCCAGGGGCCCTACCATGAAACAGTCCCCACGAGGAAATGGTCGTTTCGATGATGGCATCGAACCCAGCCGTGGGGCCGGCGTTTCAGGAGCCTGAAGTCATGCATGGTCGGTTGCTTTCCCTGCGAACCTCGTTTCTCTACGTGGTTGGAATGTGGATGTTGGGTTGCTCGTTGGGGCTGCCGAGCGAGGCCCAAGAACTCCCCAAAAACAACGCACGGGTCAAGCTCGAACGCGCCGGTGCAAAAGATTCTTCGCCCGGCACCAATGCAAAGAGTTCCGACATAGGCTCGGACGCACGTGCTTCGGATGGGGAAGAAAAGCCCACGGGCGAAACACAAGTTGCCGTGTTCGGCGGTGGATGCTTTTGGTGCATGGAAGCGGTCTTCGAACGCGTGTGGGGCGTGGAGTCGGTCGTCTCGGGATACTCCGGCGGCAACGTTGCCAATCCGACCTACGAACAAGTCTTGACCGATCAAACCGGCCACGCCGAAGTGATCAAGATCGAGTTCCATCCCGAGCTCGTCTCGTACGAAGACTTGCTGATGATCTTCCTCAAGGCGCACGATCCTACCAGCCTCAACGCACAAGGCCCCGATCATGGCACGCGCTATCGCTCGGTCATCTACTTTGTCGACGACGCTCAAAAGGACGCGATCGAGGAAGTCTTCGAGGAGGTTCGCAAGAAGAGAACTATCCGCGGGAAGATCGTGACCGAGGTTTCGCCGTTGAAGAACTTCTACATCGCGGAAGACTACCATCAGGATTACTTCGCAAAGCATCCCGAATTGCCCTATTGCGAGATGAACATTCGCCCCAAGATCGGCAAATTCGAAAAGGCGTTCAAGAGCAACAGCAAGGTTCAAAAAGCGAAAGAAGCGGCCAAGTCCAAGAAGCCGTGATCGCTAATCACTCAAGGGATGCTCCTGATCCTGTGACTGCCGGCGCACCATCTCATCGTCGCCTTTGCCAGTCGAGCTGACGGTCGATCGTCCCGTGATGCAATGCGGCATCGAGCAGGTGCGCAGCCAGCAACGGGGCCATCAAGCTCCCCTTCGATCCCAATCCGTTCAGGCAGAGGAGATTGGGGTGCTGAGGATGGCGGCCAATCAACGGGTGCCGATCGTAACTCGCCGGGCGGACTGCCGCGCGGTGCTGAAGCACGCAGGCCTCGGATGCGGACGTCGGGTCTGTCTCCTCAATCGTCTCCCCAGTCATTTCTTGCCAGCGCGCCAAGAGTGTTTGTCGCCAGCGATGAGCGACCGCATGCGACACATCCGTATTCAAGTGTTCGCGATCGTAGGTCGCCCCCAAAAGGATTTCCGAGGAGGACAACGGAACGGTCCAAGCATCCGCGTGGATGACTTTGTCGGGCAATAGCAACTGCGACTGAAGTCGGAGGATATCGCCGCGGGCAGGATGCAAGGGCAGTTCGGAAAACCAGCGATTGGCCCGAGCATCGAACCCTTGGCACAAGAACAAAGAGTTGCACCGAAGTTGCAGGCTGGGGATGGAAATGGTTTCCGCTCCGAGTTGCAGATCGCTCTCGGCGTCCCAAGCGATGGGCCAATAGCGTCCTCGCGATTGCAGGAAGGCTGCGGTGGCATCGAGGTAGGATTCGGTGAGCAATCGAGCGGCCGGTCCCATGACCAACCCTCCATGGGGTGCGCGGATCGGTGCCATTGTCCCGGGTGCAACGGGTTGCAACCGAACACCATCGCGTTGCTGCTGCATCATGCCTTCGTGGGTGAGCCAGCGGGTTGCAAAGCGATCCGCTTCTTCGCGCGAGCCGAACACGCGGTAGGCGTCATGGACGTCCCAGAATCGCGAATCGCATTGGGATTCAGCCCATCGATAGAGTTGGTCGGCGACGGGATAGAACTCTGACCATCGCCAAGTCAGTGCCAGCTTGGCACCGGTGATCGGGGTGACCAAGCCCGCCGCGACGCGCGAGGAGGAATCGGGACGAGGAACGTCGATCAATCCGACGTCGAGCCCGAGTCGGGCGGCTTGCCAAACCACACTGCATCCAGCGATGCCTCCGCCACATACCAAAACGTCCAGGGAACCGGTACTCAAAGGTCAGCAGCTTTCAAAGGGAACGGATATCGAAAGGGAATGGAAACGGCCGGAGCGAAAAAGGACATTGCAGGAGGGGGGCAATCTAGCTCCATGGCGTCGTTGCAAGTTGCGATCTTCGCAGCGATCTGGGCTGGGTTGGTAGGACGTGCCGATCCTCCGGTTTTTGCGGCATGTTGGGAAGATGCCGTCAGATATCGAGGTGCGGGATGGGGGATTCAATTGCCATCGCCCGTAGGAGAACTCTACAATAAAGACGTGCGTGCGGGATCTCCACAGACTTGGCGATAGGGCACGAAACTTCTCTCGGGAACAATGCTGTGGAACCCTTCCGACTCGTTTGCCCTCAATGCTCCAGCAAAGTCGTCGTGCGCAACGCGCAGATGATCGGGCAAACGCTCCCCTGTCCCAAGTGCCGTGGCCCAATCCGAGTCGAAGCACCTGCCCAGCCCCCGCCACCACTCGAAGCCAAACCCACCGAATCTCCAAAAGAGGCGGCGACGCCACTTCGATCCAACATCCGTCCGAGCACGATCAACTCAGGGGCGATCACGAAGTTTGACCCTGCCGATTGGGATCTGGGAAACTTGGAATCGTCGCTCGGGGAACCGACCGCAACGGCTCCAGGAGTCGCAAGCGAACTCCCCGATTTTTCGGAAGTGGATGCCTTACCGATTCCTTCGCTGAGCGATCCGGCGCCCAGTGCCACCGCGACGAACGTCGCGACAAACACGGCGCCGCATGCATCGGGCCGAGACGCGACGACGACCGCAAACAGCCCCGTGAACGCCCCATCCGTCGGCGGAGCGCCGCCGATTCCTGGCGCAGTTCCAGGCGTGACGCCGGGCAAGCTTCGGCAGCAACAAGCCCAGTCGCGGCGGCAATTGATTCTGCTCGGCACGGTCGGGATGACCGGTTGCTTGCTGGCAGTGCTGGCCTTCCTCGCCTTCCTGCAATCGTTTGGCAAAGGAAGTTCCAAGAGTCCGATTGCGCAAAAGAATCCGATCGAAGCGGAGGGTAACGCTGGGAAATCGGAGGATGGCAAAGCGTTCGAAGCGAATGTGCCGGGCGGACAGCCTGGGATCAACCAGGACGCTGCTGTACAGCCATCTGAAAAGGTCGAAGGCGCAACTGAGAACACCGCTGGCGATATGGCCGAGACACCCACAAGTCCGCTACCGCAGCCGAACGCACTCGCAAACGACCAAAACAAAGCTGCGCCGAATGGAGCCGCTCCAAACGGCGAGGCTCCCTCGGCACCAGCGAACCCAGCCACTGATGGGGGATTGTTCCCAGGTGGATTCACTTTGGGACCCGATGGCAACCAAGTCGGGGCTGGACCAACAACGGATGCCGACAGCAAGGCGCCGGTCGATGAAGGGTTGCCAAGCGTCTTTCGCGAATTCGAGCAGATGTTCAATCGCTCGAGCCAAAACAATTGGGACGACGTAGGTCGCGGCAATCGCTCCATCGACAGTGAGTTGTCGATGGAGAACGCAGAGGTCCTTCTCAAGGACGAGATCTTTCCCGATCCGATCGCGGTCCCGCGTTGGGAAGAGCGTTCGGAGCGAACGTTGACCTCGGTCAAGACGCGGCCGATGAATTTGGTCCAAGCGGTCCATTGGTTGAACAAGACCGGTGGCATGGGGATCAGCTTGGATTGGTTCCACTTGAATCTGATCGGATTCGATTGGGAACGTACGGTGAGCGTCGAAGGGGAGAACCGAACGCTCGGTTCGATCCTCGAGCAATTGGCCAACGCGTATGGCTTGGAGGCAGCCAGTTATTCCGAGGGATTCCTCTACCTCAAGCCCAAGGCCGAGGGGCTGCGAAGTCGTTTGCGCATCGATGGCTCCACTCCATCGGGGCCAATATCCAGCGGATTGCCGGACGGACAAGCGTCCGCCATCGTCGAGCTCGTCGCGAACCTATGGGAAGTGAATGGCTGCCGAGTCGAAAACGATCAAATGGTGTGGAGTCCCGAGACGGAGGCCTTTGCCCAAGCCCAAGTGCTGAGCACTTTGCAATCGATTCGCGAAGTGCGGGCCGGACAATCGGTAAAGCCTGGAGCATCGTCGGATCCCTTCGACTTTGCTCGACCGGTTGCTTGGGCGGCTTGTTCGGATCGCGTACAGCGTCCGATCGCCGCCGACGTCGTCGCCTTCGAGGAACGCCCTGCAATCGAGATCTTGGTTCGCGCGGCGGAAGCCACCGGAACGCGGCTGCTCATCGATTGGCCTGCCACGTGGGCTCACGGGATGCATCCAGGGCGATTGTCGGTGTCGGTACTCAGGCATCGAACATTGGAGCAGATTGCCCAGAGATACTTGGTGGACTACTCGCTCGAGTTGGTTCCGATGGATGGCCAGTCGATCCTGTTGACCACCGATGTTGAACGGCGTTCGACGATGCGTGTGATTGCGTTGCGCACGGATCGCGGGTTGTCGTTGCAGGATCTCAAGCAAGCCTTGAGGCAGTTGGTTCCTCGCGGTCCCGATTTGCGATCGCGATTCCAATGCGTGACGCTGCCAGGCGATGAAAACCTCGTGTTGGTCCGCATTTGCCCGCCGACTTTAGAGCAAATGCGAGATCCGGACCTAAAACGCGCGTTAGGTATCGATCGTAACGGCGAATAAGCCGTTGCATGATAGAAATTTCATCTTCCCGAACAGACGGAAATTTCTTTGAATTTCTAAAGTGGTAGAGTTGAGTGGATACGCCAGACGAGAATGCTTCGTCCGGCATCCCCGTCCATGGGATCGGACGGGCCGATCCAAGGAAGGTGCATTTACCACTCGGAGTTGCGATCCATGTCGATCGATTTCATCAGCAGTGCGATGGGTTGCCTGTTCGTAGGCGTATGGGTGATTGTCGGCCACATCATTGCGGTCGATTACTTTTAGATCAAAATTCCGTTTGTGACGCGCGATGCCGAGTCGTGCTGCTAGCGTGGTGCTGCCAGAACGGAGCGCCATAGCCTTAGCCGCGATCCTGCTCTGGAGCCTTTGAGGGTGCCGACTCCCAACGAATCGTTTGAGCTACGGCTGAAGTACTGCGGCTTCACGCGCCTCGAGGACGTGCAGGCCGCTATCGATGTCGGTGTCTCCGCCATCGGATTGAACTTTTACCCGAAGAGCAAGCGCTTTATCGCCCGGGATCTTGCCGAGCGACTCAGTCGATGTGCCGAAGGCCAAGTCTTGCGCGTGGGAGTCTTCGTCAACGCCAGCCCCATGGAAGTCGAAAGCATTGTGCTCGGCTGCGGGTTGGATTGCGTGCAACTGCATGGCGACGAGACGGTGGAATGGCTCCAAGAATCTGCACAACGACCAGGTTTGCAGGGGGTAGGGATTCTGCGGGCGATGCCCTATCGAGGCCAAGTCGATGACGCTGCCGTGCTTTCGTGGTCAGATTGCGCCGCGAGGCAGGGCAGTCCGGTGCAAGGGATCTTGGTCGATGCGTACGATCCGATCGAACGGGGCGGAACCGGTCGAACCGCCCGTTGGGATTTGTTGTATCCCCGACCTTCCGCGTTTGAGTACAAGGAATCGTCGGCCCAGGGATTGGATAGAACCCGGGCATGGGTGCCGATGCTCTTGGCAGGCGGCATCACGGCCGACAATGTCGAGCAAGCGATGCAGGTCGCTCGGCCTGATGGGGTCGATGTCGCTTCGGGAATCGAATCGGCTCCGGGGATCAAGGATCCTGTCTTGATGCGGCGGATTGCACAGCAAGTCCATCGCTTCTACGAGCGAGCTGGCTGTTGAGACAATCGACCTCCGTCTGAACGTCACCTGCTCAACACCGGGAGGACGAGGCGACCATTACCAGCCCGCAGCGCAAGCAGGGGTTCGGCGCCACAATTGCGATCTGCGATGCTGCGTTCGCATGCGCATCCGGTAGGCAATTGCCTGTCTCCTGGTCCGCCTGACTGCACACCAAGTTGTAGACGCACCCCGGGAGGGCGAGGCTCCGTCCGAGCCAAACCGCAGCGCGATCTCGCGGCACACCCATCCCATCCTGGCGATTACGATTACGGGCATGAGCGCGTAGATTCCCCACCCATCGGACACGAGCATCGGTCTAAAAGCGTATGCAAAGAGGGCTTTTTCCTGGCCGACGACTGCGAAGCGTCGTAGCACGTCAAGCAACGCGACAAGCAATCATCGACCAGGAGGTTAGCCAAGCCCCTGCGGATGGCCTTTCGGCCGATCAGCTGAAGACTGTCAGGGTGTAGGGATACTTCCAAATCTCGCCTTGGTTGGCTTTGATGCCAGCGATGATCGGTAAGACGATGCCCGCGATGGTGAGCGCGACCAAGATCGGAATTCCGATCAGCAAAAAGCTCAGCAACACCGCGACGATGGAGTAGATGAACATGCTGATGAGAAAGTTCATCACGTTTTTGCCGTGCGCATCGATGGAAGGGTATTCCTCCTTCTTCAGTTGCCAGATCACGATCGGGACGACCAGTCCGGCGATCGGGATGACGTAGGAAGCGAAGACGGAGAAGTGGAGGAACATGCCCCAGTTGCGTTCGTTCTTGTCCATAAGTTGGGTTCCTGGTGCCGGGTTTCCTGCGAGTGAGTGATCCAATGCCCTCGGCGCGAACAAAGCGACGCGAGTCACGCCAACGATTGTAGCAATGGCTACGGGATCCAAGGCGTTTGGCCTCGATGGGGGATAGTTCGAAGGTCCGAAAAAAAGCTTGGAGGAAAAACGCGAAGCAATCGGCCGAGGGAAGTGAGGGAGCGAGTCGTTTGCGCGGTGCGACCTGCAAGTTGGGGGTAGTCAGGGGAGAGTCGGCATGCGATAATCTAGGGACATCGGGGGCGAATTGGAATCGACCGGATGAATTGATGATTTTGGTGGCATGTCGTGGTTGGTCGAGAGGCCACGTTAATACTCGATCAAACAAAAGTAACTGCAGAGAATAATCTCGCACTGGCAGCCTAATATAGGCTTCCCAGGTACCCGGGGCCCGTCGGAGGCGCTGGAGTACCTGTCGCAATTCCGAATCGCCATGGCCCGTGTCTCGCACGGTCATGGTTAAAAAAGCTCGAGGCTGGCGCACTGCACCGATGCCAACGACGAACGCAGTGGGCGAGACAAAGAACAGTTGGCTAAGCATGTAGAGGCTGGATCGGAAGCATCGCGGGACGCGGGTTCAATTCCCGCCGCCTCCACTAACAAGGCCACCGCAAGGTGGCTCGAAGCAAAAAGACCCGCTGTCTCACCCCAGCGGGTCTTTTCATTTCTACGCGGAAATTCGGGGCTTTTTCGCGTCGCTTAACTTCGATGACGTCGAAACCACGGGACGCGATAGATACTTCTTGGCACCCCAAAAGGCTCGAATCGGGGCCAAAGGCTCGAAACCACGGGACGCGTAGACACGTCTTGGCACCCCAAATGGCTCGAAACCACGGGACGACCCCCAACCCCGTCCCATGCTCAGAAACCCTGCAAAAACACGGTACTTTCGTGATTTCGCACTGGCGTGAGGTTTTGACGGAATTGCTAGGAGGCAGTTACCTAAAAAACCTGTCCATCGCGTCCCGAGACGCGTTGTAACGATCAGGATTCACCTGGTGTGACGAAAGATCAGCCTGATAGAATCTGCACCAAGCCCACACGAAGCCGCATTATGGAGACGGCCCAAACGATCAGAACAGCACAATAGTGAGATGCCTATGCCAGTCCCGGATTTCCAGACAATCATGCTTCCCTTCATGAAGCTCCTCGCCGATGGTCAAGAATGGAAAATGCGGGATGTGGTTGAAGCCTTGGCGTCCGGCTTTTGACTGACTGAAGAAGAGCGTCAGGAGGTGCTACCAAGCGGCCAATCAAAGGTCTTCAGCAACAGGGTCGGCTGGGCCAAAACTTATTTGAAGAATGCCGGCCTTGTAGACAACCCCACGCGCGGCAAAGTACGGCTGTCTGAGCGAGGGCGACAAGTTTTGTCGCAAAACCCACCATCGATTGACACAAAATTCCTCGGTCAATTCGATGAGTACCGCTCGTTCATTGGCGAAATCCAGTCCGATACAACAGCTGTTGCCGAGGGTACCCCTGCTCTCGAGGAAAACCACTCCACTCCGCTCGAGCAGTTTGAGGCATCATTCTCTACGCTCCGAGCTGCTCTGGCCGAGGAGCTTCAAAGTCGCTTGATCGAAAGCTCTCCTCAGTTCTTCGAGCACATCGTCGTCAAGCTACTTCACGCCATGGGATACGGTGGTCAGTTTGGCGAAGGCCGCGTGACCAACTACTCACACGATGGCGGCATCGACGGGGTCATCAACGAAGACAAGCTTGGCCTCGATGTTGTTTGTGTCCAAGCGAAGCGCTGGCAGGGCACGGTCAGTCGACCGACGATTCAGTCGTTCGTCGGGAGTATGGACATGATCCGCGCCAAGAAAGGTGTTGTGATCACCACCTCGGATTACTCGCGTGACGCGATCGATTTCGTGGACCGAATTGAAGGCAAACGCGTCGTGCTCATCAATGGCAAGCAGCTTGCCCAATTGATGATCGAACATGACGTCGGAGTCTCGACGCTTGGCACTTACAGTCTCAAGGAAGTCTCGAACGACTTCTTCGAAGAGGATCTTGGCTAGTCGACAGATCGGCTGATGCCTCGAAGCAGGATTTTGGCAGTCGATCGAAACCGGACCGCCGCCGAATCGTTTGGCTGATCGCCGTCAGTGGGACGAGAATCGAAAGAATAAGTATCGATGGTTCTGCCTCCACGGAAAGACCTTGGTGGGAACCGAAGTGGCATACCTCCCAGATCTATCTATGCAAAATGTCCGAACCGCATCCCATAACCCACCCTACTTGTCTTTCTGGAAAACCAGAAAACCACCTGCAAAAGGCAGCGAAAGAGCGGGCAGGCTCAACCAGCTTGAAAGAAAATGTGAATCACCCTCCGCACTCGGGGCGGTCCCTCAATTTGTGGGAAAGTGGCGATTTTCTAACCGCCACTGATTGCCACGTTGGCATTTACACTAAGAAGCGAGAGATTTTTGGTTTCGCACGCAGGTGTACCATGTCCGAGTCGACAGATGAAATTGGTTTGTTAGTGGACGCTCCTACCGACCGGGAGTTGCTGAAAAGGTTTTTGATTGGTGACGACGCGGCGTTCGCGCAGTTGATCGAGCGCCATGCGGAACTGGTCAGGGGCGTTTGTTTTCGAGTTTTGCGCAATACGACAGACTGCGAAGATGCATTTCAGGCAACATTCTTCATACTTGCATCGCAAGCAAAGGACCAAGCCTGGCAGGATTCAATTGGTGGTTGGCTTCACCAAGTGGCGCGACGTGTTTCCTTGAGGTTGCGAGCGGATATAGCGCGCCGGAAGCACCATGAAAAGCAAAGCTGCAAAGAGCAGCCGCAAACAGACAACGACCCGGTTCAGCAGATTGGGATTCGCGAGTTGGGTGAGATCTTGGATGCAGAGCTGGCGAAGCTGCCTGTACAGTTTCGTGAAGTCATCGTTCTGACTCAGATTGAAGGGCTAAGTCGTCTCGAAGCGGCATCCAGGCTCGGCATAACAGTTTCTGCAGTGAAAGATCGCTTAGAGAGAGGCCGGGAGATTCTTCAAAGGCGTATCACCATGCGGGGCGTAACTATCACATCCGTCACGATAGCCGCGTGGATGGTACCCGGCTCTGCACAGGCTGCTGGACTTGCAACACTGGTTTCAAACACGACAACCGCGGCAATCGCATTTTCAGGAGGCAAAATGATTGGCACACAACTTTCGGTTGCTTCAGGGCTGGCTCAAGCGATTCTGAAAGTCACCGGATTACAAAAAGTCGCCGTTGCCGTAGCACTGTTACTATCACTGATTACAGGTGGAACGGTGGCGTACGGTTTCTTACAAGACAACCCAAGGCGGTTTGATCTTGGTTTGCGTGGTCACATAGTTCGCATCGATCACGGCAGCCAACCATCGCTTACGATCGAGTTGGACGAATACCAGGCGTTGCTAAATTTGGACATTGCAAGTCAGGCCAAGATTTGGATTGCCTTTGAGGCCGCAAGCATCGATAGCCTTAAGAAGGGGCAATTCGTTGCCGTTCAACTGGATGTCGACAATCGAACCAGCAAGGAGATTCATGCTCAAGGTCAAATTCGTGAAGCAACGATCAGGGCAATCGGCGAAGGCGACACTTTGATCGTGGAGGGTGACGATGATGTCGAAAGTCCGGAGCCCGGCAAGCTTCTGTTGTCGCCAGAAGCAATCGTGCGCATTGGTGGTATGCCTGCGTCGCGCGATGAATTGCGTCCCGGAATGTCCATCCCTGTAGAGTTTAACAAGAACGGAGAAATAGTCCATGCGATCGAGGTCGAGGGAGAATCCGATCAATTTATTTACGGCGAACTGTTGTCGATCGATACTCAGAGAAACAAGCTAACGCTTTTCATCGACGACGAAACAGAGATTCCTAAGCAGCGGGATTTCGAGCTTGATTCGTCTGTTGTGGTCGTTGCAAAGGGAGTGAAAGTGAACATCCTGGAACTCAGCAAAGGAAGTATGTTGAAGCTCCGACTGTCTCAAGGCAAGCTAATAGTCAAATCTATTCGCGTCGAGACTGTTCCCGAAACCAGCGAACCGAAAGAGGAGGAGTCGCCATAAAGCCGCAAAGTAAAAGGTGACTAACTCAGTAATCTTTCTGCCCCACATCCAGAACTCGATCGGATTGCGTCTATGTTGAATACCATTAAGCTGGCTTCGCTTATCGCGCTGCTTTTAGCCAGCAGTGTAAGCGCCAGGCTTTCACAGCATGTTAATGCGAGTCAGCCACAGATCGGTGCGGTACTCGATGATTTGGAAGATGTTAGATATCCAGTCACTAGTGTAGTCGTTGATATCACGAAGCCTCCCTACAACGCAAAAGGAGACGGGATGCATGATGACACGGATGCCATTCAACGCGCGCTCACCGACAATATGGGGCTTCACAAGGTGCTTTATCTCCCCGAAGGCACTTACCTGATCTCGAATACATTGCAGTGGTCGAATAAGAACTCGAGTGGCCGAAACGCGTGGGGCAAGAACTTCTTGTGTGGTCAGAATGTGAGCAAGACCACGATCCGTCTCAAGGAAGGAACATTTACGAATGCACAAAAGCCGCAAAGCATGATGTGGTGTGGTGGTTTCGGGTCAGCAGACTGGTTCCACAACTATGTCGAGAACATCACATTTGAAATCGGACGCGATAATGCGGGCGCGATTGGTCTACAGTTCTATTCGAACAACTCTGGTGCGGTACGCAATTGTCGTTTCATTGCTAGCGAGGCTGACGGTGTCGTCGGACTTGATTTAGGGCATCGTGATATGAATGGCCCTCTTCTAATCCGCAACTGCGAAG
This sequence comes from Pirellula sp., assembly GCA_046318495.1. GTDB lineage: Bacteria > Planctomycetota > Planctomycetia > Pirellulales > Pirellulaceae > JBKCUI01. The sequence goes on along the minus strand of JBKCUI010000004.1, from coordinate 1,607 downwards.
TGCTTGGTTTTGATCGCGGCATCAGCACCGCTCGCGCAGTCAATGGGCAGACTTTTGAATACATCACTCTCCGAGGGCAACGTCGCTTTGGATTCGACAACGAGGGGCAGTCGATCGCAATTCGAGGACTATTGAGCGAGAATTCGATACCAGCAGTTCGTAGTTATGGCTCGTTATGTTTGGTTGATGCCACACTCGATGGTATTGCAGGGTCAAGCCGTTGGCCGGCAGTTATCAACTACAACGGCGGTCGCATATTTTTGCGGGACGTTGTCACATCAGGTTATGCACGGGCGGTCGGAGACGTCATTACGCCGGACTGGTACGCAGTTACTCGCATCAACGGAGAAGATAAAGTGGGCAGCCTCGGACCAAACATCAGCGAATACTGCTCCCATTCTGCTACCACCGCGTTCCCTTCCAATACAGTTTCGTTGAAATTGCCCGTCAAAGAACCACCGCAGGTTCGCAACGATCCGGTAGAACAATGGGCCAACGTCGATGATTTCGGTGCAGATCCATCAGGGGAAAAAGACTCGGCTGCGGCTATACAACAGGCTATGAATTCAGGCGCGTCGACAGTCTTCTTGCCCGGATTCTATGCGATTAATTCCACAGTCACACTTGGTCCGAAAGTGCGCCGTGTGGTTGGAGTTGGAGGTTGGATTGATTATCAAGGGAAAGCCAAGCCAGATTTTCGTATCGTTGATGGAGAATCGCGAGCGGTTGTGTTTGAACATTTTTCTTACATCCACGGTGGAGTCGAAATCGATTCCAACCGAACGATTTACTTTCGCAGTGTAGCCGACTGCGATCTGGCATTTGGCTCCAACGCGAGGAGCGGCGAGTTGTTCCTAGAAGATGTTGTGACACATCATTTGGTTCTGACGAATCAGCGAGTCTGGGCGAGGCAACTCAATGTTGAAAACGAGGGTACTCACGTGGTGAATGACGGAGGGCTATTGTGGGTTCTAGGTTACAAGACTGAACGTGGTGGTACTCTTCTTGACTCGCGTAACAACGGAAAGAGCGAGATCTTAGGTGGCTTTAGCTATACCACGACCGCAGGCAAACTGGCACCGATGTTCGTCACTCGAAATGCCTCGGTATTCACTTTCTTCAACGAAGTATGCAACAATGGCGATCCGTTCGCCACACTAATCGAGGAGTCCCGAGACGGGGAGACCAAGATACTCGGAAGAGAAGACGCCAACACGGCACCATATTCCGCTAGGCACCGACCCGAGTAGTTCTTTCGCTTTGCTGAGGCGACCGAGCATCTCTCCCTTCCGATGTCAATGCCGCGAAGGTGACGCTTCCCGACGTGAATTCAAAGTATGCTCGATCGGGACGGGGTAAATCTCAGAAGTTTCTAGCTCCCAAGGAATATCGCGCCTTCGACTAACCGCTGGATATTTGGTAACTGTGGGCCGCCTAGTGCGGGAGCCGGATTCGAATCACCGACTGCGAGGTTATTGGACATCGAGAAACCTAGCACCCTTGCGAGGCCAGGAAACCGCCTCCATTGGCCAATGGCCAAATGTGAGTAGATGGACGAAAGTCAAGGAGAGTGGAGCGTAGAGCACGGATGCCCTGCGAAACTATTG
>JBKCUI010000003.1:0-35441 GCA_046318495.1 Pirellula sp. | reverse complement strand
CACTTGGTGTTCGGAACGATCCACGCGTCCTCCGCCCCTTCGACCATCGGCCGTATCTTGGACTTGTTCCCAGAAGAATTGCACAAAGCCATTCGCAACGCCATCGCGTTCAATATGAAGGGGATCGTCGCGCAGAAACTGTTGCGATCGATCAAGCAAGGCGTTTCGCGCGTACCGACCTGTGAAATCATGACCTTCACCCCGATGATTCGAAAGCTGCTGCTCGAAGAGAAGGATCAAAAGCTCGCCGACGCCATTCGCATCGGTGCTGCCGAAGGCATGCAAGACTTCACGATGAGCCTCAAGCAACTGATCGACGATGGACTGATCGATCGACCGACGGCATTCGAAGTCGCCCCCAACCCCGAAGCACTCAAAATGTCGCTCAAGGGAATCAACGTCAGCCAGCCCGGTATCATCTAATCGCATTCGCCCAACTAGTCGAAAAGGGACAGCATGGTTTTTGGAAGAAAAAAGCCCAAGCAAGCTGATACAGCTCCGGTCGCAGGGTCCGACGCCCCTCTCCCCGATCTGGAGATCAAGGCTCAGGGAATCAACAAAGATGAAGCGACTGGCTTGCTCATCGCATCCAAACAACTCCCAGGTTGGCCGCTGGCTCTGACGTTGGTCGCGAATGCCATCTCCGGCAAAGCCGACCGGATCTTGATCGACTACTCCGCCCAAGGAGCCGTCGTGCGTTATCGCGTCGACGGCATTTGGGAAGCCTTGCCAGCCTTCGACCGTCCGACTGCGGATGCGGCCTTGGTCGTCTACAAAAAAGTCCTCGGACTCAACCCGACGGAACGCAAAGCGCGTCAAGACGGCAAGTTCGCGACCAACTTCAAGGACATCGACTGGGTGATCTCCTTCATGAGCACAGGCGTTCCCTCGGGCGAGCGCGTTCTGTTCACGATCGATCGGAAGAAACCGCTCCTTAAGACCTTGTCCGAACTCGGCATGCGCGAGGCCATGCAGGATTCGTTCAAGAAGCTCATGAACGGCAACAATGGGATTGTCTTGATCAGCGCCCCGCCAACCCACGGTCTGCCGACCACTTGGAAAATCGCATTAGAGAACGCGGACAAGTTCATCCGCGACTGGGTCTCCATCGAAAAGAAACAAGACGCTGAACCGGAGATCATCAACGTCACGCAATACTTCTTCGATGAAACCGAAGGGGAAAAGCCCGAAGCGGTCTTCGAAAAGGTCCGACTCAAACAACCCGATGTGTTTGTGTTGCCATCGCTTTTCAACAACGATCTCGCCGAAGCGTTGCTCAACCAGATCAATCGCGAAAGCAAACACGCCGTGACCCGCGTGGTCGCCAACGATGCGATCGATGCCGTGTTGCAACTGATCGCGGCGTACCCAAAGCACGCCAAAGCGATCGTCAGCGTTTTGCAAGGCTCCCTCAATCAGCGACTGGTTCGCCGTCTGTGCGAAAAGTGCAAACAACCCTATCAGCCTACGCCGCAGCTGCTGGCCAAACTCGGGATTCCTGCTGGTCGCGTATCGAAACTGTACCAGCCCACCATCCCGCCGCCTCCCGATCAACGGGTGGATGCCAAGGGGAACCCGATCGAAATCGAGATTTGCAAACGCTGCAACGGACGGGGTTACTTGGGTCGTATCGCAATCTTCGAATTGCTCACCATCGACGACAAGATGCGAGCCGCGATTCTAAAGAACGCCAACAACCCTGAGGAGTTGCGACGCTTTGCCAAAGAGAACGGGCACCTGGGCTTTCAAGAAGAAGGCATCTTGGCCTGTGCTCTGGGCGTTACCAGCTTGCAAGAACTGCAACGGCTGCTCTCCGCGAAGTAGGCGATTGCATTCGTCCTCGGTTGTTCCGACGGTATGGCTTGGCGAGCTCCACCCCGAGCTTGTTGCCTCCCGGCCTTCATGCGGCTTCCTCCCCTTTCTCCAACAAGCCCGTTTTCCAACAAGGCATACCATGCGACGCACCATGATCTGGCAAGTGCTCACCCTCCTCGTAGCGTTTTCAGGAACGGCGCTGGCGCAGCAAACCGGACCGGCGCGTTCGCTTTTTGCTGCGGACTACCACAAGAAAATTGCGGCGTTGATTCAAGCGGACGGACGGGTCGCTTGGCAACAATCCATCGGGGATATCCACGATTGCCAACCCCTACCCAACGGACATTGGCTGCTCCAAACTTCGTTTACCAACGTGGTCGAGATCGATGAGCAAGGAAAGGAAGTATGGAAGTACCAAGCCGGCAAGACTGCTGACGGTGGCCCCATCGAAATCCATGCCTTCCGCCGCTTGGAGAATGGATTGACGATGATTGCCGAAAGCGGGGCAGCTCGCATCCTGGAAGTGGACCGCGACAACAAGGTCGTTCACTCGATCCCGTTGCAGGTGCCCAAGCCGGATGCACACCGAGACACGCGATTGGTGCGACCAACCGGCAAGGGCAACTACCTCGTGGCTCACGAAGCCCTCGGGCGAGTCAAGGAGTACGATCGCGACGGTCGGGTCGTGTGGGACTATGAGGTCGGCTCGAAACTCTACTCGGCGGTTCGGCTCGAGAACGGAAACACTCTGATCGGTACCGGCGATGGACATCGGGTGATCGAAGTCACGGCCGACAAGGAAATCGTTTGGGAACTGAAGGAACGGGACCTCCCCGGCGTGCAACTGGCCTGGATCACCATGGTTGAACGGCTGGATAATGGGAACACATGGATTGTCAATTGCCATGCCGGACCGGAAAACCCACAGATCCTCGAGGTCACACCCGACAAAGAGGTGGCCTGGTCGTTCAAGGACTTCGATCGATTCGGAAATGCACTCCCCGTGGCCGTTCCGGCGGGTCGGTAAACACCTTGCCAGAGAGATCCTACCTCGGTAGTTTTTCGGGCTCGAACTGCGTCCTGCGAGGAATCCAGAGAAATCCTCAGCGGCAAGTTCCTCGGCGCTAAACTGTAACGGCAAACACTCCGTGAATTTTTTTGATTTCGCTTCAAGTTTCTTCCATCGCCAGAAGTCGATGGCTACACTACCGTCTCACCTGGAACTCCCTCGGCGGTTGATTGATCGCGTTATCGCTAGAGCGCTGAGTGGATGGTATACCTGTGCCATGATTTTGGCTGGATGCCTGCGGTTCCGTTCCCCATCATAATGAAATCACGAAAGCCTTTCTGCGGTACCGATTTCGCAGGAATACTGAGTCATTTTGTGGATGGGTTGGGTTTGCAACCGGGCTCTCATCGTGTTCGCTAGCCAATGCGGACGGATGAAGCATTACCACCACATACACTTTCATCATGAACCCAACTTCATGAAGCGCCATGCGACATGAAGAACAACAAATGCATGGCATCCTCCGATCTTTACGACGTTGCAGGCCGATGCTGCTTGGCGCCCAAGAGGGGTAGCCGATCCGCAGTCGGTTTGCAGTCGAAGCGATCGGTTGATCCAGCATCGAAACGGTGCGGTCAAACGCACATCGTTTTCGTCTGTTGTCGGGAAGTCTCAAGCTCCCTTGGCGAGCCGCGGATTCGATGAATGGGTGCATGTCCAAGACTCCGTTGAGTGGCTCGGCAATCGTAAGCCGAGAGACGCATCGCACCTTTTTGCAGAGTTGGGATCAAGGCACCGCTATGACACTGAGCGAATACAAGGAAAAAGTCCGCAAGCACAACATGATGGCGGGACTATGGATTGCAGGCTTGTTTCTTGGGGCCATCATCCTGCTTTCGGCTGCCGTCGTGCTGGTTGCTACCAATCGCGAACTTCGTCCGATCGCCATCGGAAGCTTGGTTGCCTACGTGTCGTTCGTACTGTTCAACTTCTATCGAATCGAAAACTACTATCGCAAGATTCCTGGCTTGGTCTGCGAACATTGCGATGCAACGCTCGCACGTCCAAAGTCGATCGTCATTGCAACAGGCTCCTGCCCGACTTGCGGTGAACGGGTCCTCGATGATCATTGGGTCACCACACGAAAACGCGAGTACCGGAGCCGAGCAAGCGGAAGCGTTGTGAACCAAAGCAACTGATCGCAAGCGTCCGCCTCTTCCGAGGATTTTCTTTTCGTTGCAAAGCATGGCGTGCCCACACGCATCATGGGGACGCATGCATCTCCCTTCGGAGTCTTGGCATCCCATCCGAATGGTGTCCTTGCATTTGAACTGCGACAACTTGTACGGTTGTTTTTCACACGAGCTTAACCCTGTCATTTCCCTCGTTGCGTAACACAAGCTACGATGAATGCCATTGGAATTGCATGGCTGTGGAAACCTACGGGATCGCAAATGGTGGAGTTGGCAGTGCCTCAAGGGATATCGAGCTGGTTTCGTAGAAGCGGACTGACGATCGGACTGTGCAGTGCGGCTTGGTTAGGTAACTTCTCGAATCAAACCGCTTGGTGCCAAGATAAAACGCCCACGCCACCTCCCCGTCCAGAGGATGTCATCGTTCCGGAAGGCTTGGACTCCATCGCCAGGCTTCAACACATCGCGATCACGTCGCTCACTTCCGATTGGGGATTTTGGGGATATCGCCCCTCCAGCTACAGCAGTTGGACGAATCATTCCAATCGCCTGATCCCGGTCTACGTCTTCGGGGATTCATTCGCGCCCTACACGGGCGAAAACAGCTTGTATCGGTCGGCCGAAAAGATCGAACGGCTCTACGGTCGATTGCCCGTCAACACGCTGAACCCCAATGCGAACTACGCGGATCAAACGGACGTGTATCGGCTCCAGCGGGCCGCGATCGAAAGCGGACGTAAGAAGTACGTCTTCCTGGTCGTGTTCGACGGGATGGACTGGCAAACCGCACAAGCGGCAGCGATCTACAAAACGCGACGTGTCGCCTACACCTCAGGGAAAGGGACCGGACTCCTATTCCAAGATTACGAGCGAGCCCCTCATGACTTCGGTTACGTCGTGACTTCGCCGCTCGGCGACGAAGTCGATACCGACGTCGATGCCCAAATCGACAAGAAACCCGCAACCAAACTCGGAGGCTACGACGCTCGCTTTGGTGGTAGCACGCCTTGGGAACCAGAATCGGATATCGAATACCCCATCGGTCGCAATCAACAATCGCCTCACGCGTACACCGACTCCTCGTCGTCTGCCAGTTCGATGACTTCCGGCGTCAAGATCCTCAATGGCGCCATCAACATCGCGCCCGACCAAACCCACTACGAAACCATCGCCCAATGGGCCCAGCGCGAACGCGGCATGCGCGTCGGCATCGTCACTAGCGTCCCGATCAGCCATGCCACCCCTGCAGCAGCCTACGCGGTGAACGTCAGTCGCGACGACTATCAAGACATCGCGCGGGATATGCTCGGCTTGCCATCGGTCTCTCACAAGTCCAACCCGTATCCCGGATTGGATGTGGTCCTCGGAGCCGGTTATGGAGAACGAACCGACAAAGGAACCGGACAAGGAGAAAACTTCGAACCTGGCAATCGCTATATCGCCGACTCCGACTTAGAAAGAGTCGATGTTTTGCGAGGCGATGCCTCTGCAGATACGGCCCAATCGCGTCGACGCTATGTCGTCGCACAACGCACCGCAGGCGAGGCCGGCCGTGACGTGCTGATGCATGGCGCCCAGCTGGCCAGGAGCAAAGGCCATCGACTGCTAGGCTTCTTTGGCGCCGTCAACGGACACTTGCCATTTCGCACGGCCAACGGCGACTACCGTTCGGCAGCTTCGATCAAAGGCACGGAGACCATCACCCCACAAGACGTTTCGGAAAACCCTACCCTGGCAGACTTGACCGAAGCCGCCTTGCACGTGCTCGAACCCAGCGAGCGAGGATTTTGGCTGATGGTCGAATCGGGCGACGTCGATTGGGCCAACCACGCCAACAACATCGACAATTCCATCGGAGCGGTTCTCAGCGGCGAAGCCGCCGTCGCGTCGATCTTCCATTGGATCGAGTCCAAAAACGCTTGGGATGATTCTCTTGTGATCGTCACCTCCGACCACGGTCACTTCTTTCACTTGGTCCGCCCCGAAGCTCTGATTCCTACCGAGTGAAAGTGCGGCGTTCAACGCCATGCGGCACCAGGATCACTTCGGTGTTGGGTGACAAACGCCGCAAAAAGGGTTCGAGCAAACGCGCATTGCTGGCCACCGAAGCGTCGTCGGTGGTTGGGTCGCATTGGTTCAAGTACACGCGTTCCACACGCAGCCCGCGCGCCAACGCGACCGTTACGGTTGCCAACACCTGATGCACGACTCCGAGTCGGTTGCTCGCAACGATCCACAATGGATAGCCGATCTGCACCGCCAGGTCAGCATTCGTGAGGTTCCACGATATCGGCGAGCACAACCCACCAGCACCTTCGACCAACAAGTAATCGCAATGCTCCGTCCAGGCTTCAACCCCGCGAAGCAGCAGCGATTCATCCACCGCTTTGCCCTCGGCTTCGGCCGCCACAGGTGGAGCCAACGCTGCATCAAACGATTGCGGATTAACCGTCTCGAGCGGCATCGGAGTTCCGCTGGCTTGCCACAACTGATAGGCGTCGCTGGTTTCGATCGATACCGCACCGCTGGCTACCGGTTTGTATGCACCCAGTCGCAGCCCCGCCTCGCGCATGCGCTGCAGTTGCCAGCACGAAACGTAGGTCTTGCCGACTTCGGTATCGGTGCCGCTTACGAAGACCCCCTGTGCGGGCTTGATGATGTTCATTGGCATTCGGCTTCCTCGGCGACCACAGCGATGTGACGCTCGCCCAGTCGGGTCAGCAAAAGGGTGGTGGAACGATCCTGATCCGGATCGACGACGAGTTCTTTACGCATCGCATCCAAATCGACATCGATGTTGCGGCTCTTCAATTCCCACACGCGAGCCGGATTCGCCCGCGAGTAAGCCCGCAGTCGTTTGCGATCCATCGGTAGCACCTCCAGCACGCGAAACCAGCGCATCATCGGATGCGGTGCAACCCGATCCGATTGCATGTACCCCATTGGATTGCCTAAACACTCCACACCGTGGCGATGGGCGAACGCAGCCCCCAGGTCGGCGGCGCGGACCGATGGGTCCGTGTCGGCGATGTATGTCTGCAAGTGCTTTGCATCCCGACAACAGGTGGCGTTCACTTGCCATTCACCACTGCAGAACACTTCGTGCCACCATGCTCCGGTCCGCGTTTCAACGCTAAGCACGCGCTCTGCATGCGCCCAGCGCTCGACGTTCCAATACCATCGCTGTTGCCGCACGCTCCCACCTCGCGATAGCCAACGGATCGTCTGAGGTGGACCGGGTGCCCCCCAATCCGTTTGCAACGCTTCGCGTAGCCCAGGAGCCAATTTCATTGAGACACCTCTGTAATGCCCGATCCTCGAACTCAAAACACTCCACGCGGGTACCATGCTCTCAAGTCGAATGGTCCTGTGGTTGCCAGGTCGTCGGTCGGGATCCAAATGCAACCAAGCGTCGGCTTGAGGCTTGGCATCTTCAATCGCGATGCACTGGACTTGCACAGGTAACTCTTGGGCCGCTGCGTTGGCTCCTGCCAGAACCGCTGCGATTTCATCGCGATCGATTGCCGTCACCTTCGATGCCCGCGCGGCCAGTGCCACGCTATCGGCCCCCGCTCCGCAACAGGCGTCCACGATGCACGCACCTTCGGGAAAATCCAACGCCGTCTCGCGAGCCGTTTGTTCATCGGAGGCTTGTTCCAGCAACCGCTGAGTCCAAAACCATCGGGTCGGCTCGACAAACTTGCGTTTCGCCGGACCGGTTGCCAACTGCCATTGCTCGAGCAACAGCCGCGATTGCGAATCGGTGCACGGCAGAGTCTTCGCCAACGCCTTGGCCATGGAACGAGCGGCAGCAGGTTCCATCTGCTGGATGATTTGATGCCATGCGGCTCGGCCCACATCGCTGGTGAGCCATCGATAATCGTCAACGCCGAACATGCTCTGGATCGTGAATTGCGAAGAATCTGTAGGAGTTTCGGAACCAAAGCAAAACGGGCGAGTGATCCACTCGCCCGTCGCTATTTCTTCGTGACTTTCGAACCCTAGCATCAGCCACTAGGGTCTGCGTAGCATCGCATCCGACGCCCTGCGTCACTCATCCGAAACGGAGCTATCGGACGGTGGTGCAACGGGGGAATCGCTAGCTGGGGCTTCTTCCGGAGCACTGCCACCCAAGAGAGACTCGAGGGTTTGAGGTCGCGGAGCATCGCTCAACAGCGGGAAGCTTTGGTCCGACGCCGCCGAACCGCGGTTGACGAGGTCTTCCAATGCTTCCTTGCGGTACGAGACTTCGGAGTCTTGGAAGACGCGGAAACCGGTACCGGCTGGGATCAAGTGCCCAAGGATGACGTTTTCCTTGAGGCCGACCAATCGGTCCACCTTGCCAGCCAAAGCTGCTTCGGTGAGGACCTTGGTCGTTTCCTGGAAGCTGGCCGCCGAGATGAAGCTGTTGCTTTGCACCGCGGCTTTGGTGATCCCGAGCAATTGCACTTCGGCATGAGCGGGCTTCGGCTTCTTGCCCTTGGCAGGCTTGCCACCCAAACCTTCGCATTGCGCGTTGGAGGTGTCAAAGGCTTCCTTGGGAACGATATCGCCGACAGCGAATTCGGTGTCCCCTGGATCCGAGATCTTGATGCACTTGGCGATGTGATCGTTGTGCTTCTTGAACTCGAACCGGTCCATGACCAAACCAGCCAGCAGATTGGTATCGCCAGGATTGGTGATCTTCACCTTGCGCAACATGCGGGCGATGATGATCTCGACGTGCTTGTCGTTGATTTCCACCCGCTGCGAACGATATACCTGTTGGATTTCGTGGAGCAAGTACTGTTGCACGGCTTCTTCGCCACTGACCCGCAGAATATCGTGTGGGACCAGCGGGCCTTCGACCAACGCTTGTCCGGCTTTCACGGTATCCCCAGAGTGAACGAGGAATCGCTTGCCCGGTGGTACCAAATGCTCGACTTCTTCGCCGCTCTCGCTGCGAACGATGATCGAACGCTTGCCCCGCTTGCGGTCCTTGGAGATTTCGACGAGACCATCGAGCTCGGCGACGACAGCCGGATCCTTGGGCTTGCGAGCCTCAAAGATTTCCGTGACACGCGGCAGACCCCCGGTGATGTCCTTAACCCCGGTGGCTTCTCGCGGCATTTCCGCGAGTTCTGTACCGGCGTTGACCTTCTTGCCCTCTTGAACGTTGATCACAGCCTTGTCAGGCAAGTAGTGAACGTCGACGGCTTTTCCATCGGCATCTTCGATCACGATTTGCGGATGGAACTTGCCCCGCGAATCCTGGATGCGACGTCGCAAGTTACCGCTCGGATCCTTCTCGACCTTCAGCGTTTCCCCTTCGACGATATCAACGAACGCAACCTTACCACCCACGGTGGACAAGATCGGAATCTTGTGCGGGTTCCATTCGCAAAGGGTTTGCCCCTTGGGAATTTCTTGGTTGTCGGACACGAGCAATCGAGCCCCGACCGGAATTTCGTAACGTTCCAGTTCGCGGCCGCGAGGATCGACGACCGCGATCTCGCAATTTCGAGTCAGAACGACGTCTTGGCCATCATCGTTGCGAACGAATCGCATCTTGATGAACTTGATGATACCGCTCTTCTTCGATTTGGTATCGCTCTCTTCCACCGTCGTACCTGCGGCACCACCGATGTGGAACGTACGCATGGTGAGCTGCGTACCCGGTTCACCGATACTTTGTGCAGCGATGATCCCGACGGCCATCCCTTCTTCGACGATCGAGCCGGTGCTCATGTCCATGCCGTAGCACGCGCGGCACACGCCGAGCGGCGCATCGCACGTCATCGGCGAGCGGACTTGGATCTTCTCCAATCCCATCTCTTCGATCTTGCGAGCAACGGCACGCGAGATCATTTGGCTCTCTTCGACGATGGTCTCCGAGGTGATCAAATTCACGATGTTCTGACGGCTAACGCGACCGGTGATGGTCTCGGTCAGTCGCACTTCGACCTTTTCGCCACGGTAGATCACACCCTTGGTGATACCCTTGGTCGTACCGCAATCGTTCATCGTGATGACGACGTTTTGCGCCACGTCCGCGAGCTTACGAGTGAGGTAACCGGAGTCGGCTGTCTTGAGCGCCGTATCCGCCAAACCCTTACGAGCCCCGTGCGTCGAGCTGAAGTACTCGAGAACGGAGAGACCTTCGCGGAAGTTCGACTTGATCGGCGTTTCGATGATTTCACCGGTTGGCTTGGCCATCAAGCCCCGCATACCGGCCAACTGACGGATCTGTTCAATACCACCCCGTGCACCGGAGGACGCCATCAAGAACACTGGGTTGACGTACCAAGGACCGCGGTGCTGGTCGGTTTCCATCGCCGCGAGCATGTCCTTGGTGATCAATTCGCGTGCCGCCGTCCAAGCATCGAGAACTTGGTTGTAACGTTCCTGTGCGGTCATCACCCCCTTGAGATAGTTCTTTTGGAACACCATGACCTTTTTGTCTGCATCGGCGATGTGCTTCAGCTTGGACTCTGGCGTGACCAGGTCGTCGGCACCGAAGGACAAACCGCTGTGCGTCGACTCGCGGAATCCGAGCTGGTTCATATCGTCGAGCAGTTTGATCGTCGCGCGTCGACCGAGCAACTGATAGCAGTCGCTGATGACCATCGCCAAATCGCTCGACTTGAACGATTGGTTGTAGAAGTCCATCCCTTCGGGCAGGATCGAGTTGAAGAGGATGCGGCCATAGGACGTCTCCACGACTTGTCCACCCTTGGCGTTGGCATCGTCGTTCTTGAGCTTGCGCCCCTTCGGCAATCGCACCTTGATCTTGGCGTGCAAGGCGATGATGCCTTGGCTGTAGGCGTAATCCGCTTCGGTTGGCGACGAGAACACCATGCCTTCGCCGGCCTGATCGGCCAGCACCAGCGAGATGTAGTTGCAACCCATGACCGTGTCCTGCGAAGGACTCATGATCGGCTTGCCATTGCTCGGTGCAAAGATGTTGTGCGTGCTCATCATGAGCGTGTGCGCTTCGACTTGCGCTTCAATCGACAGCGGCAAGTGCACGGCCATCTGGTCACCGTCGAAGTCGGCGTTGAAGCCTTTGCAAACCAACGGGTGCAGGTGGATTGCATTTCCTTCGACGAGCGTCGGCTCAAACGCTTGGATACCCAGTCGGTGCAACGTCGGTGCACGGTTGAGCAAGACCGGATGGTTGCGGATGGCTTGTTCGAGGATATCCCAAACTTCCTCGTCCTTGCGCTCCAACATCTTCTTGGCAGACTTGATCGTGTCCGCGTGGCCGAGTTCCTTGAGCTTGCGAATGATGAACGGTTGGTAGAGTTCCAACGCAATCTTCTTAGGCAAACCGCACTGGTGAAGCTTGAGTCGCGGTCCGACCACGATCACAGATCGGGCCGAGTAGTCGACGCGCTTACCGAGCAAGTTTTCTCGGAAACGACCTTGCTTACCTTTGATCATGTCGGTCAACGACTTGAGCGGTCGGTTGCTGCTGCCGAGAACCGGCCGCTTGCATCGGCCGTTGTCAAACAGCGCATCGACGGACTGTTGCAGCATCCGCTTTTCGTTGCGAATGATGACTTCCGGAGCATTCAAATCGACCAGCTTGCGCAGGCGGTTGTTTCGGTTGATGATCCGGCGATACAAATCGTTCAAGTCGGAAGTTGCAAAGTTTCCGCTGTCGAGCAAAACCAACGGACGCAGATCGGGTGGAATGACCGGGATCACATCCAAGATCATCCACTCAGGTCGGTTTTCGCTATCGCGAATCGACTCAACGAGCTTGAGGCGATTGATCAGTTCCTTCTTGCGTTGCTTGCTGCTGGTTTCATGCAGTTCGACGCGGAGCTCTTCAGAGAGCTTGACCAAATCGAGATTCTGCAGAAGCTTGCGGACCGCTTCGGCGCCCATGTCGGCTTCGAAGGCATCTCCGAATTCGGCTCGCTTGGCTCGGTATTCATCTTCGGTCAGCAGTTGTTGGGCTTCCAGGTCGGTCGTCCCTGGATTGACCACGACGTAGTCTTGGAAGTAGATCACTTTTTCCAAGCTGGTCGTCTTCATCTCGAGCAGGTTGCCCAAGCGGCTCGGCATGGCCTTGAAGAACCAAATGTGCGCGACGGGAGCCGCCAGTTCGATGTGCCCCATGCGCTTGCGACGAACGCGGGAGTGGGTGACCTTCACACCGCAGCGGTCGCAGATCATGCCCTTGTACTTCATGCCGCGGTATTTACCGCATGCGCATTCCCAGTCCTTTTCAGGTCCAAAGATCCGTTCGCAGAACAGACCGTCTTTCTCGGGACGGTACGTGCGGTAGTTGATCGTCTCGGGCTTCTTGACTTCGCCGAACGACCACGAGCGGATGTCTTGAGGACGTGCGAGGGAAATCTTGACCGAGGTGTAATCGTTTACGCGATCGTATGTGGCTTCGGTGGCAGTTGCCATTACGAGTTGCTCCTGGGAACGCTTGGGGACCGTAATCTGGTTGCGGGTAGTTCGCGGTGCACGGGCTGGGACATGCACAGGGAACACGTTGGAAATCGGTATCGAACGTGCGGCTTGCTGCGGGTGGCGAGCAAGCCTATGGGATGTTGAGGGATCGGCTTACAGGCGGCGCTTTTCGAGTCGCATGTTGAGGGCCAGACCGCGGATTTCGTTGGTCAAAACGTCGAAGCTAGCAGGGGTGCCGGCTTCCAGCGTATTCTCGCCCTTGACCATCGATTCGTAGATCTTGGTTCGACCTTCCACGTCGTCGCTCTTCACCGTCAGGAGTTCCTGAAGGATGTAGGCGGCGCCGTATGCTTCCAACGCCCACACTTCCATTTCCCCGAATCGCTGACCGCCGAAACGAGCCTTGCCGCCGAGCGGTTGCTGCGTGATCAGAGAGTAAGGACCGGTGCTGCGTGCGTGGACCTTGTCGTCTACCAAGTGGTGCAGCTTGAGCATGTAGATGTAGCCGACGGTCGTTTCCTGCTCCATGCGTTCGCCCGTGCGTCCGTCAAAGAGTCGGATCTTGCCGTGGCGAGGTAGACCCGCGGCTTCCAACGCATCGTTGATGTCTTCTTCGGTAGCACCATCGAAGACCGGCGTGATGGCTTGGAATCCGGAGACCGCTCCGGCCCAACCCAAGTGGGTCTCGAGGATCTGACCGACGTTCATCCGGCTGGGAACCCCGAGCGGATTGAGCATGATTTGCAGCGGCGTACCGTCCGGCAAGAACGGCATGTCCTCAACCGGCAAGATCTTGGAGATAACCCCTTTGTTGCCGTGACGACCTGCCATCTTGTCGCCGATGCTGATCACGCGCTTGGTCGCGATGTAAACCTTGACCATTTGCAGAACGCCCGGGCGGAGTTCATCCCCGCGCTTCATGCTGTTGAGGCGGCGATCTCGAATGTCGAGGGCTTCTTCCACAGCGGGCCACAGGTTCTTGTAAACCTTCTTGACTTCCGCATGCAGCCCCGCATCCAAACGGTTCAGCAGACGGGACAAGTTGAACGTCTGAGCTTTTTCGGCGATGTACTTGGGATCTTGCCCGCCAGTCAACGGCGTGCCGTCTTCATCGGTCAGCTTGCCGCCGATCGCGCGCTCGAGTTCTTCCGCAAACGCTACAAACGCAGTCGCGATGTCCTTGTTGCCTTCGGACTCGACTTGCTTGAGGTCGCGTTCGAATGACTTTCGCTCTTCTTCGGAAAGACTCATGCGTCGCGAGAACTTTTGCGTCTCGATGACGATGCCTTCGACCCCGGAGCTGACTTCGAGCGAATCGTTCTTCACGTCTTCGCCAGCGCGACCAAAGATCGCGTGCAGCAGCTTCTCTTCGGGCGTCAGCTCGGTCTTGCTCTTGGGCGAGACCTTACCGACCAAGATATCCCCAGGGCGAACGTAGGTACCAACATTCACGATCCCGGTTTCATCCAGGTTGCGAAGCGCCTTTTCGCTGACGTTGGGAATATCGCGAGTGAACTCTTCGCGTCCCAGCTTGGTTTCGCGGATTTCGACGTCGAACTCTTCGATGTGGATCGAGGTGTAGACGTCTTGCTTGACGAGCTCTTCGCTGATGATGATCGCGTCTTCGTAGTTGAACCCATCGAACGACATGAACCCGACCAACACGTTGCGTCCGAGCGCCAATTCACCCAGGTGCGTCGAGGCTCCGTCGGCGATGATCTGCCCCTTCTCGATCTTGTCCCCGATGTTGATGATCGGGCGCTGATTCAAGCAGGTGCGTTCGTTGAGCCCTTGGTACTTCTTCAAGTGGTAGACATCGCTGTTGATTTCGATGCGGGTCGCGTCCACAAACGTGACCTTGCCAGCGCGGCGAGCGCGGACCACCATCGAGCTGTTGGCTGCGACTTCTTTTTCCAGACCGGTGCCGACGATCGGCGGCTCGGCGACCAACAACGGAACTGCTTGGCGTTGCATGTTGGAACCCATCAACGCGCGGTTGGCGTCGTCGTGCTCCAAGAACGGAATCAAACCGGCCGACACCCCGATCATCTGACAGGGCGAGATGTCCATGTACTGGACCACTTCCGGCGCGACGATTTCAAAGTCGCTGCGGTGACGCGCGATCAACCCGGGTCCGGGAACGAGCGCCGAATCCTTGACCGCCAAGTCGGCGGGCGCGATATACGCATCCGACTCTTCGTCGGCTCGCAACCACACCACGTCATCGGTAACCTTGCCACCATCGACTTTGCGATAAGGCGTTACCAAGAATCCGTACTCATCGACCCCCGCATAAATCGAGAGCGAGCTGATCAAACCGATGTTCGTACCTTCCGGCGTCTCGATCGGACAGATCCGTCCGTAGTGCGAAATGTGAACGTCGCGGACTTCAAAGCCCGCACGCTTGCGGTTCAAACCGCCAGGTCCGAGGGCCGACAGACGGCGCTCGTGCGTCAACTGCGACAGCGGGTTGGTCTGGTCGACCACCTGAGACAGTTCACCTCGACCGAAGAAATACTCGATGGCGGCACTGATGCTCTTGGGATTGACGAGCGAGCGAGGGGTCATGTCCTCGACTTCTTTCAAGCTCATCCGTTCTTGCACCGTGCGTCGAAGCTTCAAAAAGCCCTTGCGCAACTCTTCGCAAGCCAACTCGTCGATGGTTCGCAAACGTCGATTGCCCAAGTGGTCGATGTCGTCGAAACGCGCTTCGGTCTCGGTATCGAAGAGGTTGATCAAGTAGGTGATCGAGGCGATCAAGTCCTCGGGACGCAGCGCCATTTCATCTTCGGGAACACTCAATCCGAGCTTGCGGTTGACGCGGAAACGTCCGACGCGACCCAAGCGGTAACGGTTGATGTCAAAGAACTTTTCGTGGAATAGCGAACGAGCTTTTTCCAACGCAGGAGGATTGCCCGGACGCAATCGCTGGTAGATCCGCAACAAGGCTTCTTCGTGGCTGCTGGTGTTGTCTTCAGCCATCGAGTTGAGGATATACGGGAACTTGGGAGCGTCCATGACTTGCACGCTCTTGACCCCTGCATTGCAGATCGTTTCGGCGACGGTCTTGCTGATCTTTTGACCCGCTTCGACGATGATTTCGCCAGCTCGCTCGTGCGTCGTGGGAAATACGATGTCATCGCAGGCGATCCTGTTTTCGACCTTGGGCAAGGAACGCCCATCCGAGATCTTCTCGGTCTTGATCTCATAGAACGCACCCAACAGATCTTTGTCGGTGCTGAGCTTGGGAGACATCGCTCGCAGCAAGGTGATTACCGAGAACTTGCCCGATTGGTCGATGCGGACCGAGAGCGAATCCTTCTTGGTGACGTTGATCTCGATCCAACTGCCTCGCTCGGGGATCACGCGGCACGAGGGTAGCTTGCGATCGGATGTGCCTTCGTTCTCTTCGACGAAGTCCACCCCTGGCGAGCGGTGCAACTGGCTGACTACCACGCGTTCTGCACCGTTGATGATGAACTCACCACCGCCGAGCCTGACGGGGAGATCGCCAAGATACACTTCTTCTTCGAGCGGCTGCTCGCGATTGAGTCGCAACCACACCTTGAGCGGCTTGCCATAGGTCAATCGAAGCTGGCGGCACTCTTCCGGCGTGTACCGAGGCTTGCCCAACTCGAATCGCAGATAGTCCAAGGTCACGGTGCTATCGTAGCTCGAGATCGGGAAAATCTCGCGAAACACCGCTTCCAAGCCCTGGTTCTTACGCTTGTCCGACGGAATGTCCTCTTGCAAGAACGCTTCGTACGATGCCGTTTGCAGAACGGTCAAGTTTGGAATGGGGAACTGACTGCGCCCCGATCCAAACATACGGGATTGCTTGGGTTGAAGTCGTCGCTTTGAGGATGTTGCCATGGGAGACTAACGAGGATTGAAAGTGACGCGGAACGGGATGGACGGGAGCAAATCAAGGGACCAATCAAAGACACGAATCGCACTTCGCGTCTCAGTCCCTTCGCTTGCTGCGAAACACCGTGGGCTCAGCCGGATCGAAGCGGCGTAGATCGCGCTCGACGCATCCATTGGCTGAGTGAAGAGCAGAAAGAAGTGGCCGGCGAACGGCTGCCTCTGCCGTGGAAACCGCGGCGGGCAAATGCGAATGAAGAGGTTTGGTTGAGCGACAGTGAACGGCGAAAAAACTGTCCAAAGCACGTCCCCCAAAAGGCCAAAGAATGAGCGAGCAGGGAAGAAACAATGCTCAAGCCGTAGCCTTTGCCAGCGTTCACTCCCCTCATCCATCGCCATAGTGTAGCGTTGTGCACCTACCCAGAAAGGCCACTTTGCTTGGAAATCAGGTCTTTTTGCAAAATTAATTTACGTCTGGCACTCGGATAGCACTAACTCAGATCTTTACCCGCTTCCCCCAAGCCCCCCAGTCGAGCTCTCGCCCCCCAGCCGCATGCGATGACGATGGGGGGAAAAACACCGCAAGTCCTTTCTTGATCAAAACTTAACGCCAGATTCAAGCCTCGCTAAGGCCTGCGTATCGAGCCCGTGCTACAGCGACGGCTCGGTCCACTTCTCCTAGAGTGGCGTCGGACCACGACTCGTGCATGGCTGCGGCCGACTCCTCGATTTGCACGGGGCGCTTGGCCCCGACCAGCACCGCAGAAATGCCCAGCTGCCGCAACGTCCAAGCCACCACCAAACTGGCTACGGTCCGCCCCTCGCGCTGGGCGATCTGCTTCAATGCGTCGAGCAACGCCTGGGCCACCTCCCACCGCTCGCCCTGGTAAACCGCATACGTCAAGCGTCGATCGGCCGCATCGAAAGCATGCTTGCGATCCAGTTTGCCCGCCAGCAACCCCTTCATAAAGACCCAATACACGACCGCGCCGATTCCATTGGCTTGGCAGTAGGGACGCAGCTCCTCGATCTTTTCGGGCTGCAGCATGTTGAAGTAGGTTTGCACGGCGATAACCGGGCAACGGGCATGGAACACCGCCAACTGGGCCGCGCTGACGTTGCTGACCGCAGCGTGCTTGGCCCACCCGCGAGCGACGATCTCGCGGAGCGTATCGGCCGACTCTTCCAGCGGCACCGACGGATCGGGAGCGTGCAAATACAAGATGTCGACCGCTTCGACGCCGAGTCGCTGCAACACGGTCTTGGCTTGCTCGATCAACCTTTCCGGTGCGCCGTCCGCCTGCCACTTGCCCGCAGCATCCAGCGAGCCTCCGACTTTGCTCGCCAGCACGACTTGGTCGCGCCGACCCGCGATGGCCTGCGCAATCACCCGATCGCTACGACCGTCGAACCCATACGAGTAGGCGGTGTCGATCATCGTCACCCCCAAATCCAAAGCGCGATGAATCGTCGCGATCGACTGCGAGTCCTCGACGTCCAGCGTCGATACTCCCGCCATCGGCCAAGCACCCAGCGCAACCGGTGCGACCCGCACGCTCGACCGCCCGAGCCCAACGCTCGGCACAGGCAATCGCGTTGCATTCGAATTCTGGGGCTCGGGGGCTGGAGAATGCACTTGATTCGACATGGTCCTAGGTTGGAGAGTTTCAGCCGATGGGCTATGATTTCAGCCCAGTCGCACCGCGTCACCGCTCGCACTTCCCGGTTCCTGAAATTCCGGTTCCCAAATCATCGTTCCGCTAGCACGCAGTTTCCCATGACCGATATCGTTGTTCCAGCCGTTGGTGAAAGTATTTCCGAAGTCCAGATCAGCCAATGGCTGAAAAAAGAAGGGGAGTGGGTGGCTGCTGGCACCGATCTGGTCGACCTGGAAACCGAAAAGGCATCCGTGCAAGTCGCCGCCCCAGCCGATGGGGTCTTGCTGAAAATCCTCAAGCCCAACGATCAGTTCGCTTCTGTCGGTGAAGTCATCGCGCAATTCCAACCCGGCCCGAAAGCCGCCGGCGGTGCACCCTCCGCAGCCCCGACACCTGCCGCTGCCACCCCAGCCCCCGCCGCTCAAGACCCACGCGTCATGCCCGCAGCCCGCCGCGTCTTGGAAGACAACCAAGTTCCCGTCAGCGTCGTCCAAGGCACCGGACCCGGCGGACGCATCACCAAAGAAGATGCGCTCAAGGCATCGGCTGCACCTGCACCCGTTCCTTCTGCACCGGCTGCTTCCCTCTCTGCCCCAGCCGCGCGCAGCGCACCCGCTCAATCGTTGACGCCTGCTTCCACTGGCCTACAGTCGGGCACTCCCAATCGCAGCGAAGAGATCAAGCCGATGAGCATGATCCGCCGCACCATCGCAACGCGACTGGTACAAGCCCAACACAACGCTGCCCTGCTGACGACCTTCAACGAAATCGACATGCAACCGGTCATGCAACTGCGGACCAAGTACCGCGATGCATTCAACGACAAACACGGCGTCAAGCTCGGCTTCATGTCCTTCTTTGCCAAAGCCGCTTGCGAAGCCCTCAAACGATTCCCATCGGTCAACGCTGAGATCCGCGGCAACAACATCGTCTATCGCAACTACTACGACATCGGTATCGCCATCGGCGGCGGCAAAGGACTCGTCGTTCCCGTCCTCCGCAACGTCGAACGCATGAGCTTCGCCGATATCGAACGCACCATCGCCGAGTACGCCACGTTGGCCATGGCCAACAAACTCATGCCCGAAGACCTCGAAGGTGGCACGTTCACCATCAGCAATGGTGGCATCTATGGTTCGCTCCTTTCCACCCCGATCGTCAATCCTCCCCAAAGCGGGATCCTCGGACTGCACGCCATCCAAGAACGCCCCATCGCGCTCAATGGCCAAGTCGTCATTCGACCGATGATGTATGTCGCATTGACCTACGACCATCGCATCATCGATGGTCGCGAAGCGGTCACGTTCTTGAAGACCATCAAGGAAGTCCTCGAAGATCCCTCGCGATTGTTCTTGGAGATCTAGTTTCCGATGATGCATTTAGGTTTTGTCAGCGCTATCGTTCCGGAGCTGACCTTCGACGAAGTCGCAACGCTCGCCAGCGATTTGGGCTACCGTTGCGTGGAACTGATGTGCTGGCCGCCGAGCAAAGCCGAACGTCGCTACGCCGGGGTGACCCACGTCGATGTCGGCGGTCTGAACGATACCAAGATCGCCGCCATTCAAGCCAAGCTCGCCGAAACCCAAATCAGCATCTCCGGGCTGGGCTATTACCCGAATTGCTTGGCGCACGACGAAGCCGAGTCGGAACGAGCCGTCGAACACCTCAAACAAGTCATAGCGTCCGCACCGAGGCTCGGGGTTCGCCAAGTGAATTCGTTTATCGGTCGCGACCATACGCTCAGCGTCGACGACAACTGGCCTCGCATGCTGCGAGTCTGGAAACCAATCGTCGACCTGGCTGAAAAGCACGGCGTTCGCATCGGCATCGAAAACTGCCCAATGATCTTCACCAAAGACGAATGGCCCGGCGGAAAAAACCTCGGTTCGTCCCCTGCCCTATGGCGTCGATTGTTTGCCGATCTTGGCAGCCCCAACCTAGGCCTCAACTACGACCCATCGCACCTGGCCTACCAACGCTTGGATTACTTGCGCCCCATCCGCGAGTTCGCCGATCGTTTCTTTCACGTTCATGCCAAAGACGTCCGCGTCGATATGCATTTGCTCGATGAGCACGGCATCTTCGCCCATCCGAACACGTACCACTTTCCCAAGCTTCCCGGCTTGGGCGAAATCGATTGGGGCCGATTCTTTTCGGTGCTCGGCGATGCCGGCTACCGAGGCCCAGTATGCGTTGAAGTCGAAGACCGCGCCTACGAAGGGAGCCTCCAAGATCGCATCGCGTCGCTCGACCAAAGCTATCGCTATTTGTCCCAATTCGTGGCAACCTAGCGCGCCCCCCATCGCACCGCGCGAGCTCGAATCCCCCCTCTCCTACTCGTACTCAGTGCAACGGTACTCGTACTCGTACTCGAAAGAACGCCGATGCTAGTACTGCACATTGAGAACAATCGTTTAAACGCCGTGCAGATCGAGCACGAGCACGAGCACGAGCACGAGCACGATTCAAATCCCGAACAACCCTTTGCACCGAAGTCCACCATCGCCGTCGCTTGACGGTCCTTGCTCCCCTCCTCCATTCCTCTCCACCTCTCAGGTCCACGGAGTTCTGTCCCATGACCGCATCCTCGGGTTCCGAAAAACAAATCGCAAACGTGATGAACGAAACGCGGGTTTTCCCGCCTAGCCCCGAGTTCGTCTCGCGCGCGGCCATCGGCTCCATCGAGGCGTACCAAGCGCTGTACGATGCCTCCATCGCGGACCCGATTGGATTCTGGGCCGAACAAGCCCGCGAGCATCTGCATTGGTTCGAGCCGTTCCACACTTGCCTGGAATGGAACGAGCCCTTTGCCAAGTGGTTCCTGGGTGGCAAGACCAACGTTTCGTACAACTGCCTCGACGCGCACGTTCTCGCAGGACGCGGAGATCGCGTCGCCTTCCACTGGGAAGGAGAACCCGGTGACAAACGCACTCTCACCTACTCGGATTTGCTCGCCGAAGTTTCCCGCTTCGCGTCGGCGCTGACGAAACTCGGGATCCAAAAAGGAGACCGCGTCAGCATCTACATGCCGATGGTCCCCGAACTTCCCATCGCCATGCTGGCCTGCGCTCGCATCGGCGCGATCCACTCGGTGATCTTCGGCGGCTTCAGCGCTGAAGCCATCGCCGATCGCAACAACGATGCACAAGCCAAACTCATCATCACCGCCGATGGCGGCTGGCGGCGCGGCAAAGTCCTCGGCCTCAAGCAAACCGTCGACGAAGCCTTGGCCAAGAGCCCGAGTGTCGAGCACTGCATCGTCCTCAAGCGCGTCGATCAACCTACGCCGATGACCGCCGGGAGAGATCGATGGTGGCATGAACTGGTCGCCAACGAACCGGCCAACTTCCCCGCCGTGCCGCTCGATAGCGAAGACTCACTGTTCATCTTGTACACCAGTGGATCGACCGGCAAACCCAAAGGGATTCGCCACACGACCGCTGGCTACAACCTGTATGCCAAGCGCACCTTCCAATGGGTGTTCGATCACCGCGATAGCGACATCTTTTGGTGCACTGCCGACTGCGGCTGGATCACCGGACACAGCTACATCGTCTACGGTCCGCTCTCCGCTGGAGCCACACAGATCCTTTACGAAGGCGCCCCCAACTGGCCGCATGAAGATCGCTTCTGGGACATCATCGAACGCTATCGCGTCACCACCCTCTACACGGCCCCGACAGCCATTCGCGCCTTCATTAAGTGGGGCGATCATCACGTCGACAAACACGATCTGTCCTCGCTGCGATTGCTCGGCAGCGTTGGCGAAGGCATCAATCCCGAAGCCTGGATGTGGTACTACGAAAAGATCGGCGGCGGCCGTTGCCCAATCGTCGATACTTGGTGGCAAACCGAAACCGGTGGCATCATGATGTCCCCATTGCCAGGCGCGATTGCGTGCAAGCCCGGTTCCTGCACCAAACCCCTTCCCGGCATCATTCCCCGTATCTTGCACAACGACCTGTCCGAGGTCGGCGCGAACGAAGGGGGAATGCTGTGCATCGACAAGCCATGGCCCGGCATGCTGCGAGGCATTTGGGGCGATGACGATCGATTCCGCGAAGCCTATTGGAGCCGCGTGCCGCACATGTACTTGACCGGCGACAACGCCCGCCGCGATGAAGACGGCTACTACTGGATCATGGGCCGCATCGACGACGTGATCAACGTCTCCGGACACCGCTTGAGCACCATCGAAATCGAAAGCGCCTTGGTCAGCCATCCCAACGTGGCCGAAGCCGCCGCCGTGGGTCGCCCCGATGAGATCAAAGGCCAAGGCATCGCGGTCTTTGTCACGCTCAAGAACCACGACCCCAGCGATTCCATGCGCGATGAACTCAAGCGGCACGTTCGCAAGGAGATCGGCGCGCTGGCAGTGCCCGACGATGTGCGATTCACCACCGCGCTTCCCAAAACGCGCAGCGGCAAGATCATGCGACGCCTGCTACGCGATATCGCGGCCGGGAAAGACTCCGCACAAGACACTTCCACCTTGGAAGACTTCACCGTCCTAGCTCGCTTGCGCAGCGACGAAGAGTCCTAGGACCATCGACCATGCCTAAAGCCAAACGTTCGAGCGCTGCGACCGCATCTCGCAAGGAGACTTCTGCCGTGGTCGATGCCGCGGTCGGATCCGCGGTCGCGACCTCCGAACGCGATTCGAACGCACCCGCGGCACAGCCGGATGTGAGCGCATGGCTGGGCCGCGTCCATCACGGCGATTGCATCGAACAGATGCGAGCCCTCCCCGATGGGTGCGTGCAGTTGGCCTTTGCCGATCCCCCGTTCAACATCGGTTACGACTACGACGTCGACAACGCTCGCCTCGAACGCGATCACTACTTGGATTGGCCCAAGGGATGGATGACGCAAGTCCGCCGTGTCGTTGCCCCCGGCGGCGCATTCTGGTTGGCCATCGGCGATGAGTACGCAGCCGAATTGAAGTTGATCGCCCGCGACGTCGGCTTTCATTGCCGCAGTTGGGTCATTTGGTACTACACCTTCGGCGTCCATTGCCGCAACAAATTCACCCGTTCGCATGCGCATGTGTTTCATTTCGTCACCGACCCGGACCGGTTTGTGTTTCATGCCGACGCCGTCTCCGTCCCTTCGGCCCGGCAACTGGTCTACGGCGATGCGCGAGCCAATCCCAAAGGCAGAACGCCCGATGACACTTGGATCCTCCGCCCGCAGGATTGCCCCAACAGCTTGACCCCCGACGAAGACACGTGGTACTTCCCACGCGTTGCCGGGACCTTTAAAGAGCGGGCTGGATTTCACGGCTGCCAAATGCCCGAGCAGTTGCTTGGACGGATTCTCAAAGTCAGCAGTTCACCGGGCGACATCGTCCTCGATCCGTTCGCCGGCAGTGCATCGACCTTGGTCGTCGCCAAGAAACTCGATCGACGTTTCCTGGGATTCGATCTCTCCGAAGAGTATGCCCAAATGGGCAATGCGCGTTTGCAAGAAGTTACACCGGGGGATGCGCTCGTCGGAGCCGCCGATCCCAAACGCAGCGCGCCATCGACCAGCGAAGGGATCGTGCGTGACCCGAAGTCCGGCCGACGCTCTCCCGCTGGCAAACGGTCGACCACCAAGCCCATTGCCTCCCCCATGCTGCCGCTGTTTGAAGACCAATCGGATGCGAGCGATCAACTGGAAGAGGCATTCCGCGACTCCCACCGCGAGTGGAGCGTCGAGCGCGTCATCGTCGATCCATGGCTCAATGAACAGTTTCAGAACGCATGCGACGCTCGAAACATCGCCCTCAGCCCAGCCGAGAGGAATCGTGGACTGCTGTCGCTGCGGGCCCATGGCCGATTGTCCGAATTCGAAATCGCATCGTCCCATCGCACCGCATTCCATTGGTCGGAAGTCGATGCCACGGCGTTTGCTTCGGAGATCGCATGGCGGCGCATCTCCGAACGCTATGCGGCACCTCTAGATGAAATCCTTTGCGATCCGGACTTGGCCAAAGAGTTTGATCGCTATGCGATGGAACTGTCCCCGGGCCTCGCCTCGCTGCAAGCCCGTTGGACCGCGTTGATGCTGCGACGCGAATGGCAAACACGCCCCGTGGCAAACCATGCATCGCATGCCAGTTCGGATGCACAGCCAGCCACGGCCGCGACCACGGTAACGGTGCCTTCATGGACCGTTGCTTCCGAGCGCATCGCAGCGGAGCATTCAGAAATAGCCAAGCTTGCCGAAGCTCCCAGCGTGTACGCGTTGGTCGCACTGACCACCGGCCAGCCCCTGTACATCGGATGGACGTGGAATCTTCGAGCGCGGTTGCAGCGGCAATGCATCGAAGGATGGCTCCACCGCATGCCGATAGAATCCGTCGCTTCGGCCGAAGTCTGGTTTCAACCGCTGCCAGCCGAGCAAGGCATCGGCTGGCACACGCGCAATCATTGGGTCGATCGAGCCCAGCCACCTTGCAATGTCTTGTGGAGCCTCGCGTTTCCGAGTTGAATCGAACAAGTGCCAGCAGGAGACCTGTGCGCACAGAATGCAAGGCCCGAGGAACTTCGTCGCCGTTTCGAGGTTCTTTCTCTTCGTGCTAGGACAGTTTGCCAAGTCCCGGGACACATTGCCCAGAAGAGATTGCCCAGAAGACGTTGCCTAGGACATGTTCCAAAAATCTTCCGGCCAGCCGCTTACGGTTGCGCGATGCGTTGGCCTTCTTTGGTGGCTTGCCAAACCTTACCCGAATCGAGATCCAGTGCGGTGAGCCACTTGCCGCCGTAGCAATACGTGTCGATGCAGATCAAATGCGGGGTGCGGACGACGTTGCCTTGCCGTTCGTGAGTGTGCCCGACGACGGCGACTTTGCCGTTGATATGCGGAGCGGGCATGCGCTCGGTGAGTTTGATCCAGCGCAGATACTCGGTCGGTTGATCCGCCAAGGCGAGGCTGGGCTCGTAGTTGGCATGCACGACAAAGTGGGTTTCGTTTTCGTAGAACGGCACCAGTTGACGCAGAAACTCCATGTGCGATTCGGGAACGCACTTGAGATCCCCGGCAAAGCCGTAGCTCTCCATCGTTTGGACCCCACCGTGATTGAGCCATCCGTAGGGCTCTTGGCGGCGTTCCAAAACGTCGAGCATCATTTCTTCGTGGTTGCCCATCAGCGTCACGAGATTCACTTTCTCTCGCAACGCGATCAACCGATCGATCACCCCTTTGGAATCGGGTCCGCGATCGACGTAGTCGCCGACCGTAACCAAAGTGTCGGACGGCGAAAGCGAAATCGCGTCAAGCAAGGCGTCCAATGAGGCGGAGCAACCGTGGAT
Organism: Pirellula sp.; assembly: GCA_046318495.1. Taxonomy (GTDB): domain Bacteria; phylum Planctomycetota; class Planctomycetia; order Pirellulales; family Pirellulaceae; genus JBKCUI01. Next base: position 10,198 of record JBKCUI010000003.1, on the reverse strand, counting down.
ATCGCCGATGGCAATGGTTCGAGGCATAGGCAAATGGGGGCGTCGCGTGAGGAAGATTCCGAGCGTTCGGGCTGTGTGCCTTGGTCCGAACAAGATATTCGGAAAAGCTCGGTTCGACTACTGAAAATGGCCGCTAGAATGGGTTTGGTCTCCCAATTATGCAGTGCAACGACGCCGGTGCGACGCATTGCAGCCGACGCAGCGGGGACTTCGGTCGCCCCTCGTTTCGCCTTTTCTCGATCGCCTCGGTCGCGCACTTCAACGTGGAAACTCCGTTTCGAACCACCCTGATGGCCAGCGGCCTCGTCGCCCAGGAGCAGCTTGAATACTGCCTCCGATTGCTTCGGCATCGCCAAGCGAGCGCCAATGCCAAGAACGAGACGCTCGATCCCGATCGCACGCTGCGCGAGATCTTGATCGAACAAGGGGCCATCACGCAGTACCAAGCCTTCCAATTGGTGGATGGCAAAACGAAGTTTCGTCTCGGTCCGTATGTCATCACCGACTTCATCGGCCAAGGGGGCATGGGTCAGGTCTTCAAAGCCGTCCATCAAGTCATGGGTCGCGAGTGCGCGGTGAAGGTGTTGCCGCTGCATCGCGTCAACGAAGAAACCATTGCCGGCTTCATGCGCGAGATCCGCTTGCAAGCCAAACTCGATTGCCCGCATCTGGTGCGAGCCTACGATGCGGGCCAAGACGGCAGCGTTCACTATCTGGTGACCGAATACGTCCCAGGCATGGACCTTCGCAAACTGGTCAAGACGCGAGGCAGGCTGAGCCAAGACCAAGCGGCCAGCATCGTGATGCAAGCCGCGCTCGGTTTGCAGTATGCCCACGATCAAGGCATGGTGCATCGCGACGTGAAGCCGGGCAACATCTTGGTGACGCCCGACTCCATTGCCAAGGTCTCCGACGTCGGCTTGGCCGGTTTCACGCGCAACCTGTCCGACGATCCGCGAGCGGGCAAGATCGTCGGCACGCCCGATTTCTTGTCACCGGAACAGTACAAGACACCGTTGAGTGTCGGTCCGGTGAGCGATGTTTATTCGCTGGGATGCACGCTTTACTATGCGGTGACGGGCAAGGCACCGTTTCCTGGTGGCGACATCTCCTCGAAGATTCGACGGCATCTAGAAGCGACGCCGTTGCATCCGCGCAACTTCAATCCGGATTTGAGCGATGAGTTTGTGGATGTGATTGCCGAGATGATGGAGAAGGACCCGCGTCATCGCATCACGTCTTGTACGGAGGTCGCGGTGCGATTGGAAGCGTGGGCGACGAATGCGTTGCCTGTCGCGCAGTCGACGTTGACGCGCGTGCCGTGGATGGCGCCGCCGCCATCGATTCCGGACGGGGCTGGAGCGACACCTGCGTTGGAGGATCCGCTGCAGGAGACCTCGCTGAATTCGTTGGAAACGAATCCGTCAAGAAACGGTTCGGAGGCGAATTCGGAGTTGCCCTCTGGCATGCCGAGTCGGCCACCGATTCCGCCTCCGCCGCAGTTTTTGAATAGCGAGTCCAACTTAGGGGAGATGTCGCGCTCGATGTTGGTAGCGATGACGATTGCGGTGGTCCTACCGCCGGCGCTTCTTGTCGGCGCCATCCTCGGCTACTTGATCGCCTACCGCACCTAGCGCATCCTCGCCCCCCGCCTCAATTCGTTTTTCCGCTTCTCCCGTAGGACGGGTCTCCTCGGCCCGTCCATCGCGCCCTCTCTCCACCCGACCGTGCCCATCAACATGCAACCCGGCGGGCCTGGAGACCCGCCCTACGATGGGGGCGAACGCACGTTCGATGGGAAGCGAATTGCACGCGAAGAGCGCGTGGCATGGGCCGGGGGTAGCGATCGTAGGGATTGTTCCGGGACGAGGGCTCGGTTATGTGGGAGGAACGCGAACTTTGAGAGCGCGATTGTCGCGGAAACAATAGCTCCGAAATCGAATTTTCGAGCCCGTGAACTAACCTGGAAAGGGAACTTCACCACCGTCACGCCGCGTCCTCTCCTGGCCAACGCGACCCCTTGGATCTCAGTAGGTGCCTTCAACCGATGTCGAATGCATGGAAACAATGGTGGAACCGCATGCGCGGACGCGAAGCCGCCCCGCAAGCCCACATGACCTTCGGTGCCACGTCGCTCGGTAATCGACTCCGCACCACGCGCATGCTCCTCCAAAAACAACTCTGGATCTGGCCCATCATCGCCGTCCTGCTCCTGTCCCTCATCGGCTACTGGATCACCTCCAGCATCCAACACACGATGGAGGCCAACCTCCGCGCGCAACTCACGACACTCCTCAACGTCGAACGCGCCATGGTCGAACGCTGGCTCAAACGCCAAGAACTCAGCGCCCTGACCATGGCCAACGACCAACAAGTTCGACACCTCATCTCCAAAATCGTCGAACTCAAGGCGCCCAAGGACTTGCCCATCCCAGCGCAAACCTCCGACGATGCCACCGAACTGGCAACCCTCATGAACCAGCTCTCGCGCGAGCTGGGACCGACTCTCTCGGTCTACAACTTCATGGGCTACATCGTCACCGACCGTAGCTACACCGTTATGGCCAGCAACAGCCAGGAACTCATCGGACTCTCCAGCGAACAATACGAATCGTTCCTCACGCGCGTCATGGAAGACCACCCCACCGTCAGCCCCCCGTTCGAGAGCTTCATCGCCATCAAAGACGCCCAAGGCCGCATGCAAACCGGCGTCCCAACCATGTTCGTCAGCGTCCCCATCCGCGATGACAACTTCCAAGTCGTCGCTGCCCTCTCTCTCCGCATCCGACCCGAAAAAGAATTCATCAAACTGGTGCAACTCGGACAAGTTGGTCTCTCGGGAGAAACCTACGCCGTGGATTCGAAAGGAACCATGGTCACCTCCAGCCGCTTCGATGACAATCTGATCTTGCTCGGCCTGCTGCCTGATCGCGACGGCATCAGCTCCATGCTCAACATCCAGTTGCGCGATCCAGGCGGAGACATGACGCGCGGATTCCGACCCAAGCTTCGCCGCGCCGAACTCCCCTTCACCAAAAACGCCCAGTCGCTAATGGAAGGCAAAGATGGCATGGATGTCACGGGGTATCGCGACTACCGAGGTGTGATGTGCGTGGGCGCTTGGACTTGGTTGCCCGATTATCAGTTCGGCCTGGCCATCGAAATCGATTACGACGAAGCCTTTGAACCGTTGACGATCTTGAAACGCGCCTTCTACGTGCTCTATGGCCTGCTTTTCCTGGCCGCGTTGGCGATTTTTATCTTCACCGTCATCGTGACCCGCCTGCAACGCGAAGCCCGCGCCGCAGCCATTGAAGCCAAACATCTCGGACAATACCGCCTCGACGAACGGCTGGGCGAAGGTGCCATGGGGATCGTGTATCGAGGCCACCACGCCATGCTTCGCCGCCCCAGCGCGATCAAGCTGCTCAACGTCGATCGGGTCAACGAAGCCTCCATCCAACGCTTCGAACGCGAAGTACAGATCACGTGCAACCTCAACAATCCGCACACCATCGCCATCTACGATTACGGACGAACGCCAGAAGGGGTGTTCTACTACGCCATGGAGTACCTCGATGGCATCGACCTGCAACAACTGGTCGATCGCTACGGCCCCCAATCCGAAGGCCGCGTTGCCAAGATCATCGATCAGCTTTGCAGCTCTCTCTACGAAGCCCACTCCATGGGGCTGGTCCATCGCGACATCAAACCCGCCAACATCATGCTCAACCGCCGCGGAGGGGTCCCGGACTTCGTCAAGCTACTGGACTTTGGATTGGTCCGAGCCGTCGACGACGCCGCCCGCAACAAAGCCGGTGAAGGCATGGCCGGCACGCCGCTTTACATGTCCCCCGAGTCGATCCAAACTCCAGACCTAGTCGATGCCAGAAGCGATCTGTATGCCGTCGGCGCCGTCAGCTACTTCTTGCTCACCGGCTCGCCGGTCTTCCAAGCGTCCACGTTAACCGAACTGTGTCAGCAGCATGTCGATGCCGTGCCGGTGACGCCCTCGGTGCGACTGGGTCGCGAAATCGATCCGGATCTGGAGCATGCCATTATGGCCTGCTTGGAAAAGAACCGGTCCAAGCGACCGCAGACCGCGCGCGATCTGGCAGCCATGTTGCATCGCTTGAGCGCTGGCGACGCCTGGACCATCAACGATGCCGACGCATGGTGGAGCCGACACGAGCGCAACGCAGGCCCCGACGCTTTCCGCTCCACGGGCGTCGGAGAAGGTTCACAAGCCTCGCGCGATCCCAATCCTCTGGCAGGCTCGCAACCGCAACGAAGCAAATCGGCCGCAGCCTCCAAAGAACGGACCACTTCCAGCGGCTTCGATCAAACGATGGATGTCCCGCCCATCGATGACAAATCGGTCTAGCCGCAAAAGGCGAAGCCGTTGCCGCAGACTACGGTTCGCTTCGCAATCGAGGCTGATTCTTGAAGAGCACCGGTTCGGCCTTGTCGACCGACCAAAGCATCACATGCCCGTCGGCAAATCCCGCCAAGATCCAATCGTGTTCTTGCTTCAGGAGAGCCATCGAGATCGGCGCGCCCAAGGATGGCCAGTTTTGCAACGACAAACTCGGGGCGTCATCGATGTGGTAGTTGGTCTTCTTCTTTTCTTTGCCTTCTTCGTCTTTGGATTCGACGATTTCTTCGCGTCGCAGTTGAAACCGGCGAATGGCTTGATCGGTCGGCACGATCATCGTGTCTCCCGAGGCCAAGATCTTTGCGGTCTGTTGCGTTAGACCGGTCCGCGAAGTTTTGGCATTGGAAGTGGTGGTGTTGGGGAACCATCGCAACACGCCCGCTTCGTCCCAACTGGCCAACCCGCGGCGCATGAAGCGTATCGAACCGACGATGCGTTCGTGATCGGCAAAACCATGCAGCACCGCACCATCGTCGGCTTGATAGCTCTTCGCGGTCCGATCCCTGGAAGAAGAAACCAGCGTCTGGCCATCCTCCGACCAATCGACGCTGGTGACGGCGGCCGCATGCGACGCGGATTTCCAAAGGATGCGATTGGATAGCAGATCGACGGCCACGACGGTGCCATCGGCATTACCGATCGCGAGCCGTTCCCCGGTATGCGAGATGGCGATGTCCAAGGGCACGTCGCGACATGCCCAATGGGTTTGGCGCGTGGATGCGTCCGAGTACGTTTCTAGCGACAACGTCGCGTCGCGCGGATGCGGCCAAGCGATGCTCTCGACGTAACCGACTCGCCCTGGTTCGCCGCTTGCTACGCACAGCGACTCGAACGCAGCATTCCATTCCAGGTCGCTGATGAAGCGTCCGCGCACGCTCAATCGGTCGACCAGTTTGGGCTCGATGTCCACGCTCCAAACCAACACTTCCTCATAGCCTGCCACGAAAAGGAACTTTTTGCTCGGATGGATGGCCACCGCGCTCGCGGCATGGGCTTTGGGATAGCTTGGGAAGCGAGGGGCTGCCGGTGGATTCCACTTGATAAAGCCTTCCAGCGGTGCATCCAGCCCGCCATCGACGACAGCTCCGGTGGCGATCCATTGCCGAATGGACTCGATCGAGTCCCAGTCGAGCGGATCGCTGTCCTTGGGCATGCGCCGGTCGGCATCGTGCAAGACCAGACGTCGATACAACTCGCCGTAGTCCGCTTCCGGGGAGTGCTCGATCGCGAGTTGAGCCGGGACCGCACGCACAACGATCGGTGCTTGTTTCGAATCCCCCGGTTGCATGAGCGATTGCGGGGTCGCCATGGAGTAGCCACCTTCGGCTTGCTGCGCGTTGTGGCAGCCGACGCACTGATCGATCAGCACCGGTGCAATGCGGCTCAAGCGCGGCAACATGGCCGCAGGGGGCTCGCTGATCAAATCGGGCGGGTCGAAACCGAAAGCGTCCATGCGTTCTGCCTGCAGCGAACCGTTCGGGGTAGCTTGCGGAGAACCCAGCGTCGGCGGAGCAACGAGAGTGAACAGGGCCATGCAGCTCCACGCAAGGACCACCCAACGGCCGACGCTGCCGCATCGAGTTGGAATACGAGAATGGCGATGGCATCGCATGAAGTAGTTGTAAGCGCGGATCATGCGTTCATTGTAGTCGAACCCAATCAAGGAGTGTTTGCTCCGATCGGTGCGGCCAGTGCGCGAACGATCCAGGCATCGGCCCAACGATGAAACCGGCCCTCTGTGGGTACGGCTTCGTTCTTCGAGTTTCGGCACAAGTACCCCACGTGCCCTCCGAATCGGGTCCGGATGAGTTCGGTGCTCGCAGAGTACTGCACGCCATCGAACAAGGACTTGGGCACGATGGGGTCGTGTTCATCGATGAGCAGCGTGGTCGGGACGTTGATCCGATGCAAGATGTCGCGAGACGAGCCAGAACTGTAGTAGTCATCGAGATCGCGAAACCCCGCCAAATGGACGGTCATGGTTTCATCGAACTTGCGAATGCTCGAGAAGTCCGCATGCCGCAGGCGTTCTTTCCAAACATCCCAGAGAGCGGCTCGCTCGCGCGATTGCTTTTTCAGCGCGCGTACGAAGTACCGGGCATAGATGCGATTCAGCCCTTGTTCGACGTTCGCACAGCTCGCGGCCAAATCGATCGGCGGCGCGACGGCGATGGCCCGAACGATTTGAAAAGGCATCGGGCGCCCGTGTTCGCGGGCTTCGTGTTCCGCCCGAGGAAGCGAGTCGGAGAGCATGCGCAGAGTGATGCTTCCTCCGAGCGAAACTCCGGCGATGGACCAACGCTCGATCCCGAGGATGGTCGAGAGTTGCTCCAAACAGGAGTAGATCAACCCGTGGCAAGCTCCGTGCGGAGGCAAGGGGGTGAACTGGCAACTGGGCCCCGCGCCCGGAAGATCCGCGCGAAACACCCGCATGCCGCGCGCCAGCAATCCGTGCGCGATGTTGGTCATGTAGGTCCCTTGATGGGAGGATCCCAATCCATGTAGCAGCAGCACGGCCGGGGCATCGGGGGCTGCGACCGATGGGTCGGGCTGATTTTCGTGAATCAACATGCTCCCCATGGGACCGATCGGCAATCGATGCACCGTGGCGTTTGGTAAGGTGGCCAACGGTCGATAGAATCCCGTGATGATCGTTTGCACATGACCGCTGCGCAGGTACCACGGGGGCGTGTATTGAGGAAGCGATCGATCGGGTAGGGAAGGCACGCGAATGGGGTTGGTTGGGGTGTGGATTCGAATCGAGATGAGGGCAGCATGGCATTGATGTGCGTCGGGACGCTGGCGATCGACACGGTGGAAACGGCCACAGGCCGCCGCGAACGGGTGCTCGGGGGGAGCGCCAGCTACTTTGCGTATGCCGCGGGATTCTTCACGCCGGTGCGCATCATCGGCCGGGTGGGGAACGATTGGCCCGATCAGTATACGCACTGGTTGACCGACCAAGGAGCCGACTGGTCCGGAGTCCACCACGATCCCGAGGCCAAAACGTACTTTTGGAGCGGCCGGTACACGCCCGACTACCAAGATCGCGAGACGCTGGCCATCGAAATGCATGGCTTCGATGCTTATCATCCCGAAGTTCCCCCAGCCTTTCGGGACAGTCGTTCGATCTTTTTGGCGGCAGCGGTGCCTGCCGTGCAACTGCGAATGCTCGAGCAATGCACAGCGCCCAAATGGGTGTTCGCCGATACGGTCGACATGTGGATCGAGACCGCGCGCGAAGATTTGCTGCGGGTACTGCAACGCATCGATGGATTGTTCATCAACGATGCCGAAGCCAGGCAATTGACCGGCGAGCATCAGAGCGTGCGGGCGGCGTTGGCCATTCAGCGACTCGGGCCGCGATGGGTCATCTTGAAAAAGGGGGAGCATGGATGCTTGGTAGCTGGCCCCGATGGATTGTTCGCCTTGCCAGGATTCCCCACCGACCAACTCGTCGATCCGACCGGCGCAGGAGACTCGTTCGCCGGCGGCGTGTTGGGAATGTTGGCGGAATGCGATGCGCTCGATCGAACCAGCATGCATCGGGCGTGCATGGTCGGGACCGCCATCGCCAGCATCACGCTGAGCGATTTCAGCTTGGATGCGCTCCGGCGGGTGAATCGGGCCCAGATCGATACGAGAGTTCGTGAATATCGAGCCATGTTGGAGGGAGCTGGATCTAGTCAGTTCTCTCGGTTCGTTCCATAATCTGTCGCGCGGACCAGCACACCGTTGATGGCAAAGGTTGGGTCCGATGGATGACGCACCCTATCCTCCCCTCGTTGAGAATGCATGCCATGGCTTTAGCTCGAATTTTGACCTCCCAAGGAATCGCCGTCGCCCGCGTGCATGGCGACACAGCCACGCCGCTAAATCTCGCAAGCGCCGGCCTGCAAACGCTGTCGCAGCTGCTTTCGCATGCGGATCTGGTGCGATTGGCTAAAGAGCTGCCCGCCAGCGGCCCTGCCATTCCGCTCTCGCAAGTCAACTGGTTGCCTCCGATCGACGACCAAGAAGTCTGGGCGGCTGGGGTGACCTACAAACGCTCCCAAGCGGCTCGAATGGAAGAAAGCGAAGCGGCGGCCAGTTGCTACGACCGGGTCTACACCGCCCCGCGCCCCGAGATTTTCTTCAAGGCCACCCCTTCGCGTTGCAGCGGGCATCTGGGCATGCTGCGCATTCGTCAAGACGCGACGTGGAATGTCCCCGAACCGGAACTGGCCCTGGTGATCAGCTCCGCCGGCAAGATCGTCGGCTACACCGTCGGCAACGACATGAGCAGCCGGGACATCGAAGGGGACAATCCGTTGTATCTGCCCCAAGCCAAACTCTACAACCAATGCTGCGGGCTCGGGCCATGGATCGCGTTGGCCGACGACATGCCGCCCCGTTCCTCGATCGAGATTTCTCTCTCTATCTCGCGGGATGATGCCGTCGTGTTCGAAGGAAAAACCTCCGTCGCGCAGATGGCTCGCGAATTGGAAGATCTCGTGCAATGGTTGCTGCGAGACAACGACATGCACCAAGGGGCATTCCTACTGACCGGCACCGGCGTCGTGCCCGATAGCGACTTCACGTTGCATCGCGGCGACATCGTCGACATCACCATCTCCGGGATCGGCACCCTCACCAACACCATCATCCAAGGATAATTCGGCATGAACGCAAGCAACGCAACACCTCGCCCCGTGCTCGTCGCCGGAAAATGGGAAACGAACTCCGGTGCAACTTTTTGTTCAAAGAATCCGAATACCGGAGAGGCCATCGATGCGGTCTATCCGGTCAGCGATTGGGCAACGTGCCAGCGAGCCCTGGAAGCGGCCGATGCCGCGTTTCGCATGTCACGTCGATTGACCGGCGATCGCATCGCCGAGTTCCTCAACGATTATGCGCGGCGGATCGAAGAAGACCGCGAAGGGTTGGTCGAGATCGCGCACCAAGAAACCGGGCTCCCCAAGGCGCCACGCTTGGCCGATGTAGAACTGCCTCGCACCGTCAATCAATTGCGGTTGGCAGCGACTGCGGCCGCGAATGGATCGTGGAAACTGCCGACGATCGATCTGAAGGCCAACATTCGTTCGTGCTATCAAACCCTCGGGCCTGTGGCGGTCTTTGGCCCGAACAATTTTCCCTTCGCCTTCAACAGCATCGCAGGGGGAGACTTCGCGGCCGCGATCGCAGCGGGCAACCCGGTGATCGCCAAGGCGAATTCGTCCCATCCGGCCACGAGCGAACGCTTCGGTCGATTGGCCGATGCGGCCATACAAGCCACCGGCATGCCAGCCGGACTCGTTCAGTTGCTCTACCGAACCTCGCACGAAGATGGTGAGAAGCTGGTAGCGCATCCGAGCCTGGCGGCTATCGGCTACACCGGCGCACGGTCGGCCGGATTGCAGCTCAAGTCGGTTGCGGACCGCGTCGGCAAACCGTTCTATGCCGAGCTGTCGAGCGTCAATCCTGTCGTTTATTTGCCGGGAGCATTGGCCGAGCGCGGGGCCGCATTGGTCGATGAGTTCGTCACCAGCGGCTTGATGGGCGCCGGTCAGTTCTGCACCAATCCCGGATTGCTGTTGATGGTGGTTTCTTCCGAAACGGAAGCCTTCATCTCTGGCGTGGTGGCCAAGTACGCTGCAGCCGCACCAGGAACGTTGCTGTCGCAAAGCGTCGAGACCTCGCTGCTCAAGAGCCTTTCCATTCTGACCGAGGGTGGAGCCAAGGCATTGACCGGCGGCAGCAAATTGCCCGGAGCGCGATGCGCGG
>JBKCUI010000002.1:0-27504 GCA_046318495.1 Pirellula sp. | reverse complement strand
GGCTACTGGCGCGAGGATCGTTCCGCCTCGGCGATGGCTGGCATGCGAAGGAGTCGAACCCATGCGACCAGCAATGTCACCAATGCGGCGAGGGAGATCCATCGGACGGGTCCTTGAGCAAATACGATCGCGCCGTTGATGGCAATGAAGATCAGGAATGCGTGCGCCGCGATGCTCCATGCCTTGGGCGGGCGGGGAAGCCACGCATGGCTGGCAGCCAGCAACCACATCGCATCGATCAGCCATACCGCCACGAAGATGTAGTTGACGATTACCCCCGCTCCGACGCGAATGCCCAGCAGGGCTTCCGTTTGGGCTTCGGTCGCGAGGACGGCTTGCCGATGGCTCCATCCATGAAAGACCGCCAAGGCAGAAAGGGTGTGGGCGAACGCCAACACCGCGCCGGCAAGCCAGATCCACTCGGACCAGGGCTGCGGGCTCGAGTCGAGCGCGTGGAGGGACAGGGGAGACGCGACCTGCTCGGACACGTCCGAGCGACGGAGGGTGCTCAGCAGCCACCCGTAGCGAACGACCATGCATGCCAGGGCCAAGCGAATCGCCCACAATGACGCCGGTCCGGCCCATTCCCAGCCTGTCCAACCCAATTCGAAAACCGGCATGTTCCCTCGAACGTCCCCGTCCGTCCGTTCTTGGCGAACCGGCTTGCGGTGTGTATAAAACGTGGTCCCAATCCAGTTGTAAAGGTCCAAAACCACGTCGGAAAGGCCGCGCAATGGCGGAAGCGAACAAAAAAACGGATAGTGCCAGCAAGATCGAAGACGTTTTCGACATCGAACGCATCCGCAAATTGATCGAGCTCATGAAGGAACACGACCTCGGCGAGATTGACTTGCGCCAGGACGATCAACGCATCCGCCTGTGCGGAACTGGACATGGCTATCCCGTTTTGTCGGCGGCTCCGATGGCGGCGGCAGCACCGGTCGCCCCAGCCGCGGTTCCTGTTCCCTCGGCGCCAGCCGCTCCGGCCAGCCCGGCTGCCGACGGTCCGCACATCGTGACGATTCTGTCGCCGATGGTCGGGACGTTCTATTCCAAGCCCAACCCAACGTCGAAGGATTTCGTCGAAGTCGGTTCGAGCGTCCAGAACGACACGGTCGTTTGCATCATCGAAGCCATGAAGGTCTTCAATGAAATCCCGGCCGAAATGCGAGGCAAAGTCGTCCAAGTCCTCGCTCGCAACGAGGAAGCGGTCGATTACGGAAAGCCCCTCTTCAAGATCGATACGCGGGGTTAATCCAACGTCATGTTCAGCCGTGTCTTGATTGCCAACCGGGGCGAGATCGCACTGCGTGTCATCCGCGCATGCAAAGAACTCGGAATCGAAACCGTCGCCATCTACAGCGAAGCCGATCGCGGGGCTCAGTATTTGGAATTGGCCGACCAAGCCTTTTGCGTCGGCACCGCCAAATCGATCGATAGCTACTTGAGAATCGATCGGGTCATTGCCGCCGCCGAACTGGGCAAGGCCGATGCCATCCACCCGGGCTACGGGTTCCTCGCCGAAAATGCGCACTTCAACGAGGTCTGCCGCAGTTGCAACTTCGAGTTCATCGGGCCTTCTCCAGAAGCGATGGAAAAACTCGGGGACAAGAACACGGCCCGTGAGATGGCGATCGCCGCCGGCGTTCCGGTCGTTCCCGGTAGCGATGGGTTGATCGAGAGCGAAGCCGATGCCATCGCGGCGGCTCGCAAGATCGGATTCCCCGTGCTCATCAAGGCCACCGCCGGGGGTGGGGGCAAAGGAATGCGCGTGGCGACCGACGAAGCCGCATTGCAATCGGCCGTCACTCAAGCCCAAACCGAAGCCAAAGCAGCCTTCGGCAATCCCGGTGTCTACCTCGAAAAGTACATCGACCGCCCACGGCACGTCGAAGTCCAAATCATCGCCGACCAACACGGCAATGTCACGCACTTGCACGAACGCGATTGCTCCGTGCAACGCCGTCACCAAAAACTGATCGAAGAAAGCCCTTCGCCGCGACTCCCCGAAGCCACCCGCAAAGCGATGTGCGAAGCGGCCGTGCGGATGGTCAAGCAAGCCAAGTATTACAACGCGGCCACGGTCGAGTTCATCGTCGATCAGCAAGACCAGTTCTACTTCATCGAAGTCAACGCGAGAATCCAAGTCGAACACCCTGTGAGCGAAATGGTCTCGGGGATCGATTTGATCAAGACGCAGATCTTGGTGGCCGCGGGTCAAAAGCTGCCGTTCAAGCAAAGCGACATCAAGCCTCGCGGTGCGGCCATCGAATGCCGCATCAATGCCGAAGATCCCGACCGCAACTTCCAACCCTGCCCTGGCCGCATCGAGAAGATGTTCATTCCGGGTGGGTTTGGCGTTCGAGTCGATTCGCATGCGCATGCAGGCTATACCGTGCCGCCTCATTACGATTCGATGATCGCCAAACTCATCGTTCATCGCGCCACGCGCGATGAAGCCATCGAAACCATGCAACGCGCGTTGAGCGAGTTGCGCATCGGTGGCATCAAGACGACGGCCAACTTCCACAAGACCGTGCTCGCTCAGCCCGAGTTCGTCGCCGGAACGGTCGATACCAAGTGGGTGGAACGGGAACTGTTACCGCGCCTCAAGGGGTAGAACCTCTCGCAGCGTCAAAGACACTTCTGGTGATGGCCTCCGCCATGCGCTGCGATAACGCGAGGGTCTGGCACGCATGGATACGCCAACCAAACTGCTGTGGCTGAGTTTGTTCGTCGCAGCCATCGCATGGCTGTACTCCTCGGTCGGCCACGCTGGGGCATCGGGCTATATCGCGCTCATGACGATCTTTGGCATGGCCCCGGCCGAGATCAAACCTCTGGCTCTGTTGCTCAACGTGTTGGTCGCCAGCATCGCGACCATCCAGTTCTATCGCGGTGGGCATTTTCGATGGTCTTTGTTCTGGCCGTTCGCGTTGCTCAGCGTGCCGATGGCGTTCTTGGGTGGAGCCGTAGCGATCCCGACGGTATGGTTCAAGCGATTGCTCGGCGGCGTGCTCGGGCTGTCGGCTGCGTGGTTCCTGCGCGAATCCTCCGATCGGGAACTGGTGCGCGATCCGCCGCGCGGGATCGCGCTTGGAGCAGGAGCTGGAATCGGGCTGCTCTCGGGCATCACCGGCACGGGCGGAGGAATCTTCTTGACACCCTTGCTGTTGGTCTTGGGTTGGTCCAAAACGAAATCCGCATCGGCTATCTCCGCCCCGTTCATCTTGCTCAACTCCCTTTCGGGGCTGGGTGGTTGGCTGGCATCGGGAGGACCATTGCCGGTGCTCTTTTGGCCGATGGCAGCCGCGGTCGTCTTGGGTGGATCTGCGGGTGCCACGCTGGGAAGCTTTCGATTGCCTGTGCGAGTCGCTCGAGTGCTGCTAGCCGTGGTCATGATCGTGGCCGCGACCAAGCTGCTAGCGACCTGAGTGCATTGCGACTGCTTCGAAGGCGTTGTTCGCATCGGCACTTGTGGAGTTCGTTGGCCACTTTCCAACGGTTCTAAGAATGGCATCGATCCCTAGCTGCAACGTACCGCGGCGACGATTACATTAGTGGCGATTGCCGATTCAGGCGGAGATCGGATGGGCAATCGGCGTGTTAGAGGGAGAATGTCCCAGCCGGATGAATCGGTCTCCCGCCGCTTGCACCACTTGCTCTATAACGCTTTTGCGAATGCGACCCTTCATTCCCTCACGGGTTGGACTCCAATGACCGAATTGGCTGAAATCTATGCGTACTGCCCGGCCTGTGGAGCCAAGCGCGAACAGTATGAGCCGGTGCGTCCTTTTCGATGCCATGCCTGTGGTCACACGACCTTCTTTGGACCGGTATCTGCGGTCGGTGGGATCGTGACCAACGATGAAGGCAAAGTGCTGCTGCTGCGAAGGGCGAACGATCCGGGGCGTGGCAAGCTCGGCATGCCGGGCGGATTTGTCGATCACGGAGAGTCGGCCGAAGCCGCGCTGCGGCGCGAGATGCTGGAAGAGGTCGGCCTGACGATTCGCTCGATGCGGTATTTGGTTTCCGGCGCGAATAGCTATAAGTATCGCGGGGTGACCATCCCCGTGCTCGATCTTTTCTATGTAGCCGACGTCGAATCCGGCGACATCCGCACAGAAGATGGCGAAGTCTCCAGTTGGCAATGGACCGAGCTCAACGATACGGTACTGGATCAAATGGCGTTCGAGTCGAATCGTCGCGCGCTCGAGCACTATCGCAATGCATTCTCCAAAGACGCGTGATCGCGCTCGATGGCTGGCGAGGGAGCTAGCCGGATCGCGATCATACTGAGGTCATCCGGCTTGCATGGAGTAAACGATTCGCCGTCATGCATGCGGCGATGCGCTTGCTGGGCCACTCCCTTTAAACTCGATTCCAATTCCCCTTTGCGCAGCGCGTCGATGATCTCGGCGTTGCTCAGATTGTCGAACAGCCCATCGGTAGCGATCAAGATCGTATCCCGGGCTCCGAGTTCCATCGAGGGTCCGACTTCGATACGCATCGACTCGCAGCCGACCACGTTCGAGACGACGTGGCGTTCCTCGTGATGCATCGCGTCCTCTTCCGGTAGCCAACCCGATTCGACCGCGAACCCCACCGGCGAATGGCAAATGGTTTCGTGATGCAGTTTGCCGCGGTTGCTCATGATCAACACCTTGGCATCGCCGACGTGGTACGTGCGAATGCGACCTCGATGCAACTCGACCGCAGCCAGCGTGCAAGCCGCCCCCAGCCGCAGGGACCGGATGGCTTCATTGGCCTCATCGATGCCATCGAGGATCGCGAAGCGCATGCGGTCTGGCCGATCGCGGTACTGTGCGATCGAGGCTTCTACATGTTGCAGTGCGAGCTGAGCTGCCAGTTCGCCACCGCGCATCCCGCCGCAGCCATCGGCCACCAAAAACACCGCCGTTTCGTCGTCGACGACAAACCAGCCCAACGCGTCTTCGTTGGGCCGATCCTTGAACGGGTGTTTGCGACTCACGTACGCGGCGCGCCAGGCCCTCTCAGCGCGCACGCAAACGCCGCTGTCGGATTGCGCGGTCAAAACATGGGACATGGGTTCGGTGATCATCGGCGCGGCCCTCGATGCTCTCAGGAAGGAAGCATGAGGCAAGGCTAGGAGAAGCGGGGCTTGAAGAAAATGCGTTCCCCAACGTTTTTGCAAGAATCGCGAGAAGTGCTGGCGGCCGAGTGCCGTGCTTAGCGATTGCGCCGGGCGCGCTGGCCGCGATTGCTGGCCCGGCAGCTCGCCGAGTGGCGATGGCAGAGTTTAACGGTTGTCCCGGTTCTGCTAACTAGCTCGTTCCCAGATGTCCGATGCATAGTCCACCACAGATCGCGTCGCTGTTTTACTCGGAATGCTAGCATGAACAAATCAATATTCGGTGCACGGGATGCTCGAGACGAAGTGGGAGCCGATTGCGGCACAGCCTCATACGGCACGGGTGCCGCGGCACTGGCGTCCACGCGACGTCGCTGGCTCCAAGCCGTCTTGAGCGGCGCGTTGGTGAGCAGTTGCGGGCATGCCTTGGGACGGGCAGCAGGCACAACGGAAAGCGACTCGCAAAATGACGTGCAAAGTTTCCGCGTGAAGAGCGTGCTGGAGTTGCGAGGGGAAGTTCGACTCAAGGCACAAGGCGTGCAGGTGGCTCGCAAGGATGGCAAGCAGCTCGTGGCGCGCACGGCTCCGGTGCAATGCACATCGACGTTGGAATTCGAAGAGCAATACCGAGTTCATCCGGCCGATGAACGCACGGCCGGGGTGCAGCACTTTGAAGACGCTCTCTCGGAGATCACCGTCGATCAGCACACCACCAAGACGCTGCTGCGCGAGCCATGCCGCGAAGTGGTGCGATTGGGAACCGCCAATGGGTTGTTGACGGCCGCGCCCGGTGCCCCGTTGTTTGCAGCCGAACGGGATTTGATCGAAGGGACCGTCACGACGATGTTCATCGATCAGATTTTGACCGATCGCGAAGTGGCGGTGACCGACAAATGGGACGTCAACGACGCGATGGTTTGTCGCTTGCTCAATTTAGATGCCATTCAAGAGGGCAAGCTCACCGTATGCTTGGTCGACTCCGATGCGACGCAAGCGCATCTCGCGTTGGAAGGGCAACTGAGCGCGTTGGTGCGGGATGTCGCGACCGAGATTGTGCTTACCGGCAAGGCCGTGTTGGAGCGCGAAGAAGGGTACGTTTCGTGGTTGGCGTTGCAGATTGAGGAGACGCGCGAGATCGGCGAGGCCGAACCGGGCTTCAAGGTCCAGGCGCAAGTCCGAGTACGACGCGCCCGCATCGATGCGTTGTCGGCTGGCCGTTCGCTTGAAGAGGCGTTGCAGGACGCACCCAGCCGCAGCGCTGCGGGGCTGTTGCAGTTCCAATCCGATTTGGGCTTCTATCGATTCCTGGCCGATCGCCGCTGGTCCACGTATCGGGACAACGGCGAAGAAGCGACGTTGCGTTTCATCGTCAACAACCGATTGATGGCGCAGTGCAACCTTACGAACTTGGTCGATTTCGAAGCCGGGCGTCAATTGAGCTTGGAAGGATTTCAGAGCGACATCCGTCGGTTGATCGCCAATTCGGGCGGGGAGATTTTGGAAGCGTCGGAGCGCGTTTCGGCGGCTTCGCATCGCGTGTTGAAGATCGTGGCTTCGGGCAGTGCGGAAGGGGTTCCGATCCGATGGTTGCACTATCACCTATCGAACGATGAGGGGCGGCGGTTGTCGTTGGTCTTTACGCTCGATGAGGACTCCCTGGACGCGTTTGCCGAGCAGGATTCCCAGATCGTGGATTCGCTGGAGTTGTTGGCTTGGCCGCGCAAGCTCGATTCGGCAGCCTTGGAATCGACGACGACCGAGGCTGGGGCGAAGGACGCAGACGCGACGGCGACCGAGCGAACGCGTCCGGAGCCGGTTCGCACAGAGCCATCTCGCCCGGTGGCCGCGCCGGCGACTCGGTCGTCGGCCAAGGGGGCGGTCAAGCGTTCCCGATAGGGCCGCCGGCCGATGGGGGGCCTATGGGGACCGGAAGAAGCTGTTTTTTCGGCAATTTCGGTTCCTTTTGGAGCGTTTAGGCAAGGCGTTTGTTGGGGTGGAAGGCGGGAAAGCGCGGCTGGCTTGGCAGTATGAAAAAGCATCTTGCGAACCGCGCTTTCGAGGCTATACTTCTACGTCCCAACGCAAGCGAGAGCGGAAAACGCTCAGCGGCGCAGGGGCTCGCACGAGTGCAATGCGTGCGAACGAGACCTACAACGAGGGGTCGTAGCTCAATTGGTTAGAGCACCGGACTGTCGATCCGGAGGTTGCGGGTTCGAGACCCGTCGACCTCGTTCCTTGAAACCCTTGGATTTCGAACGATTTCCAAGGGTTTTTTCGTTTCTCGGTCGAAGCTGCTTCTTGCTCGCAAGCCATTGCCAGCAATGCCCCGATCGCTCCAGGGCTTGGCGAGGTCTTCACACACGGCGTGGCATAGGCAGTCCTGTTCTGTCGCAGCGGGGGACCCCATGGTGGCACTGCGGGTAGCGACAGCATAGAGTGAACGAGGATGTCTGCCGTTTGCTCCCTCATGTGCCCCCTATTTGTGTGACAAAGAATGGTGCGATGGATGGATGACGCACAGCCGATCCGCGACTGCAAGAGCCTCGGTCCCAGATCCCAAGAGATGCTTGCGAGAGCCGGTATCCATACCGTCGAACAGCTTCGGGAACTTGGTTCTGCCGAAGCTTACGTACGAGCCAAGCATGCGAATTCAGGCGTTAGCTTGAACCTGCTTTGGGCTCTCGAGTCCGCCCTGACAGGCGAGCCGTGGCGGCAAGTGGCCAAGCTGCATCGCGACCGACTCTTGCAAGCCATTGAGGGTCGCGAACGACCCGCATCGCAGGAACCATCCTCACCAAAACCGCAGGGTTCGAAACGCCGCAAGCCTGAGTAGGGGACTTCAAGCCTCAACGATGCCGGCTCCGTTCCCGATCGAGGCGATCGCGATTTGCACTCCTGGCTAGTCCCATTGAGGCCCAGCCATCACCATCAAAGGAAAACGTATGTTCAGTTCTTGTGCGGCGCGCTGCGTGCTCTTTCTGGTGGCGTGCTCTCCGGTCCTCCCTTTCGCTCAGGCGCAGAACGAGTCCTCTTCTAATGAGTCCGCATCCGGAGCGCGCGCGTGGACGATTCGCGCCGAAGCATTAGCGCGCGATTATGCGATTCGCGTCGATGGCCCGGAATCCAGCGCCGGAGGTTTGCTGCCTGTAATCTATGTCTTGGACGGGCAGTGGGAATTTGAGATGGTATCGGCTGTCTACGGTGCGTTGCGACAAGATGGGTTCGTGCCAGAAGCCGTGTTGGTTGGCATTTGCATCCCGGGAACAGATAGCGAGCAACGTGCGATTCGATCGCAGGACTTCGCTCCAGAGTCCTCCAGCAGCGACGGTAGAGCCAAGATCTTTCGCGAGTTTCTTTGCGACTCGATCCTGCCTGAAGTCGAGCGACGATTTCCATGCGATCCATCGAACCGGACTTTGGTCGGCTGGTCGATGGGAGGGATGTTTTCAGTTGAAACGATGCTGAGCGACCCAGGTCGTTTTCGCAACTATGTCGCCATCAGTCCTGCGTTGTTCTGGGACCATGGGCACGCGCGCCAGAGGTTGCAGAAGATGGACTTTGAAAAGCCCACCCAACCGGTAAACCTCTGGCTGTCGATGGGCCAGTTTGAGCCCCCCTACTTCCAAGATGCATTTCGACAGTTTCAACAGGAGCTCGAATCCGCCAAGTTGCCAGGCGTTCAGTGCCGGACGTTAGATGTCGAAGCCTTGCGTCACTTTAGCGCTAGGCCGATTGCGTATGCGACGTGCTTCCGAGAACTGTTCGCACCGCAACCCATCGCGTTGTCGGAGGAGGCCATGAAGGTCGTTTGCGGTACCTATCGCCCCGTGGAGAATGCATGGGCTTGGTGGGGAGACGTCGAGATCGAGTTTTCCGAAGAACGCTTGTGGGCCTCCAGGAAGTTTCCTGGCTTTGAAGGGCGCGATGCGTTGATTCCGATCGCGCCCAACGTCTTCCTCGGGACGCGTTATGGCTCACGATTCTCGACGACGGACAGCGATGGGAAAACGTTTCTACAACTCAAATGGGAAGAGTTCCCCGCGATCCAGCTGGAACGCGTCAAGAAATAGCCGAGTCGTAGGCTTTGCAAGTTAGAAGGTCGACGTCCTATGCCTGCCCACGCAGGGAACGCCGACTCGGGCAGCATACCCAATCAAATCCATTGCATACGCAACAGCCAGGACTTCATGAGCTGGGTCAAAACACCATAGCCGATGAGCGTTGCCGCGAGGATCGGCCAGTAAAGAGCCGGCAACGGAGTGAAGCCGAGGTATGCTCCGAGTGGCGAGGATGGCAATCCGATCCCCACCAGAACCACCATGGAAGACATCACAGCCAAGGGCCAAGAGGAACCGCTTTGCAGAAAGGGGATCTTGTTGGTTCGAATGATGTGAATGATCAAGGTTTGTGTAAGCAAACTTTCCACAAACCATCCGGTCTGGAACAAGCTCGCACTATGAGCAGCCGCGTCGGGAGTGCTCGTATTCCAGCAGCCGAACACGTACAGCATGACGAAGTACGTGGAATAGTCGAACAGCGAGGAACACGGACCGATGAACAAAATAAAACGTGTCAGTTGGCGAATATCCCACGGCCTAGGCTTCTCGACCAAATCGGGGTCGACATCATCGGTCGGAATCGCAGTTTGGCTGATGTCATAAAGCAAATTGTTCGCCAGGATCTGTATCGGCGCCATGGGCAGAAATGGGAGAAGCGCGCTGGCCCCCAGCACGCTGAACATGTTTCCGAAATTGCTGCTGGCTCCCATACGGACGTACTTGAGGATATTCGCGAACACCTTTCTGCCTTCCACGACGCCGGCCTCAAGAACCAAAAGCGACCGCTCCATCAAGATCATGTCGGCAGACTCTTTCGCGATGTCGACGGCGCTGTCCACACTGATTCCGACGTCGGCGGCTCGCAGTGCCGACGCATCGTTGATTCCGTCCCCCATGAAGCCCACGGTGTGCTGACGCGACTGCAAGGCATGGATGATCCGCTCCTTGTGCGATGGTGACACTCTGGCGAACAGGGTGGTATCGCTACAAGCATCCGCAAGTTGATCGTCGCTCATCGATTCCAGATCGGTCCCCAGCAGAACATGATCGGTTGCGATTCCAACTTCTTTACAGATCTTCTTGGCCACCAAATCGTTGTCGCCCGTGATCACCTTGACGCTCACTCCGCGCTGCTCCAGCCCTGCGATCGCCCGTTTTGCGGTTTCCTTGGGAGGATCGAGAAATGCCACGTAGCCGTTGAGAGTCAGCTGCGATTCATCGAGCTTGGAATAAGGGGTGGGTGAAGTGGGCAGATGCGGGCGCGCTGGGATGTCTTTGCTGGCGATTGCGAGCACGCGAAAGCCGTCCTTAGAAAGGCGTTCGTACTCTTGCTTCAGTTGATCGATGTGGGCGTGGTCCATCGGATAAAGCTGGCCATCCAGTTCGAATCCGGCGCAGCAAGGGAAAATGGCTTCGGGAGCACCCTTGCTAATCACCCGATCGTTTCCATCCGGGGTGCGAACCACTACCGACATCATGCGTCGTTGAAAATCGAAAGGCATTTCATCGACTTTGCTGTACTCTGGAATCTTTGAGTCCGCGTGCGTTTCAACATGGGACAGCACGGCCCGGTCGAGCACGTTCTTCAGGCCGGTCTGGAAATGGCTGTTCATGTATGCAAGTGCCAGGACGCCATCGTCTTCCTTCAGCATGACATCGCAATGCCTTTCCAAGATCACTTGATCCATCGTCAACGTCCCCGTCTTGTCCGTGCACAGAATGTCCATGGCCCCCAGGTTTTGAATGGCGTTGATCCGCTTGACGATGACTTTTTGACGGCTCAGCGCGATGGCCCCTTGCGACAGGCAAACCGTCACGATCATCGGCAGCATCTCGGGGGTTAGCCCTACAGCAACGGCGATTGCGAAGAAGAAGGCATTTCCCCAGTTCCCCTTGGTGAAGCCATTGATCAGAAATACCAACGGCACCATCAACAAAACAAAGCGGATAATCAACCATGTGAATTGATTGATGCCACGATCGAAAGCCGTGGTTGGTTCGTCTGACAAAAGCGAACTGGCGACGGAGCCCAAGTAGGTGTCCTTGCCTGTGGTCACGACGACAGCCGACGCCGAGCCGCTTTCTACGCTCGTTCCGAGAAATGCGATGGAGCTGAGTTCGACAGGCAGCTTGGCAGCAGTCGATCTCTCGGCGGCGCACTTCTCCACCGGAAAACTCTCGCCCGTTAGGGAACTCTGGATAACAAACAGGTCCTTGGCTTCGACGATGCGTATATCCGCGGGAATCATGTCGCCAGCTGCCAACTGCACGACATCGCCGGGTACGAGCTCTGAGACGCGAATCTCTTGAGCTATCCCATCGCGCGTTGCGGTTGCATTCAGGGAGATCATCGCCTTGAGTTTTGCGGCAGCGTTATCGGCTTTGGCCTCTTGAAACAGCTTTAAGCTCACGCCGATGAGGATCATCAGCGTCGTCATCGCGCCAGCTCGGTAGTCACCGGTAGCAAACGAAACGCACGACAATCCGGCCAGAAGGAGTACCAGGGGATTGAGGACGGCGTGCAAGACAAGCATTCCGAATCCTGTGCGTTGATCTTTGGCCAGGACGTTGGGACCATGTCGTTGCAACCGCATTCCCGCTTCCACGGTCGACAGTCCGGAGGGTTGCGAAGCTAGTTCTCGATAGACGTCGTTCACTTCCATCTTGGCAACCTGTGACAAGATGCTGGATACGGGATCCGTTGGTCTGTCTAGATGCGACCAGCCGAAAGCGCTTTTTGGCAGGACAGTACTGTTTGACGCTTGCACTTGGTTTGCTCGATTCCCGACAACGATGGGCCGAGTAGCGGTGTCTACGTGGGATCCTTTTTGATCCCGGGATTTTCCAATTCAAACGATTGGTTTTGATTCGCAGCGCTCTCGCCATAAAATCCGTCGCATTCGATCAGCAGCGTTCACTGCAAAAAGCTCAAACGCTCGTGTCCACGAGGAACACCAGCGTTCGAGCTTGTCGTTCGATCTTTACGGTCGTATCAGGCGCGAGACCGATTGGGGGACTACTTCGCCCGAGCTGTCCGCGCGGCTGCTGTGTCGGACAACTGGTCCATCAACTTCGTTGCGGCTTGCATGTGCTCGTCGTTCTTGACAAGGCTCGCCTTGATGAATCCTTGCAACTCCCCCGTGGTGTGCTTTTGAAGCACGGTGAGGCTCGAGTGCATCATGCCATGCTTTGCAATCTGCATGCCTACAAAGCACGCATCGAAGTCGGAGTCCTTCTTCTTGCTGAGCATCTCTTTACTGTCCTTCAAGCACTGGTCTGACATTTCCTGATGCAGTTTCAGGAAATCCATTGCATGCGTGTTGATGTTCGCAACGGCAACCGTGGGATTGGTTTCCTTCCTGGCGGCTGCGGCTTTGGTTGCAATCGCTTTCAGTTCGTCCAGACATGCTTGATGCGACTTCTCCAAGGTCGTCGCCAGTGCTTTGACTTGTTCGCTCGACGTATGCTCCTTCGCAAACTTCGCAAGCCACACTTCCTCTTGGTTCGCAATGGCCAAGCATTTTGCGAACATTTGTTCCTTGGTCAGGGGAATGTCTTCCGACTCGCTTGGGTTGGCTTGTGGAGAACTGGTTTGCGGCTGCTCCGGAGATGTTTGCTGGGCACTGAGCGAGCCGGCCATGAGCAAGGTCGCAAGCGTCGCGATCGTGAAGTGATTTTTCATCGTTTGGATTCCGTTTTTTCTTTGAGTGCAGAGTGTGCTTGCGGCTGGAATATCCAACCGAAGCCGTGGCTTCCATGAAGAAGCGTTAGGCGTGGGTGGCTGCGTGAACGTGCTTCCCTGTATCGATGGCAAGGATCTTGTAGCGGTTGTCTTTGCACAAAGTCATACGAATCGTGGAACCGGACTTGAGTTCCGAAAGTTTGGCTGCTTTGCCATCACAGGTGACCTTGGCTTCTTTGGCCACGGTGTAGCTGTGCTCTTCGCCGTTACCGCTTGTGGCGGTCAGCTTATCGCCTGAAATCTTGACCAGCTTTTCGTCGCACGAGTTGCCGTCGATCGGTGTGGTACTTGTCTTCATCTTCAATCCCTTTCGTTTTTGACAGTTTCCGTTTTCATGCTGCAACGCATCCATGTGCGTTGGCGAAACCATGATCTCTACTGCCAGCCTGAGGATTCTTGCATGGACGGGCGACGCGTCCTATCGAATGAAGCCTGAAAGCAATGTGGCGTTTAAGACCAATGGGAATACCGACGGTCGATTCCCCGAACCGATTCCTTGGAGTGCCAGACCAATGGGTCGATGGTGGAGCTTCGCACATCAAAAATCATCGCAGCGTGCACAACATGCATTGCCATTCTCTGGCCGATGTTTGCTAGCGATTTCATGGCGAGATGTATGGTCGGTTAGTCATGAAAAAACAATCTTCGAACGTAAATTCAGTGCGGAAATCGGAGAAGCCGTTCCGACAATCCAATTAGGCTCTTGGGCGTCGGCAAGGAACGCACACGCTCAAGAGTGACTGGTCCATGGACGACCCCGCTCGCAACGGTTTGCAACCGCAGGGTCGAATGCAGCGGACACCGCGGGAGTTCTCCCAACGTGACTCGCTGACGCCGAGTCGCTTCGCAATGGAGCGCTCGATGACAGCACGCCATGGACCCGAGTCTGTCGCCGTGAGGTGGTCGGGTACGCAAGGACGCGAGCCCATCACCGAATGCGGTCGACAGCCACTCGCAGGCGATGATCTTTTTCAATTGGGGAGAAAATGGTTATGGCTCGGTTGAGTTGGGTTCAACGTCTCTACTGGCGTTATCTGTCCAAGCCCTTGGCTCATCGCGCTCTGTACAATCACGTGATCGAGCAGCCTATCGCCTCGGTCTTGGAGATTGGAATGGGTTCTGGGGAACGCATTCGCACCCTTTTGTCTCTCTATCAATTGCCACCCGAGACGCAGCAACTGCGCTATGCTGCCATCGATCCGTTCGAGTCGGCGGGCGATGCAGGCCACCTGAGCCTCAAAGCCGCCCATCGCGTGCTGAGCGAACATCAAGTGAAGGCGCATCTCGTTCCCGGCGATGTCGTCTCCGGGATCTCGCGTGTGGCCCACTCGGTCTTGCCGAGCGACTTGGTCATCATCGACGGACACTGGAACACCAGCACCGCCGAGGGCGAAATGATCGACCGATGGTTGCCACGGCTATGCCATCGCGGTTCGACCATCTTTGCAGCTTCGGTACCCGGTGGCGAATTGGTGCGCATCCCGACTCCAGGAGCCCAAGCTCCCGTAACCACGACGACCACCAAAGCCGCCTAAGCAGATCGGCTCATGAGCCGGGGTTTGCGTTAACCCCGGTTGCCGCGAGTTGGCTTTTCTTGACGTGCTCGGGCTCAGTCCGTCAGGACGGTGCTCGTGATCGTAATCGCCGCGCGCGGAGTACGAGTACGAGCACGAGCACGAGCACGAATACCCCGGCTGATAACAGACAGTAGCCACAAGCAATCCGCGATGGCTACGACCGACGAATACGGCTTGCAGTTGTCGCGTCCGATGCCATCCACTGGCCAAAGCACTGATCGACTTGATCCAACGCAGCCTGCGTCCCGCTCGCTGTCGACGTTCCGAGTGAAGTCGTTGGAACCGAGCTCAGGGCACTTCGATTGAAACTCAAGCCGCCGCTGCGCCATGCTGCAGCCGTAGAACGGAACCAAGCATTGGCCCATGCGTTCCATGTTTGCACCCAACGTCGTAGATCTTGCGAGTTGGGTTGGTAGCCATTCTTGGTATTCGTGTTGGTAGTGTTCGTCGTGGTGGGTGGAGCGGTCGGATTGGAGGGGCTCGTGTTGGGATTGCCGGAAGCAAGCGGCGTCACAGAACCCGGAGCCGAAGCATACAGCGCATCGATCGCGCGAACATCGCTAGCGCTCAACGTCGAGAAGGCTTGATTGGCATCGACCGTGGGCAACATCACGGAGCCCGGTACCGACGAGTGATCCAGTCCGAGCGCATGCCCCAGTTCATGCACCGCCACCGATACGAAATCGAAGGCCGCATTGCCCCGTTGATTGCCCACTTCAAAGCTGTCGGTCGCATCGAACTGAACGTCGCCGGCCAGACGACTGGTGTTCACGTCTTTGGGAAAGTAGGCTTGGGCCAACGTCCCACCTGCACCATCGATCTTGGAGAAACTGATGTCGATGGAATTGTCGAGGCCAGGCTTGGTCGTCTGAACGAAGCGGATGCTCGCGGCGGAAGCCCACACCTTGAGCGCCGAATCGATGGCCGATTGGACTTGGGAGGCGGATAATGAAAAGGTGCTCGGCACGGTCCCGATGTAGTACGTCAATTGCGCGGTGCCTTGCCCGGGTCCATCCCAACCCATGCTGGCTGCGAACACTTCTCGCTTCTCAAAGGTCTCGATACGGAGGACGCGAGTGCGCGGGGGGGAATGCATCAGCCAAGGCTCCTTCTAGAACGGAGAAATCGAATCGCAGGATTGCAGCGAACCATCCTGGCGCTGCGGGAATCCTATTGTTGTGGGAACCGTGTTTTCGAAGCAAAGCAAGCCGCGCTTCAAAACTCCCTTCCTGGATGCACAGTCCTTTGTTGCAGGACGAAATCGTGAATGGCGTGTCACGGCAAACGAGGAGAACTGGGGATTACTTTCTACAGGCGTTAGCACGCGGTAGCTCCCGTCCAGCACGCTCGTTCCTCGACAAAAGCCTATGCATTTTGATCGCTCGAGAAAAATGACAATCCTGTGATCGCCGCGAATTGTCCGTACTGGCGGACGATTTTCTGCATCGAGTGTCACGAAAAAGGATGGAAATCGTCCTAGGAAAGAGAACCCCAAGAGTCGGCATGGGTTTGCCAATGAAGCTAACCGAGCCGCAAGGTTGGAATGAAGTCCTCCTCGAAGTCGGGACTCCCGCTTCGTCGAGCATCCCCCAATCTGCCCATGCCCAGTTTTGGATGGTCCGACCGGTTGCATCACGAACCCCATGGAACTTCGCCATGAATGCGTCCCCAATCCCTGGAAACCATGCTGCCGCCAACGATGTCGCGGCGATGTTGCAATCCGCCAAAGAGGGCCAGCCAGAAGCGCTCGGGAGTTTGTTGGCATTGTACCAGAGCTATCTCGGGTTCCTCGCGACCGTGCAACTGGACAAGCGGTTGCGCCAGCGGGTGAGCCCTTCGGACGTGGTCCAGGACACCTTGCTCGCCGCGCATCGCGATTTCGGCAGCTTTCGCGGCGCGAGCGAAGGGGAGTTCGTGGCCTGGCTGCGCCAGATCTTGGCCAACTGCATCAGCCATTCGATCGAGCTGCACGTGCTGGCAAAGCGCCGCGACATCCGCCGTGAAGTGCTGCAATCGCCGGCGACGGGGGACGATAGCTCCACTCGGCCGCTGGTCGATTTCCTCTCGCATCGCGACGCAACGCCTAGCGAAGTGGTCGGCCGAGCCGAAACCGCTACCGAACTATCCAAACAACTGTCCAAGTTAAAGCCGGAATATCGGCAAGTGATCATCTACCGCAATTTGCAAGGCTTGCCGTTCGACGAAGTCGCCAAGCGCATGGGACGCCAACCAGGCAGCGTTCGGATGCTATGGTTGCGTGCCATCGAGAAATTCAAATCGGTTTGCGAGCCCATCGAATGAACTCTCGTCCCTTGATTCCGCCGTCGTCGAAAGTGTTCGCTGACTCGATGTGGTCCGCGGTTGGCAACGATTCTAGCCAAGCGTCGATGGCGGGGCTCACCGGCGAGCAACGCGATGCGCTCAGTCTGCTTCTGGAACGCTATCTTGTCGGGCTCGAGACAGGTCGCTTGGAATCGATCGAGGAACTCACCCGCGATCGCGCCGATTTGCGCGAAGCGCTCCAGTGCGGCATCGACAGCCTTGACCATCTGCATCGCATGTCGATCGGCTGGGAAGAATCGGTCGATGGCGCCAGCGGCTCAGATCGTTTTCCCTCGCAGAGCACGTGTGACACGGCAGATACCACCGCCGGTCGGTTGGGGGACTTTGATCTGGAACACGAAATCGGTCGCGGTGGCATGGGAGTCGTCTACCGCGCGCGTCAACGGTCGTTGCAACGCGTGGTCGCGATCAAGCTGCTGCCGTTGGCCAGTGCACTGACACGAACGCAGATACGAAGGTTTCAGAACGAAGCCGAAATCGCGGCCAGCCTGCATCATCCTCACATCGTTCCGGTGTATGCCTTTGGCCAGGAAGCGGGGGTCCATTACTATGCCATGCAATGGATCGATGGCGAATCGGTCGCGCAGTGGATGCAACCTCGCAAGGACGAAAGTGAGACCACTCCTGCACATTCCACCGAGACCGATGCATCCTCGCACTCCCATTGGCGTGCTTGCGTCACCTGGGGGATTCAAGCCGCCGATGCACTGCATGCGGCCCACCGGGCTGGTGTGATCCATCGCGACGTAAAGCCTTCCAATTTGCTCATCGATCGCGATGGCCAACTGTGGCTGACCGACTTTGGATTGGCAGGGGTGCTCGCCGACCACTCCCTCACCCGACCGGGGGACATCGTTGGCACCATGCGATACATGAGCCCGGAGCAAGCACGCGGCGACCATGCCGTGGTCGATGGACGCTGCGACATCTACGCGCTGGGAGTGACCCTCTATGAAATGCTCAGCGGACGCGATGCGTTTCCCGAACCGAGTCCGCTGGAATTGTTGACTGCGATCGAGTCGCGCCAGCTGCCGTCCTTGCGAAGTACGCATCCCGATTTGCCGCGCGATCTGGATGTGGTAATCGCCAAAGCGATCTCCAAGCGGCGCGAAGACCGCTACGAAACCGCGGCCGCGTTCGCTGACGATTTGCAACGCGTGCTCGACGGAAAACCGACGCTCGCCAAAGCGCCATCCCATCTCGAGAGGGTCTTGGTCTGGGGCATGCGCCATCGCAACGCCGTCGCGCTAGGATTGCTCGTGGCCGGGGTTCTTTGGGTGACTCTCTCCACCGCCAGCCTATGGCTATGGCATCAGCAAGAATTGATGAAGGAACTGCATCGACGCTCCGAGAATCACGCGCTGCTGGCACGTAAAGCAGTCGATCGATTGGGGCTCGAAATGGCCGAGGAGATGAAGGACGACCCAGCGACAGTGGAGATCCGCCACAAGCTTCTTCGCGAAACGCTCAACTACTACCAAGACCTCGTGCAACTATCCGATGGGGATTTGCAATCGCGCGTGGAACTAGCTGCCACCTACGGCAAGCTCGGAGCCTTGCACAGCGAAGTGCGTGCGACCGACGATTCCATCGCCGCGCTCCGAAACTCGGAAGCGATCTACGCCAAGTTGGTGGCAGAACATCCGTTGGACTTGCGACTGCAATGGCAATGGTCGGTCAGCATGAACAATCTGGCTGAAGCTTTGCAACAGCGCCCCCAAACTGCCCCTGCAGCGATGGAGTACCTAAAGAAAGCTCTCCACGTGCAGCAGGCTTCGGCCTACGCGGCCCCCGAGACGCGATTGGATCGGGCTGCCACCCACAACAACCTCGGGCTTTGGATGGCAGAGCATCCAGGGCATCGGGATGCGGTCGAGCATTTTGAAGCTGCATTGCGAGAAGTGCGAGATCTGCCGCAGCCCTCGCTTTTGCGTTCGAGCATCCAAGCCAACTTGGCACGAGTCTGGATGGATTCCGAACCCAAGCGGGCATTGGCTGCCGCGAATGGCGCGATCGACGAATGGCGAGATCATCAAGAAGCCGTCATGACCAACGTCCGCGCCATCAACACATTGATCGACGCGTACAACAGTGCGGGGACGGCCCATTGGTCCGAGCATCGCAACGATTCCGCCGTGGAAGCTTGGGAGAAAGCCAAACGGTTGGCCGAGTCGATGTGGTCCCGTCACGCGAACCTCGAGTCGATTCGCATGGCGTATGCCAGCACGCTCAATCTCTACGGTGCCGGGCTGTCCACCCAAGGCAAATCTGCTGAGGCAGAAGTCGCGTTTGAGCGGGCTGCGAGGTTGATGCGAGAACGGTTGAGCATCGCCCCACAGGACGCGGATGCCATGAGCATGCTGGCTGCCATCTTGAACAATTGGAGCGTCGAACAGCAATCGACAGGAAACCCGGCCCTTGCAAAACGACTGCAGCAGGAAGCCATCGATTGGCAACAGCAAGCGATCGCGCTTCGCCCCGACAACACTCAATTTCGAGATTTCCTCCACCGGCAACTGATCCATCGTGCATCCTTGCATTGAGGGAACGCTCGAACGCGATCCCGACCGATGGAACACCCCTTCGCAATCTCCAACGCACTAGCCATTTTTGAGATCGTCTGATGAACCCATCACGCAAAACACGCAGCGTTCGCATCGAGTCCCTCGAAGCCAGATCGATGTTTGCCGCCGATGCGATGCCTTGGATGTCCATACCGGCGTTTTCCATGGACAGAGAACCTTCGTGGAGAGCCGAGCCGAACCTGCCCTCGCGCGACTTGGCACGCGATATCGATCGCGGTCCATCGCCGTTTCATCAGGACTACGACGGGAAGGATTCCATGCATCGGATGGATGGCTTCGATTCGCGCCGGACTTCTGGGCGCTCCGGCCCGGACACCTCGTGGATAACCACCGCACCGGTGCAAATCGAGATCGTTGTGTTGACGCTCCCGCCCCCGAGGATCTACGACGTCCGCGTGGACTCCGTGCGACCGGAGGCACTGATCATCACCTCGTGGAACTCCGTAACGATTGGCAACTCCTCCGTAAAACCCCGAAGCAATGATAGTGGTGGGATCGCGGATGCCATTGCCTCGATGCGAGATGCTCTCCATGGCTTGAGTAGCAATGCGTCCCCTGCTGGCGATCGAGCACCGATCGTCTCCAGCGCATCGCGAGACCCACTTGCTAACCCGAACTCCGAAGACCGCATTGCGTCCTCCATGGTCCATGGCGTCACGACGCTAGCCGGGGCGTGGCTCAGCTCTGGCACCGTTTCAACGGCCTTGGCAAGCAGTGCGTGGAACGCATGGGTTCAAAGCGACGTCTCGATGCTGTCGAAGCTCGATGGACGCGCGATGCCCTGGAGCGATGTCGCGCGGCGCGCGTTCGAATCCGTAGACGCCGGAAGCGACTCGAAGTCCCAATCGCTTTTGGATCCGACGGCAAGGGATGAGGGTTGGAGCGATACAGCGCGAGAAACCAGTATCGATCAAGCCTTTGCAGAGTGGGACATCAACGTCTCGGGACGAACGCCCACGCAGCATTCCAGGACTCCCCGATTCGAGTTGGGACACACCGCGTTGCCCAGTGCATCGCATGCTACCCTTGCGGATCGCAATCGGATGTTACTGATGCGCACCCCACGCTCAAGGATGGACGTTCCAACCAACGGGGAAGAAACCAAGCCGATTCAATTGTTGTCTTCCTTTGGCATGCTGCCTCCGATTGCAGTGACGTTGAACCACGAAGGGATGCTCAGCAGCTCGGCTCCCGAGCAACACGGGACGCAAGTTGTTTCTTGGACCAGTGCCATGGAATCCTCGCCCGCGATGATGACGCATGAGCAGCCAGGTCGATCGAGCGATGAAGCGACGACAGCGACTCCGACGCAGCGTTGGCTCTACACAGCCGCCACAACTGCGATCGTTTCGGCGTGGGTGGCCCTGCAGACGCGCCGCGCTGCGCGAGCGACCTCAACAAGCCAGAACTCAGAAACGATTGTTCCAAAACCCAACGTCCGAAATCTCCGCTCGGAGTGACAATCGCTTGATGCCCTCGTCCTACTACGAAGGTGGCGTGAGAAAAACGCCGACTCCAAACCTGAATCGTAGAGGACAACATGGGCAAGCAGAGTACATCAAGGCGTTTGGGAGATGGACTGGAACGATTGGAATCGCGTTCTCTGCTGGCAGCAGATGTCTCCGTCGTCCAAGGCGATCTATTTCTTTCAGGAACCGCCGAGGGGCCGATCTCGATCGTCGATCTAGGCGATGGCACATTGCAAGTGACCCAACAAGGGGCCGGTGCGGATGGGACCGATTTGGTCAGCGTCGAGTCCGGCGTGACCGACGATATCTTCATCCGATTGCAGCCATCCAGCGACTCGGTGCAAAACCAAGTCACGTTGGATCTCACCAAGAATAGTGTGGCCATCGATCAGGTCATGGCGAGACTAGGAAATGGCACAAATCAATTCGAACTCCTCGGAGGCACGATCCATGGATCGCTGTACTACCTCGGAGGAAGCGGTGCCGATGCATTGCTTCTGGATGACGGCTCGGTGGTGGAACGCTCGGTGGTGGCCGTGCTGGGCAACGGCTCGAACTCCGTGAGTGTCGGCGGGAAAATCGATCGCGGACTGAGTCTCCGAGGTGGCATCGATGACGACACGATCGACATCTTGGCAACAGCCTGGATCCAAGGCAACGCGATCCTTCAGGCCGGCGATGGCGTGAACAAGGTTCAAGACAGCGGCAAGATTTCGGGAAGCCTGTTGTTCGTCGGTGGGGCGGGCAACGACAGCTTGAAGCTCGATGAGAACGCATCCATCGATGGATCGTTGGTGGCTCGATTTGGGGACGGCACCAACGATGCCACGATTGATGGGGCCATCGGAGGGAGTCTGGCGATGGTCAGCAAGAATGCAGACGATGCGTTGACCGTGTCGAGCACAGCCATCGTGGGCGGAGAAACGACACTCGGAGCGGGCGAAGAGTTTTCTCTGCGACGCGGAGGACGGGGACATGGTCGAGGACACGGCTCGTCGCGTCCTCAAGTCGGTTAATGGCGAATCGGTTGGCAAGGAACATTGGAATTGAGGCGAGCGCCGCGCAATCCCGACATTCGGATTGGCGACCTTCGTCGAACTCTCAGGAGAAGACATGATGCGGGAAACCATACGATTGGGTTGCGTGTGCTTGATGGTGCTGGGATTGGGCGGCGGCGCGTTGGCCCAAGGAGGCAAAGGGGGCCGCGGTGGCAACGCGGGGGGTGGTGGGCGCGGTGGCGACCGGCAAGCGGCCGGCGCGCAAGGAGCAGATGTGGTGGCCGGGCAAGTCCGCCAACTCAACGCTGCCAACCAAAATCAGAATCAAAATCAAGCGAACGGACAGGCTGCCTGCGCGCAGTTCCAACAAGGTGGCAATCAGAACATGGCGTCATTGGCACAGACCATGGTCGCAAGCTACGATCGCGATGGCAACGGTGCCTTGGACGCTGGCGAACTGTCGATGGCTCTTTCGGAACTGCGATCGCTGATGGCTCAGAATCAACAGAACCAACAGATGCAAGCCATGCAACAAAGCAACCGCATGGCCAACGGCTTGAATGCAGGAGCATTCGCCAACAGCCAAGGTCTATCCGGTCAGAACATGCGAGGGATGCATGGAGGTGGACCTGGAGGCGGCGGCGGCGGCGGCACGGGACGCCGGGGCAACTAACGGTCGAACCCGGGACTGCATTGCGGATTCCTTTCGAGCTCGATGCGGTTGCTCCGCCAGGGATCGCTCCGAGCTTTTCTTGCCAACGCCTGCCCATCCTCGCATCGCAACACACTACAATTCCAGAGCGATCGCATCACGTCGGTGCGGTCGCTGCCGCTTTCTGGATTGATTATGTGCGCTTGGCGTCGGAGCATACCGTTTCAAGTGGATATCGCTGGGGTGATCCAAATCATGGGCACCTCGCTCTACAGCCGAAGCGACACGCCCATTCGCGAGCTGCTTCAGAATGCGCACGATGCGATCCAACGCCGCCGGCAGCTCGACCTCAACTACCAAGGTCAGATTCGGATCCGCACCTTGCCCGAAGAAGGGATACTCGAGGTCGCCGACGATGGGATCGGCTTGACGGCAGAAGAAGCCGAAAAGTACCTCGGGACACTCGGCATCGGCCTGACAGGATTGCTCAAGGGCGTCCATCCCTCTGCCACCAACGCGCATGCAGAGGGAGCCAACCTCATCGGCCAGTTCGGCATCGGACTGTTCAGTAGCTTCCTGCTCGCCGATCGCGTTGTGGTGGAGAGCCTCAAGCTCGGTGGCGACGAAGCCATCCGCTGGAGCGCGGGCGATGGGGCGGGCATCGAGTTGGAGTCGTGCGAGCGGGAAGTGCCAGGCACGACGATTCGTTTGATCCTCAAGCCCGAGTATGGAATTCTGGCAAGAGAACCCCAGCACATCGAGAAGGCGGTCCGCGAGTATGCGGATTACTTGCCCATTCCCGTCTTTCTCAACGATAGTGCGACGCGGATCAACGTCATTCATGCGGCCTGGTTTGAACCTACGCCCGAGCCCGAAGCCATCGAGATGGCGCTGCTGGAACGCTTTGATGAAACCCCGCTCGATGTGATTCCGATCCGGGTTGAAAAACCGGTTTCGATCGCCGGGGCGATGTATGTGACACCGATGCGAACGCCTGGATTCTCGGGCGATCCGGTGGTGACGACGACCATCAAGCGCATGGTCATCTCGAAGGACACTTATGGGCTGCTGCCACCGTGGGCTTCGTTCCTGCGCGGGGTGCTGGAACTCAACGACTGTTCGCCGACGGCCAGCCGCGAAGATCTCGTTCGCAACACTCGCTTTGAAGCGGTGCGACTGAAGCTGGAGGAGTTGCTGTTCGAGCATTTCCGAGCGCTGGCCAAGCGAGACCCGCAGCGCATGGAAGCCATCCTGTCGTGGCATCGCTATTCGCTGGCGGGTGCGTCGCTGTTCGATCGACGGTTGCGCGATTTGCTGCGGACGACCTATCGCTTCAACACGTCGCACGGTCCGATGCATTTTGAGGACATCGCAGCTCGCAGCGCCGCCGACCCGATCTACGATGCCGAATGGGATCGGGTCTTGTGGTACAACTCGGACACGCGGCAAGAGCGTTGGATGAATGCGTTGTTTGCCGATCATTCCATGCCCTGCGTGCATGCGGTCCGAAGCTTTGAAGAGTCGCTGCTCGCTTCGATGGCGGGGGATTGGGCCGAGGATCGAGGCGAATCGATCGAAGTCCGTATCGCCAGCCCCAGCCACGACGGCTTTGGGACGCAGATCCTGGGTGTATCGGACATCGAAGAGGCTCCAGACGCGTGGCAAACGTTCTTTGCCAGCGCCGATGCCAAGATCCGCGTCGCTTCGTTTCGCAACCAACAGCCGGTGATGTCCTTTCTCGACAATCGGCATGAACTGCAAAAGTCCTACGAAGACTTGAAACGCCAAGGAACGGTACCGGTCGGGTTCCAGCGATTGATCGATTCGCATTTCCGCGATGCGCAGACGCATCAGAATGAAGTGCTGCTCAATCGCAACCACCCCTTGATCGAGCGCGTGCTGAGCCAGCGGACCGATACACCGCTCGCTTCGGTGCTGCGATTGCTGGTCTTTTCGGCGTTGAACTCCGCCGGTGCGGCCAAGTCGCGAGACATGATTTCTGTTGAGAAAGACGACCTCGATTGGATCGCTGAAGCCCTGTGGGGACGCAAGTCGTAGCGGCATTTGAGCCACTCTCCGATCCTCGCGGCGAATTCCAATCCCACCATCGATTCCATTTGGAAAGGCAACCGCATGTCGGAGGAAGAAGACAACGAACTGACGCTGCGCTTTCAGCAGTTGAACGAAGCGATCGGCACCGCGAGTCAGCAATGCCATCGGCGCACCGTGAGCCGCTTGAGCCGCGAGGGGATGCGATTGGCCAAGCGCGGTCGAAAGCTCATCGACTACTTATCGTTCTCCTTCAATCTGTTCAATCATTTCGAACCCCTTTGCGATGACTTTGCAGAAGGGACCGATGTCATCGTCGAGTGCATCGCGCTGCTGGAGGATCCGAGCAAAGCCAAGGAGTTTGAATCGGGATTCGATGAGCGGATGTACGAGTACACTCGATGGTGGTTGTTGCCCTCGGCTTACCACTCGCTAGCCACCTTGGCGGGTTGCCAGCAAGGGGATAACTCTCCTGGATTGCATCATTGCATCAACGAAGGACTCGCGGTCTGCAGGCGGCTGGGCAGTTCCAAAGACAAGCACCTGATGTTTCGCGAGTTCGCCGTGGAGGTGCAAGAAGCTGCCGATGATTTGGAAATGGCATTGCACACAGCTCGCGAGAGTTATGCCTTTCACTCCGAGACGGGTCGCAAAGTCGCCAGCGCGGACGATATCGCATCGCTCTTGGCGATGCAGGGACGACTGACCGAATCGTGCGAAATGATCCTCGAAGGCTATGAACACTGCCAGCAGTTCCATAATCCCTACATGGCATTGCTCAACTATGTCCCGATGGCCCGCGAGATCGCGAGCTTGGCAGGACGTACCGATATCTTGGAATTGCTACCGGTCCAAATCGCATTCGATGCTACGACCGATTTGCCTGAGGATCGCGTCCTTCGCACGCCGGATCCTGAGGAGCATGTGCTGTTCGAGTATGTACGGCAGCAATGCCTCGCCATGGAATTGGCATGCGCTCGTGACTACGACGCGGCTATCGCCATCCTGGATCGCTGGGATAAACACCTATATGGCCACAAGAATCTGAATCGTTGGTTTCCAACGCGATGCCGTTGGATTGCGCTAGAGCGGCTCAAAGGAAACATGGAGGGAGCCCGCGCTTTGGCGAAACCTGCCGAAGTCATGGCCAAGCGCGCGCACGATTGGTTGACACTCCACAAACTTCAGCGGTTGCTCGATCCGGCCATTCCCGCCAATCCGTATGCTACGGTTAACGATCCGGATTGCGGTCCGTTTGCATCCTCGCAAACGAGCGTTGTGATGAGCCGTGCGACCGACTCGGCAGGCACGACTTCTTCGCAACTCGATGCGCCCGATCCATCCGCCGGAAGCGAGTCGGCAAAAGATGCAGCAGCGAGCCCGACCGAACCGGTCCTTCCCGATCATGTCACCGCTATGTATGCGGAACTGGAAGCCAGCGAAGGAGACGAGACTGCGGTCCATGCGATCGCCATGAAAGCGATGGAAGTGGCGCCGACTGCAATCCAGACCGCCGACGAAGCCGAGCATCTTCTGCGCATCGCGGGCTTGCTAGGAGACCCAAGCGCCCTCGATGAAGCCATCGCATGGAGCCGTGCAGTGGTTGGAGCGTTCCCCACAAGCGCCGAGGTGCTCAGCATGCGAGCGATGGTCGGTTCCCAATGGCAAATGCTGGCGGGCGAAGATCAACCGGAGTCGTTGCAGGACGATGCCTTGGTCGCCATGTTCCAACGGGCGATGGACATGAATATCCAATCGCCCAAGCCCTATTACCGGGCGGGTGCGTATCACTTTGGAAAGCAGAAACTTTCCGAGGCCGAGCGATGCTTGGCCCGCGCGTTTCGATTGGATCGACAGCATTCCATGGCAGCCCGAACCCTGGCCAAGGTCTACAACTACACCGATCGACCACGCGATGCCTTGAACGCCCTCGACCTGTGCTTGCGCGAAGGGACCGAGGATCCAAACGTCGCATGGGAAGCGGCACTGCAAGCCAACACCGTCGGTCAGTATGCAGCCATGCTCACCTACCTCGACCGCTTTGAGTCGCTGGTCGATCCGCAGCCTTGGTGCGATTACTACCGCGGGCTAGCGTTGCAGGAATTGGGGCGGCCGGCCGAAGCGTTGGAGGCACTCGACCGCGAGCTCGCCCTCAATCCCGAAGCGGAAAGCGGAGTGATGTTGCAACGCGCCAGCGCGATGGCACTGCTCGGCGACTCCGAGTCGATGCGCACAGCACTGCAGCGCGTGCTGGATGCACCGCTTTGCCAAATGGAATCGATCACCAAACATGGTCTGATGCAATTGTTTCGACGCCTATGGCGATCGGTCGAATCGGCGCTGCCGCCTCAAGATGCGATGCGGCAAGCCCTTGAGCAAAAGATGCTCGACGGTTGCATCGCTCCCGACGAGATGTTCGATGCGATTCGAACGGGAGATCCGGAGGCCAACGAGCAATCGCTGCGGTACTTCCAAATCTACTTGAAGCAACCGCTCCGGGAGGATTGGGCCACCGCAGCC
Organism: Pirellula sp.; assembly: GCA_046318495.1. Taxonomy (GTDB): domain Bacteria; phylum Planctomycetota; class Planctomycetia; order Pirellulales; family Pirellulaceae; genus JBKCUI01. Next base: position 398 of record JBKCUI010000002.1, on the reverse strand, counting down.
GGGTGTTTGCCGGGCGAGCAAGATTTGACCGAGTGCATCACGCTCTGGCGTGCATTGGCTAGCGACGAAGAGCATGCGAGCACGTTGGCGCTCGCGTGGCAAGCCAAAAGTTTTCAAGACGCCGCCAGCGTCGAGTTCATCGAACAAGGAGATCAGGAGTACATCGATCGCCCTGGGATAGTTGGCCAGGGGCCACGGTACATGCCCGACCCGGTTGCAGAAGAAAACGCGTGAGTGAATGCGTTCGGGGCGCGGATCATCAGCCGATTTTTTTCGTGCTCGTGCTCGTGCTCGTCGCGCGGCGATGGCGTTATCTCACGCTTCAGACCTGATCGCTCCCCTTCGACGGATCGCTCTGTTCTAGCACAGTGCGGCGATTACGAGCACGAGCACCGTCC
>JBKCUI010000001.1:0-30314 GCA_046318495.1 Pirellula sp. | reverse complement strand
CGGTAAAGCCTGCTGGGTTGTGATCGCGACCGGATGCACCCTTTTGAAACGTGGGCATCCGACCGAACTCGGTGACAAACGCTACCACCGTGTCTTGCAACAATCCGCGTCGTTTCAGATCGATGAGCAACCCGGCCACCGGTTGGTCGAGGATCGGTCCGTGGATGGCATATTGCTGTTCGATGACTTTGTGACCGTCCCAATTGCCGACCCCTTCGCCCATGGCATAGGCACCGTTGAACAACGGGATGAACCGAACATCCCGTTCGAGCAGCCGTCGCGCGAGGATGCAGTTCTTGGCAAACCGCGCCTTGTTCGGTTGGCTGGCATCATCGGCCCCGTACAAGGCCATGGTTTCGGCGGTCTCGTCGGAGTAGTCGCTGAGATTGCGGGCCGCCAACTGCATGCGGGCTGCGAGTTCGTAGCTGGCGATGCGAGCTGTCAGTGCTTCATCCTCCGGACGCGATTGGGAGTGGATGCGATTGAGGCGATCGATGAAGCCACGGGTGGCGAGATCGGTTTCGGTGGAGATGCCTTGGGGAGGCATCAGATTGGGAATCGGACGATCCGAGTTCAGCGGGGTCCCTTGAAAGGCCGCTGGCAGAAATCCGCTAGACCATTGCCGCGCGCCGATTTGGGGAACACCTCGCGGATCGGGGATGGCGATGAAGGCGGGAAGATCTTGGCACTCCGAACCCAACGCATAACTGACCCATGCACCCATGCTCGGAAAGCCATCGAGTGTGAAGCCGGTCGCCATCTGGCTTTCGGCCGGACCGTGCGTGTTGGATTTCGCCGTCATGCCGTGCAGAAAGCACAAATCGTCGGCAAGGGCTCCGATGCGCGGCAGCAGTTCGCTGGTCATCTTGCCCGATTCGCCGCGCGGCTTGAATGCCCAGCGAGGTTCGATGAGATTCCCTTGCTCGCCCTGGAAGGTGATCAACCCCGAGCTCTCGGGCATTGGCGTATCGTGGTACCGGATCAGATCGGGTTTGTAGTCGAACGTATCGACATGCGAAATCGCGCCCGAAACAAAGATCACCAGCACCCGTTTAGCGCGGGCGGGAAAGTGGCTCGGTCGCGGCGCGTACGGATGGGCCGAATCGATCGCCGGTCGGATCGGTGGATCGGAGCCCCATGCCGAGTGCGAGCGGGTTCCCACCATGCCATCGAGCATCGCCGACAGGGCGATCCCACCCAATCCCGAAACCGCGTGTTGCAGGAACCCGCGACGATCGACGTAATGCGATCCAAAGGCCGTGGGAGTTTGCGATGGATGCGCTCGCCGTATCGATCTCATGGTGCTGCCGAAGGTTGTGGATGCGAGGATCAATCGATCGTGATGAATGCGTGGCTGTTGAGCAGCCCGCGACAGAAGGCTGCCAACCCGTGCCTATCGATCAGCGCCAAGCTCAATTCGCGTTCCTCGTCGCTCGGATCGCGCGCCAAAGCCTCGTGAAAGGCCGCCTCCACCCAACTGCCGGGTTCTTCCCCATACGCTTCTCGGAGGCGTTTGGCAAACTGCTGCGACTGCTGCAGGACGAACGGGCTGTTGAGCAAGTTGAGGGCTTGCAAAGGGGTCGTGCTCACGTTGCGGCGCGGTTGGATTTGACCTGCGTCGGGACAATCGAAGGCGCCGAATAGCTGATCGAGTTCCGCTCGCGGTTTCCGCTGATAGATCATGCGTCGGTAATCTTCTGGGAGAAACTCCGATTTGGACTCGTACACCCGCACGTAGTTTTCATTGGCGACAAACAGATCAAAGCCCGGGCCCCCCATGCGTTGATCGAGCGTTCCAGCCATGCTCAAGATCGCATCGCGAAGCGGTTCCGCTTCCAGACGCTTGACGGGAAAGTGCCACAACCAACGGTTGCTCGCATCGCGTTGCATGCCTCGATTCCAATCTTCGCTCGAAGCGCACTGCGAGGACTGTCGATACGCTTTGGATGTGCAGATCATGCGATGCAGATGCTTGAGACTCCAGCCCGAACGCATCAACTCCCGCGCCAAAAAGTCCAGCAACTCCGGATGCGACGGGACGCCTCCCCCGGCCCCGAAATCGCTCGGGGTGTCGACGATACCAACACCGAAGTGGTAATGCCAAATGCGGTTGGCGATCACCCGCGATGTCAATGGATTGTCGGGAGAGACCATCCAATCGGCCAGCGCCACCCGCCGCTGTTGCTCCGTGGCGTCCGGCGTCAATCGGAAACCCGACAGCGATTCGATGCCGCCCGGTTCCATCGCTTCGCGCGGTTGCATCGGATCGCCCCGTTGCAATCGATGGACGGTTTCGGGCGTTCCCAAAACGCCGATGTAGGCTTTGGGGGATTCCGTGAGTGCAGCGAGTTCCTTCTGCAACGATTGCCGCTGCTCGCGAAGCTGCCGTCGAGCTCGCTCCGCTTCGAGCGTGGCCTCGACACCTGGTTGAGGCGTTCCCACGCCAGCTGGAGCGGTTGGGAGTGCAGGCAGCGGGATCCCGACGCTCAGCCGATCGACATGATTGGCCACGACCGTCCAGTTCTCGCCATCGGCAGAGATCGACCAATCGTACTGCGTCATGACGCGATCGGTGTAGCGCGGGACGGCCGTTCGATCGCGACTCCAGACGATCGATTCGATCCGCCGCACCTCTCCGAGATCGAACGTCAACCTGCCGCGCCCTGCGGTGTTGGAGATCCAGGATTTTTCATTGCCGTACATGCCATCGTGGACGTGTTCCAAGCGATGGAACGGATTGTTGGCAAAGTCTCCAGAGGAGACCACGCGGGCCGACCTCGCCGCATTCCGACCGTTTGCGTCAAAAATCTCGACTTCGTCCAAACACGGTTCTCCCCCGCTGGTGGCTGCGATGTCGAGCCGCACGTAACGGGCGTCGACCGGTGCAAACCGTTCCACATTTTCGCCGTGCGTGACCGGGGAACGGGCATAGAAGCTGCGCGTCGCCGCCCCCTCGGCCGTGACTCCCGCTGAACCGTAAGGCACCAAACTAGCCAGAGGCTCAAGCTGTCGCAGTTTCCCATCGAGTTCCTGAATCGCGAGTTGAAGCGCGGCAATGCGTGATTCGCGATCGGCAGGCACCGCGCTGGCGATCGGTCGCTCGCCGTGCTGGACGCCCGACAGACAAGCCTTGATCCGATAGTAGTCGCTTTGCGTGATCGGATCGAATTTGTGCGCGTGGCATCGGGCGCAGCCGACCGTCAAACCCAAAAACGCCGAACCGGTGACGCTCACCATGTCGTGCAATTCGTCCGCCCGTTGGTTGGCGGTCAAAACTGGATCCGGGGACTTCACGCGATCCCACGGTCCTCCGACTAAAAACCCCATCGCGCGATCATCGCCGTATGCATCCCCTGCGATCTGCTGTCGCACAAACTGATCGTAAGGCAGATCGCGATTGAAGGCGTCGATGCAATAGTCGCGGTAATGCCATGCGTTCGGACGGGGATGGTTCATCTCAAAACCATCGCTCTCCGCAAAGCGAACCACATCCAACCAATGCCTCGCCCAGCGCTCGCCGTATTGGGGAGAAGACAACAACTCCTCCACCAGCGCCGCCACTGCCGCCTCCGGATCGCGGCCATGTTCTTGAACAAATTGTTGCACCCGAGTCCAGGCAGGTGGCAGCCCGATCAAATCGTAGGACAATCTTCGGATCAGCATCGGTGCAGGGGCCTCGGGTGCCCGATGCAATCCGTTCTCCTGGAGCCGAGCGTCGACCCACTCGTCGAGTTTCGCATGGGTGAATCGCTCCGGGATCGGTTGAAAGCTCCAATGCTTGGACGCCGTTTCGTCGGCGTTCGAAAGGGTTCCCCATTCCGCGCCCGCATCGATCCAACGGGCCAACACCGAAACCTCTTCGGGATTCAATCGCCGCCGCCCCGACTTGGGGGGAGGCATCGCATTCGCGTCGTCTGCAACCGAGACGTATCGAATAAGCGGACTGGACGCTGCATTGCCAGGCTCGATGGCCGGCTCGCCAAAATCGCCCCCTTGAAGCAGCGATTCCCGCCGGTCCAGTCGCAGACCGCTCTGTTGATTTTTGGGACCGTGGCACTCCCAGCAATGCTCCTGCAGGATCGGTCGCACTTCGCGATCGAAATCCGCCGGCGACTGCGCGATCGCCAGGGAACACGCCCCAAAGCTCCAGGCCAAAAGCCACGCCACGAGAACCCAACCCCGGAGTCGCTTTCCGGGCGCGCACCAGCCGCGAGCAGTTCGATCGGCAAGCAAACTCGTCATGACGGGAGAAGGAACGCGAACGTTCGCTAAGGTGGGGAGGAAGGGCAGGGGGGGAATCATGTAGTATACCTGGCAGATGCTGGAATTCCTATCATGAAGCGTCGGCCGCGATCGCTTCGCTGGCCTGCATTGCCATCCCCTCCATGACCCTCTCAAGCGATCGCATTGCCATGCCTATCGATTTGCACTCCCTCGCGCAACCGGTTCGAGCCCTCTTTTCCTCGCGGCACTTGCGAACATCGCGTTGCAAAGATGCGTGGGAGGCGTTGCTACGATCTGCAACGCTTGCGATCCGCCTGGCGCTCTGCTGCTGGACCTTGTGCTGCGGATGGGCTCGCGGCATCGAAGTCGTCGGCATTACGGTCACGCCGCATCAGTTCTCCCCCAATCTGCAATGGAGGCGACCTCCGGAGCCGGAGCTGTCAGCCCGCGTGGAAGTCTATCTGCGGAACGAAACCGACCAAACGCAATCGCTTTTGCCCGGCGGCCGCTTCGACGGCCTGAGCCCGGAAGACTTGATCCGCTCTGGCCAGTGGGCATGGCATGCGCCGTTGCCCGCGGAAGGCATCTCGTTGCCACCGGGCGCTTTGCACGTGATGCGATGGAACGGGGCCAGCGGCAGTTGGGGCGTCGAGACTGAGCATCGCGCCGAATTGCCTATCGCCAGCGGCGTGGGACGCGAGGCAACTGCATCGACCAAATTGAACCTCGACCTCGCTAATCCGTACGCATGGATCCAATCGATCACCTTCCATCGAACGGGCTCGGACATGTTGCCCAGCCGCATGCTGGCCACGGTCCGCAATGTTTCCAATCGGCCTCTGCGATTTCGATCCTGCCGATTGTGGTTGCCCGCATCGAGCGATGCGCCGGAAGTCTTGCTCCCCCAACCTGCGCGCACGCAGCTCCATCCCTATGCCGAAGATGGATTGGTGCTGGCCGACGATTGGGCCACCATCGAATTGGAGTACGATCCATTGCCGTTGACGCCTGCGGCCATCGAGATCGAACTGGAGAACACTGCCGATGGCCAGTCGTTGCGATTGTGGGGCTCGATGAAGATTCGGCCGGCTGCTTTCGACATTAGCGGTGGCTGGATCGCAGGGCTAGAGAAAGGGGTGCAACCGCTGACCGATGATCGTTACATCAAGACGCTGCAGCGCATGCACATCAACACCGGTCAGATCGATGATGTCCCAGGCTATACCGACTCGCCCGAACGCTATCAGCGCTGGCCGATCAAGCGATTCAATCGCATGGCCGATCGCAGCCGGTTCGATCAAGACTCGATGCTGCCGAACATCCATGCCGTGGAGTTTTTGGGGGAACCCCAATACGGAGGTGGTCGCCCCGTCCCGCCGCAGGAAGTCTTTGACCAACTCGCGCCTTATCGCACTTGGCGATTGCCCACGAGCGTGACCCTCAGCGAAGAGCGAACGTGGCGTTACTATGCCGGACTCTCGGACTATCCTCACTTCGATGCTTACCGCGTGATCGCGCCGGCAGCGGACGCATGGTCCAAATACGATCGATGGGGAGGCAGCTCGATCCGATGGGGAGCGCCGCTTGAAACCATCGGCGACATGGTCCGTTCCCTTCGCGAGCAAAGCCGCCCGGTTTCGATCGCCTATTGGTCTCAAGGTGCCCATCACGATTGGGGCGGCGTGCTGAGCCCGCGCCGCGCATCGCCGACCCCCGACGAGCTGCGCAGCCAAGCTTGGCATGGCCTGGGCAATGGCATCGCCTCGCTTTATTGGTTCAATTTGAGCGTTAAGTCGTTGGTGAAGTATCCCGACCTCATCGAACCGATTGCCCAGATCGGGCGCGAGGTGCAGTTGCTGCGACCGATCCTCGAAGAGGGTTCCAGCTATCGGTACACCCGCATGTTCGATGGCACTACGAGCAACGGCAATTGGGATCAATCGATGTTGGTCACTCGCCGCGCGGCATTGCTCGTCGTGAACGATTTGGGATACACGATCGATCCACGTTCGCGGACGTTTTTGTTTACCCAACGCCAAGGGGATTGGGAGTGGCAGTTGCCTCCGTGGCTTGCCGATGCAACCCAGTGCTTCCGCGTCGATGCCAGCGGCGCGCATGACGTGGAGAACGCGATCCAGAATCGAACCGTCCGCGTGCGCGATGCGATCCAAGTGGTGGGCGTGTACATCGTCACCAACGATCCGGAGATGCGAGGCGAACTCCAAGCCAACGCGCTGCAATGGAAACGAGCCGAGGAGGCGTTAGGATTCGACCCGGTGCACCGTCCCGAGGACGCGAAAGCCCTTCGGGCCATGGTGGACTGACCGAACCCCCTGGGAATGCCCTACAAGAGATCCCCCGCAATGGAGCCGTTGGTGCGCGAACCACCGTTCGAGCAATTAGAATAGTTGGACGTTCTCGATTTCGTTGCGACTCAGCCATCCGTCCACCATGCGCATTGCTTACCTCGATTGCTTTAGCGGAATCAGCGGCGACATGTGCTTGGCCGCCCTCATCGATGCAGGGGCCCCCTGCAATGAAATCCAGTCGGTCATCGACAGCTTTCAGTTGGGGGTCCGGATCGAGGTCCGCCCCGTCAAGAAGCACGCCTTTCGCGGACTGGGTCTCAAGATCGATCACAGCGAACAGCACGTTCATAGGAACTTGCGCGACATCCATGCATTGATCCAGCGGGCTCGGATGGCATCGACCGCGCGCGAGCTGGCTTTGCGCATCTTTGAAAGAATCGCGAGGGCCGAAGCGTTGGTGCATGGAACCACCATCGATCAAGTCCATTTCCATGAAGTCGGGGCAATCGATTCGATCGTCGATATCGTCGGCGTGGCGGTCGCGTGGGATGCATTGGGGATCGAGCGAGGAATCGCATCGCCGATCCCCACCGGCACCGGCTCCATTCGGATCGCGCACGGCGTCGTGCAAGTGCCGGCTCCAGCGACAGCGGAGCTGCTGCGCGGTGTCCCGTTGGCTCCATGCGCGTTACCCATGGAGATGACGACGCCTACCGGAGCAGCCCTCGTCCGAGAATTGGTGAGTGACTTTGGACCGATGCCGGGCATGCAAGTGGGTCGCATCGGCTACGGGGCTGGCACGCGAGATCTCGACGATCGGCCGAATCTGCTTCGCGTGCTCATCGGGGAGTCGATGCGAACGCCCTCGCGTGCTCGCGACGACAGCGTGGTGGTACTGGAAACCAATTTGGACGATGTGACCGGCGAGCAGATCGGGTTCGCATGTGAACAGCTTTGGCGCGCGGGCGCGCTCGAGGTGTTCACCACTCCCATCGCAATGAAAAAGGGTCGGCCGGGAACCTTGCTGACGGTGCTTACCAAACCCGATGCTCAATCGAAGATGATCGAACTGATGCTGCTGCATACGGGGAGTCTAGGGGTGCGTTATCGCCGACAATCGCGGACAGTGCTGCCTCGCGCGCGGGTCGATGTGAACTCGCCTTGGGGAAGCGTTCCAGGCAAAGTCAGTCAGCTACCCAATGGCGATGTCGATTTCTCGCCCGAGTACGACGCGTGCCGAGAGATCGCGCTGCGCGAGGGATTGCGATTGGCCGACGTGGTGGAAGAAGTTCGCGAATGCTATTTCGCGCACGATGCCGACGAAGGTTTCGGAGAAGATGCTTCCGCTGAATTGCCGTTGCAAGACGAGGATTCCATGGGAAACGCGTCCGCAGCGTTGCGCGATGCGACTGTGTCCGACCGAGATGAACCTATCGAAGAGTCCGATTCCGGTTCCGAGGCATCGGAGAGCCGGCCGCATTCCGATGAGCCGTTCTATCGATGGGATAGCGCTCCGTGGCAATCGCCCTAGCGATCGCGACCGATGCGCGTATCGGTGCGCGTTGCGACGCAGGCCACTAAACGGCCGCTTGGTACATGGCCAAGTAGTCGTCGCGGGTTGCGGGCCTGGGATTGAAGCTGCCGGTCCACTGCTTGGTCGCCATCTCGGCGAGTGCATCGAGCGTGGCAGGTCGGGCATCCGAATCGGCGGGCCAGGAGGGCAAGTCTCGCAGGCGCGTGGCCAGCCCCGCGATGGTCAGCCACTGCGTAAAGCGTTCGGCGAGGATGTCGCTGCTGCTGCGAGGATCGGAGCTCGCGACCTCAGGCAACAAGGCCAAAAGTTCCCGATAGCGATGGGCGACGACCGTGCCGTTGAATCGAATCGCATGGGGCATCATCATGCCCACTGCTTGACCGTGCGGGACCCCCAGAATCGCGGTCAAGGGATTGGCCAGTGCGTGGGCGGCCCCGAGCATGGAGGCTTCGATGGCCATGCCAGCGAACGAGGCCCCCAATTGCATTTGGGTGCGACCGGCCACGTCGAGGGGCTCTTCGATGACCCTGGGAAAGCCTCGGGCGAGCAGCATCCAAGCTTCGCGTGAAAAGCAATCGCTCACGGCATTCCGTTTGGTGGTGACAAAGGTTTCCAGCGCGTGGGTCAACGCATCGATGCCCGTCAGGGCCGTGACGCGCGGTGGCTGGGTGATGGTTAGCAACGGATCGAGGATGGCGACGGCGGCGGCCGCGCGCGGATCGCCGCACGCCATTTTGACGTGGGTGTGTGCATCGCTGATGAGCGCGAACGATTGCGTTTCACTCCCGGTACCCGATGTGGTGGGGATGGCGATCAAGGGCAGCATCGGGCCGGTGGCTTTTCCGACACCCCAATAGTCCTTGATCTGGCCGCCGCAGGAAACGAGGAAGTTGATCCCTTTGGCGCAGTCCATGCTCGAGCCGCCCCCCAGCCCGACCAACAGATCGGGGCGAACTTCGCGGGCGACCAACAAGCCGGCCGCGACGTGGTCGGTCGATGGGTTCTCCGACAATCCATGGAATCCGTGAACCGTCACTCCAGCGGCTTGCAACGACCGTACCCCTTGGTCGTAAAGGCCCGCCGAAACGACCCCAGGGTCGCTCACCACCAGCGCGCGTTGAGCCCCCAGTTCCTTTGCTAGCGTTCCAAGCTGCTCAATGGCTCCTTCACCGGCTACGATTCGAGTCCGCAATCGATAGTCGATCATGTTGGGGCTTTCTAGGGACGGTGGATAGCGTGCTGCTGGATAGCGTGCTGCGAAGGGCGTGCTGGGCTGCAAACCGGGGGGCCGCATCGATGGGTCCTGGGGGCGAGCCCATCGCAGGCTCGCCGATCCGACACAGTATTGGTTTTTGCCAAGCCTAGCCTCTGAAACCGCCTAGGATCGTACGGCATCACCATTACTTTTGTTCAACCCGCACAATTTACCATCCCAGGAAAAATCCTTGTCAACGGAATGCTCGGATGGTTGGATTGTGATCAATTTTCCTCAAAGTTCCCTCCGATGAACGAAAGCGTGCATGGAGTTCATGGATGAACCGAGCCACCTTCTCCTCACCGGGTAGGAAACCGGATCATCGGCGGCATGGGTCTTTGCATCCAAAGGATGGCCAAAACTGTTGAAGGCCGCAAATCAAACGCGAAAGCGTTGCCGAATTTGTTCAGGATAGGAGTTCCAGAACTATGAAATTGAACCGACTCGCGCTCAGTGCAATGATTGCCGGCGCCTGTATCTCGGGTACGGCCTTCGGTCAAACCAACCGAACTGCTGCACCGCGTTACGCTCCCGCTTCGTACTACAGCTACTACGATGAAGGCAGCAACGTTGCCCCCGTCGTCTCGTCCGATCAAGTGGTCCCCGCTTCGGCAAACTGCGAAGCGAGCCCATGTGACAATGGCAAGCCCGCCTGCGACTTGGGAGCCGGTTGCGACTCCACCGGTTGCGATGGTTTCGGCGGCAACCCAGGCGGTATGTTCGGCTTTGGAATGCTGGGCACCAGCCGTTCCTTGACCGACCCCTGGAAGATCTGCCCAGAACCGGTTGCAGGTTTCACCCTCGGCGGCTGGAGCGACGTGGGCTACTTCACACGCGCCAACTTCTTCAGCTTCAACGATTACGCTGATCACGTTCAGTTGCAACAACAGTGGTTTTATTTGGAGCGCATCGCAGACGGAAGCAAGGGCTTCGGCCTCGGTGGACGCATCGACTACCTCTACGGTACCGACGCTCCGGACACCCAAGCTTTCGGTTTGACTGTACCGAACTGGGACAACCGTTGGGACAACGGCGGTGCTTACGGTAATGCGTTGCCACAAGTCTACGGCGAAGCTGCCGTGGGCGATCTGAGCGTGAAGGTCGGTAAGTTCTTCACGATCGTCGGCAACGAAGTGGTTCAAGCCACCGGCAACTTCTTCTACAGCCGTCAGTTCACCTTCTACAACGCTGAGCCCTTTACTCACACCGGGGCTTTGTCGACGTACAAGGTCAACGATGACACATTCCTGTACAACGGATATGTGCTCGGTTGGGACAGCGGTTTCCGCGATAACGGTGATGCGTACTTGGGCGGTTTCAAGACCAAGATCAACGACACCTGGTCGTTCCTGTACAGCACTGTCATGGGCCGATTCGGTGAAGATCTTGCTCCGATTCCCGATGAACGCGGGGGGCTGCAAAGCTTCATCCTCACCGGTGCTTTGACCGAGAAGCTGACCTTCATCAGCCAAACCGACTCGATGTTCACCACGAACGCCGCAGGTGTCACCGCTCGTAACACCTTCGGTAACATCAACTACTTGATCTACAAGGTCAGCGATCGCTGGTCTCTCGGTCAACGTTTCGAATGGTTCAACTTCGGTGGTTCGGCCTTCCAAGGCGTTCAAAACGACGACCAGTACAACTACACGGTCGGCGTCAACTACCGAGCCACTTCGAACCTCTTGTTCCGTCCAGAAGTTCGCTGGGTATGGGACAAGGAACGCTATGGCTTCAACGAGAACGATGCAGCAAGCCAAGCCTCTGTAGGCGGCGATATGCTGTTCACGTTCTAGTTTGCGATCTCGCAAACAGGAATGAGCCATCCTCTCAACAAAACACCCCGCGATCTCGCGGGGTGTTTTTCATTTGGCGATGCATCGAGCCCGCTCGAAGGAATCGGGGCGCATAGCGGTTGCATCACGAACCGCTGATGTGCACCCAAGCGCCAGCGCGGGCGCTTGCGAGGATCGCTTCGCAAACCATGATCTCGCGATGGCCATCTTCAAAGCTCGGAGCCTCGAGCAGCCCACCCGACTGACCGGTTTCGATCTGCGTGTAAAATGCGCGAAAGAGTTGCTTGAACGTATCCGGGAATCCCTCGGCATGGCCTCCGGGATATTGGGCGTGCGCGCGGGCCACCGGTTGCAACAGACTCGGATCTCTGGGGAGCACCTGATTGGCTTGATCGCGATGACCGATCCACAGCCCTTCCGCATTGCGGCTGTCCCACGCCAAGCTCTGCTGGCTGGAAGCGATCTCCCAGCGAATGCTGTTCTTGTGCCCTGCGGTGACTTGCGACACATGCATCACGCCGCGCACCCCGTGGCTGAACCGGAGCAAGACCGATCCAAAATCCTCGGTGTCGATGGCTTGATCGCGGTATTGAGAAGGATCTGGATCGCGAGCCACGGTGAACGTCTCGCGACTTCCTTGAAACACCTGCCGCACAGGGTGCACGGTTTGCAAATCGGCGCAGACGCTTTCGATGGACAATCCGGTGATCGATTGCACCAAATCGAGCCAGTGGGTGCCGATATCGGCGATGGCCCGCAGTTCGCCCCCTTCGCTGGCGAGCACGCGCCAGTTGAAGTCGGTGCTCTGGTGCAACCAGTCCTGCACATAGCTGCCGCTGACATGAAAGATCCGTCCGCACTCCCCCGAGCGCACGCGCTGGCGGGCTTCGATGCACAGCGGGTAATACCGCACGTTGTAGTTGACGGCGGTGTGCAATCCGCTGCGCCGGGCGGCTGCGACCAGCTCCGCGCTCTCCCCCGAATTCATCGCGAGCGGTTTCTCGCACAACACGTGCTTGCCCGCCGCCAAACACGCCAGCGTTTGCGCATGATGAAAGCGATTGGGGCTGGTGATGTGCACCACATCCACATTCGCATCGGCCAGGAGTTCCGCTAGGCTCGCGTACGCGCATTCAATTCCGTACTGCGTTGCGACGGCTTTGGATTTTTCCAAGCTCGAGCCGAGGACTCCGCGAACACGGACGCCGGCTCGCTGGAGCCCCTCAATATGCACCGGGCCGATGAACCCGGTCCCGATGACGGCGGCTTGAAGTTCAAACATAGGATTGAGGCTTTCGCGCGTAGGCATCACAAGCGATCGATTCGGCATGCCGTCTGGAAACGAATCAACATCGTCCCGACGCGCATGCCAGCTCGCCGATTTACTTCTTGGTCCACGGAGAGGTTGGATAGAGCTTGCCCAGTTTCTGCTTGGCTTCCGCCGCTTGCTGGGGATTTCCCGCCTTGGCCCACAACTGCGTCAAGTGATACAGTGCCTCAGCATGCGGCTCGCTTTGCATGGGATACAGCAACTCCGTCTTGAGGTACGAGAGGAGAGCTTCGTCGGTACGTCCTGCGGCTTCGAACAGAGAGCCGAGCGTATTGAACAGTTCTGCAAACAGTTCGGAATCGGTGGAGTCTCCTTCATCGACCATCTTTTCAAGCTCGCCGATGGCTTGATCTGCCTTCCCATCTTGCGCATCGCACTTGATGATGCCGATCGTCGCCAGTTTCTGATACTTGAGCGACAAAGGATCCGAGACCTTGGCCTCGATGACGGAAGCGAACTTGGCTTTGGCTTCTGCGTTTTGCTTTTGGCTCACCAAGGCGCGTCCTTGGAGGAAGCTTCCCTTGACCTTGTACTCCGGAAAAGGAGCCGCAGCCAGACCGCCGTAGTATTTCGCAGCTTGATCGGCAGCCCCGGTGGCGAGGGCAAGATCCCCCATGACTTCGGCGGCGTTGTAGAACTGGTGGGATTGCGCATCGTCTTTGACCCATGCGGTCAGCAGCTTGAGCGCATTGGCGGGATCCCCTTTGCCTCGCAATGCCATCTGGCCTGCCAAGTACCCTCGGTAGAACTGGTACTCTTGCTTCATGTCGTCGGTCTTGAGGGATGCGGCATCGATCTTCTTGAACTCTTCGACCGCTTGATCGAATTGGCCTTGCGCGGCCAAATCCTTGCTTCGGGAGAACGAGGCGGGCTCGCCGTCGAACAGGATTCGCAGAATTTCGTTGGTCGGGAAATTTTGGTTGTTGTTGCGCACCTCGACCACGACTTTGTCGCGGTTGCGCTCCACGATTTTCCCTGTGACCGCCGCGCCTTTGATCGGGAAAACCCGATCGCGATCCTGGGCCGATGCCAAGGGCGCGTTCCACATTGCAACAGCCACCAGGAGGAGCCAGCTCGACCGCATGTTGCGTTGAATGATTGAAAAGATCGTCGTAGTCATAGGTTCTTCAAGAGCGATGGGGAGGAAAATGAGGAGATTGCAGTTACCGGGCACCAGGACTTCAGTGCATCTATTTGTTCGGAGGCGTGTCGCCTTCGGGCTTGTTGCCGGAGTTCACGGCTTGTAGCCCCGCCACGCCGCTGACCGGCTTCTTCGCCTTCGTTTGGATCTCGCGCAGCAGTCGATCGAATTCGCCGAAGCTGGCGGGTCCACCGAGTTCCGGGAAGCGGACGGCGGTTTGCGAGATATCACCGATGGCGGCTTCGTAAAGCTTTTGCTTTTCCGTCGGATTGCTTTGCAAATCCCCTAGCAACGTGCGGCAACGGGCGATGTTCAACCGAGCGTCGAAGAACTCCTTTTGGAAGTTCGGGTACTTCGATGTGGTCAGTGCGATTTGCCCCCATCCCCAGATGAGCTTCTTGTTGTTGGGTTGCGGCTCCGCCCCGAGCATTGCTTTTTTGAGCAGTTCCGCATCCGTACCCGCCGACCACTTTTGAAGGTTGTTCGCGGCTTCGATCTGGATGGTGATGTTGTTGGTGTTTTTCTGAAGGGCTTCGATGAACAGCTTGTGCGCATCGGCGTATTTCTTAGCCCCGCGCTTGGCCATAGCCAACTTCAACAGGATCTCTTCCGGCTTGCGATTGATTTTCGACAATTCTTCGGCTGAGAGTCCTTTGAGTTTCTCAAACGCCTTTTCCGCGGACTCCATCAGCGATGGGACTTCGGCTGCCATGGCGGGAACTCGCTCGAGGTTGTTGGCCAACACGACCATCGCGGCACCCGCCGATTCAATGATGGCAGGGTCGGGGCTCAACCCGATCAGTTGATCGATCAGAATCTTGAACGCTGCAGCCAGCTTGAGCTGCTGCGCCGGATCCTTGGTGTTTTCCAACTGACTTTGGAGTTCGGCGGCGAGGTTTTGTAAGCAGCGAGGCAACAGCGCCGGCTCGGACGCTTGATCGCATAGCTTCTTCATGGCGTCGATCTCAGCAGAGACCGTGGCAGGAGCCAACTCCGCTTTGCCTTGACCTGCCGCTTGCACCATGGCTTGCAAATTCAATCGTCGCGAATCGACGTTCACCGAAATGGGTAGATCGGGAATGGCCGTCGATTGGGCAATGGCTCCTTTGGTCGGAGCATTGAGCACGCGAAGGGCATCTTCGAGGAGACCATCCTGCAGGTACATCGAAGCCAAATCGTTGGTCCCTTCCAGAGTACCGGTCACGATATCGTCGTCGACCAATCCATTCCATGCCGTCGTCAACCACTTCTCAGCCCGCTGCTTGAGCTTGGCATCGTCGTCGGTCGGTTCGGTCTTGGCCTGTCGATGCGCATACACGTTCTGCCGGTACTGCGACCAGAAGATGCGCCCGAGCAGGAACGCTTTCTCGCCTCCCGGCGTCCCTTTCATCTCGAGGAAGCGTTCGGCTTCGTCCCACTTTTTGTCGCGCAGCGCGAGCGAGACCAAGATGTCGATGGCTTGATCGCTTTCCGGGGTGCCCGGCGAGTTGGTCACCAAGAACTTGGCGAGCTTTTCCAAGCTGCCCATCAGCGCGGCTTGGCGTTCGGCCGGGACACTTTCGATCAGTTTGCCCAATCCTGCCAAGGCAAACGAGCTGGCCTTTTGCGCTGTCTCGGTTCCCTTGGCCGTTCGCATGATGACATCGGAGATGGCGACCGCTTCCCAGTACCGTTGCAATCGTATGAAGAGATACGCTTGGAGGAATCGCGATTGCAACAAGTCTTCGCGCGGGTCGTCGTCGCGATACAACTTGAACGCGCGCTCATGCAATTCGACCGCTTGCAACCGGTCTCGCTCTGCATCGTTTCGAACCGTTTGAATCTGGTCTTCGATCTCCTGCTTTTCCGTGGCGTTGGCGTTCGCGATTTGACGTTCCAGGATCTGGATGGTGGTATCGCCTTCATCGGCACGATCGAGCCGGCTTCGGGCAGCCTTGATGGTTTCTGCAAACGTCTTGGTATCCGGCAGCTTGGTGTCCTCGACCGCCTTGGCTTCGACTCCGAGATCCTTGAGGAGCTCTTTGGCTCGGGCTTGGTACGGACCTGGCTTTTTCACGAGCGACTGCAAGCCTTCGCGGGCCTCGCGTCGGATGGCTTTGATCTTGGTGTCATTGGCTTTGGCATCCAGCGATGCGATCCAGGCGAGCCGGCCTTCGGCGATGGCCAACTGCAATTCTTGCCATTCGGATTTGTCTTTTTCGCGCATGTCCCCTTGCTTCCATTGCTCTTCGCCGCGAGCGATGGCAGCTTCGTACTTTCCGGATGCGGGCGTGCTATCGAGCCGCACGATGCCGGTGATGGCTTGTACGCGCCACAATCGAAAGATTCCGGGTTCCTCGTTTTCGGCGACGCGGTTGAAGGTCTCGCGCGCGGCATCGAGCTGTCCCATCAAGGCTTGGACTTGGCCGCGGTTGAGAAGGCTCAGATACTTCGCGCCTGGCTGCTTGGAACTCTTGTCGGCGACTTCGTTCAATCGCTTGTCGGCTTCCTCCAAGCGCTGCTTCCATTCCGGGCTTTGTGGGTCGTAGGTTTCGGCCAAGTACTTGGCGGTAATACCTTGCAGGATCTGTCCCTGGCGATATTCGGTAAGCAGTTTGTCACGCAGCGCCATGCGCTCGGTCTCGTTGGGTTTGACGTTGGCTCCTTGCATCTTTTCCAAGATGGGCCGCAGGGTATCGACCGTCGCTCCGAACGATTCGTGGGCCTTGGTGAAAAATCCGCGAGCCTTTTCGCGGAGTTCCGGGCCTCGGGTCCCTGCGGATTTGACATCGGCCTTGGCCTCCTCGAGCGTCTGGGTGCCTCGCGCCAAATACATGTCGGCAAGCTTCAAGAGCGTTTCGCCGCGGCGTGGATGCTCGGGCGCGTTCGCGAGGAATTCTTTGAATCCGTTTTCGATGGCGGCCATTTTGGCTTCGACGTCTTTGGCGGTCCGCACATCTTTCAAGGACAACTGCAGCAGCAAGATCTTCTCCAGGCCCAGATCGTCCTTCATGGAGCTCGGCAGACGGTTGCGACTGGTGCTGATCTCGAGGTACTTGAGGGCTTGGTCGTAGTGCCCTTCTTCTTTGAGCCGCTCGAGGAATTTTGCGGCCGGTTCGTCGGCTTGTGCACTGAGTGCCCCGAAAGCAGCGACCCCGACCAAGCAGGCGCATCGTCCCCAGATCGAGCCGTGGCGTCGCAGTTCAGCTCGAGCAACTTGCAGTGCCTTGCCGCAACTTGTCCAACGCGTCGAGAATGGCATAAGTCGTCTCTCCAGTTCCAGAATGCACCTTGCGAACCAACGCCTTGAGCCCACGTCATCATCCCGAGTCGCAGCCCCAAGCGATGTCATGGAGTGCCCGGCAACAGGAGTGGACTGCGTTAGGTCTGCGCTAACGTCGCTGCGGTAAACGCGTTGCGAGGGGAAGCCTGCGTTACCTATCCCTATCGTACTATAGGCGAGCCGTGTCGCCCAGGATATCGCTCGGCCGTACCGGCGGTCTCCCCATCGCCCGAAGGAGCCCCATCCGGCCCCCTCAACCGTTGTATCCCTATTCGTTTACACCATCGAATGGTTCGGCCGAATTCTCCTCGCGAACGAGGATGCAGCGCCTGCACCGAAGCTTTTCCGCGTTTTCGGGTGGCCAGTACGTCCCACCGGCGGGAAAACAGAATGGTCCGTCCACGGGCTTGGCCGCCGTCCCAGTCGCCAGACGGTGAACGATCGCGAACTTCACGTGGCCCAAGGACAACCCCCTGGATACCACCGCGTGGTAGCACGTTCGCATAGGCAGCGGCTTCGAAAGCATAAGGGGGCACAGCAACGAGCCCGACCGCACGGACCAGGATGCGCTCGCCTCCCAGCATTGCAATTGCCGGTCCAGAGCAATTATCCCATTTCTCACTTGCCGAGCGGCCATGGCAGGCACCGAAAGGATCACAATGGTGGTTGCCCGGAAGATCGTCGTCGTTAGCGCATCCCCGCAACGCACTGCGAGCGCGCTGGCATGCTCTTGGCATCCAACAAAGGTAAACCGCAATGAACGCAACTTCATTGGCCGAGCGAGCCCTAGCCTTACCGGCAGATCAACGGTCTAGATTTTTGGAATGCGAATGCCCCGATCCCGTCTTGAGAGCCCAAGTCGACGCCTTGCTCATGAAGATGGATCGCTCGCATCCTTTCGTCGATGCAACCGCTGATCTGTTGCATCCCACGCAAGCCATCGCGGAGGATCGCCCGACCAATCGCCCGTTAACCACCCATCGCGAAAACGCGAAAGGAAGTGAACTCGCTACGGGCGACGATTCAACCTCATGCCACGAAACCGTCATCGCAGGCCGTTACGCACTCCTTCGCGCGATCGGCGAAGGAGGCATGGGTACCGTTTACTTGGCCGAGCAAACCGAGCCGGTAAAGCGACAAGTCGCTTTGAAGTTGATCAAAAGCGGATTGGACTCCAAGACGATGCTGGCAAGGTTCGATGCCGAGCGGCAAGCCTTGGCGCTCATGGATCACCCCAACATTGCTCGCATCTACGACGGCGGTGTCACAGCACGAAATCAGCCCTTCTTCGCCATGGAATGGGTCGATGGTATACCTCTGACAGAGTACTGCGATCACCACCGCCTCACCGTGGAAGAAAGGCTGAGACTTTTCGTTCAGGTTTGCCATGCCGTCCAACACGCGCACCAGAAAGGAATCATTCATCGAGACCTCAAGCCGAGCAACGTTCTGGTGGCCGAGGTCGATGGTCGCCCCTCCCCCAAAATCATCGACTTCGGCGTGGCCAAGGCGATCGAGTATCGACTCACGGACATGAGCCTGAACGAGGAAGACGCCATCGTCGGTACACCTGCTTACATGTCTCCGGAACAATCCGACCCGACCTCGGTCGACATCGACACACGAACGGATGTTTACTCTCTGGGGGTGATTCTTTACGAGTTGTTCACCGGCGCTCAACCGATCGACACCAAACAACTGAAACGCGGAGCGGTTTTGGAGATGCTGCGCATGATTCGCGAAGTCGATCCGCCCAGCCCGAGTGCAAAGCTCAGCAGCCTCGACGCATTACCCTCGGTGGCTGCCAATCGAAAGTCCGAGCCCACCAAGCTGACTAGAATGTTGCACGGCGAATTGGATTGGGTGGTCATGAAAGCCATCGAGAAAGACCGCGACAGGCGGTATGCGACCGCACTGGGATTCGCTCAGGATATCGAACGCTACTTGTCGCACGAAGTCGTCCAAGCCCGCCCGACCGGCCGCGCCTATCGAATCAAGAAATTCATCCAACGACACAAACTGGAAACGCTCGCAACTGGCTTGTTGGCCCTGTCGTTGATTGCAGGCATCGTCGGCACATCCCTCGGCATGTTTCAAGCGTGGAAGTACGCTGCGATGGCTGCCAACGAAGCCAAACTGAAGGATCGAGCGTGGACGGAAGAACGCAAGCGTGCGGAAGCTGAAGCCAAAGCGAATTCCATCGCACTGCAACGGCTGCAAGACGTGGTCGTCGCCAATGATGTCCTGTCGTCCATTTTCGTGACGCTGAATCCACACGAAGTCAAAACCGACGATCAGGAGTTGAGATCGCGATTGCTAGAAAATCTTGAGCGAGCCGCGGAAAAGATGCAGGATGCAGCCCAAGGCGATCCGTCGATTCGGGCCAATACGCAAATGACACTAGGTGTCTCGATGATGGCGCTGGGGGCACCCAAGTCGGCCCTCGCGTTGTTGGAATCCGCGAGGGAATCCCTCCGCACCCCTAAAGACCCAGACGATCCGCAGTTGCTTCGGTGCGAGAGCAACATCGCTCAGGCCCTTTCTACCGACGGTCGTTTGCGGGAAGCGGTTGCATCCTATGAAGACTTGCTACCCCGAATCCGAACGGTGTTTGGGGAGAAGCACTCCATGACGCAAACCGCATCGCAAAACCTGGGCGCGGCCTACAAGGACATGCGGGATTTTAAGAAAGCCATTCCCCTTCTTGAGGAATCGCTGGAGGTATGCCGATCCGATCCTCAAGCGAATGAAATGGATCTCTTGATGTGTTTGAACAATCTCGCTAGCGCTTATCAAGATGCGAACCGCCCGGCTAAGGCCAAACCCCTATTTGAAGAAGCCTACGAACTCGCAAAATCTAAACTTGGCGAAAAGCATCTCCGCACGCTTGTCATTCTGAACAATCTCTCGGGCATCTATGCGGCTGCAGGGAACAAAGAAAAAGCCCTCAAAACCTCGCAACAAGCCTTGGACGGGCTACAGCCCTTGCTCGGCAAGGAGCACCCAACGACTCTATTGGCCATCAACAATATGGCGAACTACCTCAAGGATCTCAACCGCGCAGAAGAAGCCTTGCCATGGCTTGAACAGATTTACGAAGTCCAGAACGCCAAGGGAGGACCCACGCATCCCTTGACCATCAACTTCCTGATGAATCTGGCAGGAACACACCTTGCAGTGGGAAACGCCACCGTCGGATTGCCGATGCTGCGAGACGCCGCCGCTCGCAGGCTGGAGTTGCTAGGCCCCGACAACGATCTGACCGAAAGCCAAGTGGTCGGTTTCCTCAAGGCTTGCAAGCGATTCGAGACATACGACGGGGCATTGTCGCTGCTGGAAGAAGTGTTGCGACTCTCGAATGAGAACCCCGGTCGCGATCACCCCAGAACGATGGGTTATCTCACCGTGTATGCCTCGGTTTGCAACGACCTGAAGCGCCCCGATATCGGCGTGCCTATCCTTGAAGAGATTCTGGCGATTCGTCGCGACTCCCTCGGCGAGAATCATGCGCTGACATGGCAAGCGATGGGAAACCTGGGAACGGGATACTGGCGCATGAAGTCGTACGAAAAATCGATTCCACTGTTCGAAGAGCTGCTCGCGCTGCAAACCAAAAAATTCAATCGGAAGCATGACTCCGCGTTGCTGACCATCGCGAATCTCGGGGTCAACTACCGCGATGCTGGACGCTATGACGAGGCATGGCCATTGCTCAAAGAAGCCGTCGAAGCCTCCGAACGCATCCCCGCGTTGCGACCCGTCCTGTGGGATCTGATGGCCTGCTACCATCGAGCGAGCATGCAGGAAGAGTTCGATGAACTGCTAGCAGAGAGTCTCGATTCCATTCGAGAGTCCACATCCGAGGAAAGCCCTCAACGAGCTGCCGCCCTCGCCCAACTAGGGATGCACTTGCTCGAAGAACGCAATTGGATTCCAGCCGAAACCGCGTTGCGCGATTGCTTAGAGATTCGACGACGCGTCGGTCCCGAGGAGTGGAACACCTTCAATACAATGTCCATGCTCGGAGCAGCGATGGCTGGTCAAGGCAAGGTTGAGGAAGCCGAGTCGTTTTTGCTGCAAGGATATGAAGGGATGAAGTCGCACGAACAAGACATCCCACCCCAGGCAGCTTCCCGCATCCCGGAATCCTTAGATCGGCTGATCGAGTATTATCAGATGCGAGGCGATGGCGACCGAGAAGCGTTGTATCGCAAGCTGCGGGCCGAGACCTCCTCAATCTCGAAGTAACTGGTGGTGGCAACGAACTGGTTCGAGTTCAGCCAACCTCGTTTTCCCGACGGTGAACGACTGCAAGGTGCCATCATGACCGAACTCGTTTCGCGCACACCCGCCTGGCTTTCCGTCCAACAACTGCGGCAAGTCGATGCCATCGCAGTCCGCGAATTCGGCATCCTATCGCTGGTGTTGATGGAGAATGCTGGCCGCGGCGCTGCCGACCACATCGCCCAACGCACTCCGGCCGGATCGGCGATCGCGATCTTGTGCGGCACGGGCAACAACGGCGGCGATGGGTTGGTGATCGCGCGCCATTTGCACTACGCCGGGTATCGCGTTTCGGTCTGGCTCGTGGGTGACGCTCAGCGGCTTACCGAAGATGCTGCTGCGAACCTCCGCATCCTCGAACGGACTTCGATCCCGCTGCATCGAGCGACCTCGCAACTGGCACCGCCTGACTCCGCTTCGTTTGACGTGATCGTCGATGCGATGCTGGGAACGGGAGCTCGCGGAGAACCGACGGGATGCATCGCACACGCCATCGCTTGGGCCAACAACGCCTCGGCATTGCGGATCGCAATCGATGTGCCAACCGGATTGGATGCCGAACACGGAACGCATGGAAGCGTCGTCTTCATGGCCGATGCAACGTTCACGTTTGTCGCCGAGAAACTCGGTTATCGCCAGCCTGCAGCCGCCCGCGTGCTGGGCCAAGTCACGGTCCTGCCGATCGGCATTCCACCGGAAGTGATCGACAGGGTTCTGACAGCGGACACGGCTCCTGGGCACTAGGAACAAACCCGGTCGCGACGTCGATCGAATCGTCCGAAAAAGAGGACTCTGCAGAGAACTGCATATGAGCATTGGGAAACCGACCCAACTCCGCCGCCGCACCCAAACTCCAACGGCAATCGGCGGCGTCGTCCAAGCGATTGCGTTGGCTGCCTTCAGAGCGCATGCCATTGCATGGCAACGGCAGCGAGGAATCGCGGTGCATCACACCATACAAACAAGGGATTGCGACGCATGCAAGCATCGCGCATGTCGCTATGTGGACGACACCCCTAGACAAATGAGACAATTGAACGATCAAAGTCGGTAACCGTGGTCAGTGTTCGAGGCAATGGCATAACGGCAACTCCATGTCGCCCAACCCGCAGACTGGCACGATGTTCACGCACTTCGTGCGTTTCCAAAAATGCCACCCATCTATGAACACCTTACGCGCGACTCGGTTCCTAGACTATCGACATCTGGGTACCGATTTGTAACCCTCGGCTACAATCTCCGTTTCCTCATGAAAGAGCGTTTATCCATGGCGCTCGGATGCGCTGAAGCACCGATCCGATAACCCTCGGCGTTCGTTGCGACTGCCGACTTAACAATTCCTACAGCCCATCCCCAACCATCGCGATAGGGCAACCCTGGAACAAGCATCGCATCGGCTGCCCAGTTTCAATGCTGATAACCAAGGAGTAACCCTTGCGAGGTGGTGTCCAAGTTCACGGCGGAAGTGAACCCAACGCCAAGCGATCAGCTTGATGTCAGGACGAACACGTGTTCCATCCAATAAAAAAGCCATCGAGCGCGTCGCGCCGATGGCCTTTGATTTTCTGTTGATCCACCGCAGCTAAGTGCGGCGTCAGCAAGCTACTCCTCCAGCGGGGGAACTTCGCCAAGCTGGGCGCTCACCCAAGCTGCGATGATCGAGATCGGGGTCGATGCCGCCATGAAGCGTACGCTGCCATCGCACATCGCAGCGTGGCTTCCGCTGCCGTGGAAGGAATAGAGCTCGTTGCTGTTGTTGCAGTTCATCGCGCATGGCCCCAGCGATGTCACGCCATCGGCCGTAAATCCGTCCACCCAAAACTCCGAATCCGGATCGGCCCAGCTCGCTCCGCTCGCTCGCGAAGTCGGAATGGCGCGTCGCACACGATAGAGCATCGGACGTCCAGCATCCTCGACCCAACTGAACGTGTTCGATGTTCCATCGATGATGTTCGCCATGCGACTTCGTGGACGTTTGTTGTAGAAAGGCGGATTCATACCGGTCGTAAACGAAGAAATCGTGCTCATCGGCAGAATCGCGCCGATGTACTGATTGGCGTCGGTGCTAGGATTGGTCGGATCGTATCCAGGGATTGGAGGCATGAGGTTGTAGGGAGCCAATCCCAATCGTCCATTCATGCCGTTGGCAATCGAGTAATCGGATGGCGATGCTTGCCAACGCGGATTGGCGGTGCTCGATGGAGCATTGCCTGTGTCGAGCATCGGCTGAGGCGTTGAGGGACAGAGAAAGGTCGGGATGAATTGTGCAATGACCGGTGCATTGCGAGTCGAATTCCACGACGACTGCAAATCGTATTGGCTGTAGAGGGTCTGCTGTTCCATGTAAGGAAACAGAAAAATCCCAGGACCGTGCGTAATGTTTCCTGTAGCGGAGGTCGGGTTGATCCCAAGTTCGGTGACGGGAAATCCAGGGATCGCGTCAACGCGAGCCGGTGGGAAGAACTTGAATGCACTCTCGAAGTTTTGGAGCGACAATCCGATCTGCTTCATGTTGTTGGAGCAAGACATTCGACGGGCTGCTTCGCGAGCCGCTTGAACCGCCGGCAACAGCAAACCGACCAAAATTCCAATGATGGCAATCACCACAAGAAGTTCCACAAGCGTAAATCCAAATCGTTTTCTCACGGGAATGTTCCTAAAAAAAGTTGCAGAAGCGACCGTATCCATCGCAAGAATCAATCGGTTAACTCGAAGGGAGGCAAAACGGTCGACTTGGTCTGCACCGTTGCCTTCAGACCCGAGGTTTCGGGGTCTGCATACTTCGAGGGAAATCTCGGAGCGTCGGAATCTCGCTTGACTTGATCCCCCCCTTCATCATCCGCCGGTGGTTGCAGGAGCGCAATTCCAACCTTGTATTCACCGGCGGGAGCACCGTCGTCGGACAAGTAGGTATGGATGCTGAATTTGCCCGCATCGTCGGTGATCGCCTGCGGGATCTCTTCCCATTTGAACTTGGACTTATCAACCGGTCGCAGAACGACCGTCAACCCTTTGGCCGGCGACCCGTTGTAACGAACCTCACCTGTTACCGAGTACGTCGCCTGCCGCATGCCGTCGCTGCATCCTGCCGAAAAGAACAGAGCAAACAACGCAATTACCATCCATCGGTCCATCGCACACACCTCGCGTCCAGAGATTTTTCTTACCACGCGAGAGATCATAGGTAGGCGATCAAAGCTAACGATGAATTCCGAGTTCAGATTTGATTATCATTATGTTGCGTTGCAGTGAGCATGCTCCAATCCGAGATATCCCTTGCACCGGAGTCCGACAAGATGCACCGAACGTTGAAAGTCCCGGATATCAATCTCTTTGGCTCGCACGGCAGGCGTTTCGTCATTCCGCACACGATCGCCATCCTCTGGCTCGTACTCGGCTTCCTTGTTGGCATCGAAGCGACGGCTCGCGCCCAATCGGAGTTTTGGGAAGCGACCCTCGGCAAGAAACAGCCCCTCCTGGTCAGCACCCCCGCAACGGGTCCATGGGCGCTCAAGCGTCCTTTTGATCCCGAGAAGTTCGGCCAGACTCGCGGCACTGCTCCAGGACTGGGGCGGCGCGGACTCGGGGATGCGACCGGCATGGTCATGCTCATCACATCCACCCTGTCCCAAGACATGTTGGAATTCATCCAGGGCATGGATCGCATTGCAGATCCCGATCGCACCTCGCGCGATCCAAGCGAGCCCGAGTCCTCCGCGTCCCTTTCCAAGCTAGGGAATCGGTCGCTCGATGCATACGTGCATCACATCGATTCCAACGGCGCACAACTGGGCGGCTTCACCATCGATCAGATAGCAGACCGCATCGCCCGCCTACAAGAATTGGCGGAGACGTATTCCCTCAAACATGTATCGATGGGGATCGCTGCCAATGGATCCTTGGAAAGAGTCGGGCTGAACGAGAAATGCGATGCCGTTCTGATTTATGTGTCGGCACAGCCATTGCCTCAGCCCTTGCCTGAGTCTGGCGAACCGAACGCATCCAATCCATCGCCACCCAAGCCAAACCAGACCGAAGGTCGAGTGGTTTGGTACCGATGCATTCGCCGAGACGAGTTCCAAGCAACGCATCAAAAGAAACTCATCGAGGAGCTGATCGAAGCCATCGCCTCCGACACGCCGTAGAGGTGTCGGAAGCGAATTCACGAGCGATCGCAGCATCCGTCTTCAGGACTACTTTGCCTCGAACTTGTAGATCGAATCGCCTCGAGCGCTGTCGATCATGAAGTAGACTTCGCCATCGGCGTCTTCACCAAAGGCCAACACAGGCAACCCACCTGCAACGACTTCTTCGTTGCGAACGGCTTCCGCGGCGCCTTCTTGAACCGTCAACGCCCAAACGCCGCCGGAGACGTAATCGGCATAAAGGTACTTGCCCTTCAATGCAGGAAGCCGAGACGCGTTGTACACGCGACCGCCGGTGATCGATTTGCCAACGGTGTGATCGTAGGCCCAAACCGGATCGACGGTCTTGAGCGAATGCGGGTCAGGGGTGCGGTTGCCAAAGGCGTAACTTCCTTCGCGGACACTCCAGCCGTAGTTGCCTCCCTTTTGGATGATGTTGATCTCTTCCCAAAGATCCTGTCCGACGTCGGCGCACCAAAGCTTGCCCGTTTTCTTGTCAAACGCCATGCGCCAAGGATTGCGCAGACCGTACGCATAAATCTCGGGACGCACCCCTTCGGTGTTGACGAAAGGATTGTCGGCCGGAATGCCGTAGGCCTTGCCGGCCGTTTTGGTGTTCACATCGATACGCAAGATCGCGCCGAGCAACTGCGAACGGTTTTGCCCGTTGGCATGCGGATCGTTGCGCGCACCGCCGTCTCCCATGGCGATGTACAGATAACCATCGGGGCCAAACTCGATGGCGCCCCCATTGTGGTTTTGGAACGGCTGCGGAATCTCGAGCAAGATCTCTTCGGAGTTGGGATCCGCGACGGTGGGATCTTTCGAATCGACGCGGAATCGCGAAACGATGGTTTCATGTGTCTTGGGTCGGGTGTAATTGACAAAGAACTGACCGTTCTCTCGGAACTTGGGATGGAGCGCCAAACCGAGGAGCCCTTGTTCATTGCCTCCCATGCTGTTCCAAGCGCTGACGCGCTCTTGGATATCGAGGAAGCGTTTGGCGAGCTCAACATCGGGTCGATTCTCGATGGTGTAGAGAACGCCACCTTGATCGAGCGCAAAGAGCCGTTTGCCATCGCCTGGCGCGTAGGTCAGTTCGAGGATGCGCAAAGGTCGATTGACCGTGCCATCTTCATCGACGGCCGTCCAGCCTTGCCACTTCATCTTGGGGAACGCAAGTTTCGGTTCAATGGCGAGTTTGCCATCGACCGGGGAATCGATCGAGCCGTCTTCTTTGAGTTCCCGGATCTTGATGTTGCGAAAGGAGATCGCATTGCCGTGGTCTTGGAGCGAGATGTAGCCTTCGCCCGCAGCGCCAAAGCCTGGGAATTGCGCGAACTTGCTTTTCGCTACGAGTTCCTTCCAGCGATCATCCCCCAAACGGAATTGATAGTAGACGACGCCGTTCATCGAGACTTCGCAACCGCGCGGGGATATGCGGAGGAAGAGTTGGTTCCACTCCCCGGGAGGACGCGTCGCATCCGGGATTTCGGTTTCGCCGGCCCATCGCATGGGATATGGCTTGAACATTTGATAGAGCCATCCCGACTTTTGCGGATCGTGCCCATCGATGTTGTCTTGGATCTGCACTTCGGGTCCGCTTTGCCAAGGAGCGGGATTGTCTTCGGTGACATGGAACATCAAACCGCTGTTGCCACCTTTGGAGATGTTGTAATCGAGGGACAACTCGAAGTACTTGTACTTCTTGTCGGTGACGATGTCGCCAGCGCCATCGGACTGTCGAGCCAGAGCTCCATCGACCACCTTCCAACCGTCGGAAAGCGATTCCTTTTTGTAGCTGCGCCAGCCTTTGGTGGACGAGCCGTCAAACAGCAGTTTCCAGCCGCTGATTGTTTCTGCGCGGGTCAGCGTGTTGGGTGGATTCTCGCCACGCACAGTGGCGTTGGAAGCCAAGGTCAAACCGATCGGCAAACAAAGAGCCGCCAAACGCAACAGGATGGAGGATTTCATAGGCAAAGGACAATGCGAAAAGGATGAAACAGCGGGGAGGAAGATCGCAGCGCGATGCTCGCGGACGCGCTGCGAACGGCGCCGCGGGTCGACGCCACATGCCAACGCAGAGGATTCTAATTGGAAGCGTGCCCGGGTTGTCAATGGAACCGCAAGCCGCGCCCCACTTCGACAGTTAAACTCGCGAAAGTTTTTACGGCTCGGCGGGCAGTCATTCAGGTGTCCCATCGCAGCCAGAGCGCGGCGCAGGATTGCACTCCAGTAATCTGCAAGTGCGCAAAAGTGCTGTTTACGTCGCGCATGCAATGCCCCAAACAACCGAAGGGGCGATGAACCGATTACAGCTCTTTTTCGCGCAATCGATAGAGTTCGCGAGCGACCGATTCGCGATCTTTGGCGTCGCTCGACTCCAGCAAGCGCTCTGCGTAGTAGCGTGCCGAATCGATCAACCCGTTCTCTTCGGCAACGGTCATCGCCAATTGCAACGCCCGGTTGCGAATCGAGACGTCGGGAGGTGGCGAGCGATAGAGCGCGGCCTTGCGAAAGGCCGAGAGCGCATCCAGCGGTCGATCGAGGGTTTGGAAACACATCCCCAGTTGCAAGCTCGCCCGCGCGCGGAGGGTGGGTTCGGCAGCCGCTTCGGCAAGTTTGTCCAACGCTTCGGCATGCCGTCCGAGTTGGCGCAGGGCGACGGCCCACGTGATCAGAATCTCTTTTTCTTCGGGGCGTCTTCGGAAGCGGTCGCTGCACACACGCAACCGTTCGTTGGCGAGATTGACTTCTGCCTGATCGAGATCGTACTTGGTTTGCTCGGACGGTTGCTGGGCATTCTTCTTGCGAGCTTCCTCGACATGCTGGCTGGCGAGCAGCAGCACGAGATCCTCGCGCATCAGAACGATGGCTTCGCACTCCGAGCAATGTTGGAATCCTGCTTCCAACACCCGCTTGGCATCGCTCCAGCGCTCTTGGCTCAGATAGATCTGCCCGAGCTCGACGTACGGATCTGGGTTGGCCGGGGAATGCCGAATGGATTGCTCGAGCTCTTGGAAGCGCTGCAATGGGATTGCGGGCGCTTTCGACTTGGGCTCATCGTGGTCGACATGGGTGGATGGCGCAGTGCGCACAATCAAGCCGTCGGCGTCCGAAAACTTCGCCAACAGCTTCGATCCCGCTTGAGACGGTGTAACCTGACCCGGGGCGGGCGAGAACGGTTCGGTGATCGCAGTGTCGTTGGGTTCCATACCCTAAGTATACACGTTTGCGCGACGGGCGAAAAAACTTTGTCGGCGCAAAACAACAGCCCATGTGGCAGTTCGCCTCCAAGGCGATAAGAGAGGCTGCCACACGGGCTGTAAAGGTGCTCGAACGTCGAGCTCAGCGGTAAGATCGGGGAGGGAGACCCCGCCTGACCGATTAGACCACCAGTTCGGGATCCTGACCTGGGACTGGAATCCAGTACTTGCCATTGGCATCGGGCTCGAGCGGGGCTTCGTCGCTGAACTCGTCGATGGCGTCGAAGTTCGCCAGAGCGACCTTGCTGTTGAGGCACTGTTCCCACTTGAGCATCTTGCCCGTGTACGTCGCCATGCGGCCCATGATCGACGTCATGGTGCTGGTCGCGCCGTAATCCCCTTCATTGGGAATCTCGCCCTTGCGAATCTGCGCGAACAGATCGACGTGCTCTTGCGCCCATCCATCTTCGCCGTTGGGAGCTTCCCAGACGACTTCGTTCTTCTTGTTGTAGATCTTGCCGCCACCGATATCGCACCAGCCGTTGGTGCCGTGCGCGTACTCGCTGACGGAGCTCCAACATCCTGGGATGTGACGGCATTGGCTCAAAAGCTTGGTGCCGTTGGGATAGGTGAATTCGACGAAGTGGTGATCGTAGATCTGGCCGCTGTCTTCGCCGGTCCGGACTTGTCGGCCCCCTTGGCCTTGGGCCGTCGCTGGCGGGCCATCCATCAGCCAGTTGATCACGTCCAAGTTGTGGATGTGCTGCTCGCAGATGTGGTCGCCGGAAAGCCAATTGAAGTAGTACCAGTTATTGAGCTGGTACTCGAGTTCGGTTTGGCCGGGCTGACGATTGCGCGTCCACACGCCGTCCCCGTTCCAGTAGGCGCGGGTCAAGATGATGTCGCCGATGGCCCCTTCCTTGAGCATCTTGATCGTGGCTTTGTAGTTCGATTGATGATGGCGTTGCAGACCGACAGCGACCGCCAGCTTCTTTTCCTTGGCGATCTTGTTGGCTTCCAAAACGCGGCGCACGCCCGGAGCATCGGTAGCAACCGGCTTTTCCATGAACACGTGCTTGCCAGCTTTGACGGCCGTTTCGAAGTGCAACGGGCGGAACCCTGGAGGCGAGGTCAGGATGACCATATCGACGTCCGATTCGATCACTCGCTTGTAGGCATCGACCCCGATGAAGGTCTTGGCATCGACGTGCTTGGAATGCGATTTCGAGAGTTGCTTGAGCGCGTTTTCCGCGCGATATGCGAACGGGTCGCCGACCGCCGTCAGCTTGACATTGTTGGAATCGCTGTTGGTATCGAGAGCTTGTCCGGCAGCACCGGTGCCGCGTCCACCGCATCCGATCAAACCGAGCTTGATCGTGTCGCTACCGGCGACGAAAGCCGAGCGAGCGATCGGCAATTGGGACACGACGGCCGCGCCGGCGACGATGCCGGTGGTCGACTTCAAAAATCCGCGGCGGGAATCAGGCTGTTGGCTCATGGAATCGTTCTTGGGATCTTCGGTCTGCATTGAAGCGTGGACTCCAACAAAAGGGATTGGGTTTGGTCTCGTGGTTGCTGAATAAACCTACGGCAAATCGGCAGTGGATGGTCAACGGGAGGGAGATCCACTCGCTTGGCAAGGCGAGGAAAAAACAAGTGTTTCACGCCGGACCTGCTTGGCTGGGGGTGCCAAACTTAGGAGAAGAAAAGTCAGGTGTGGATAGGACCAACGTGAAACACCGGCGGGCTTAGCGATGAAGATGAGACTGGAAAACCAAGCTCCCGAAACCCACCGCTAAGGGGTCACTTATTCGCAACCTGATACGAC